>CAZXFE010000191.1:0-7882 GCA_964639795.1 uncultured Enterobacteriaceae bacterium | reverse complement strand
AGATGTATGGCGCAGCCTGCGCGGCCACGCGATATGCCCCCTCTCCCTTGCCTTCAACCGGGATAGAATATATCCGCATACCGCAACACAAGACGATCATTTCCTGACATCATCCATAAATTTGGAGGAACATTCGTATGTTACATAACCTTTTCAATTCTCTACAAACGTTTACCACCGCGGCAGGGAAGGCGAGCCAGTTTTACTCTTTACCCCAACTTGAAAAGGAGAAGATAGGGTCGATCTCTCGGCTTCCGATCAGCATTCGCATTGTTCTCGAATCTGTGCTGCGCAACCATGACGGACAAAAGATCACCGAAGACGACGTGCGCACTTTGGCCAATTGGGAGCCAACACAGACACGCACGGCGGAAATTCCCTTTGTTGTTGCCCGGATCATTTTGCAGGACTTTACGGGTGTTCCCCTGTTGGTCGACCTTGCAGCCATGCGCTCGGCAGTGGCCCAACTGGGCAAAGATCCCAAAATGATCGAACCCTTGGTGCCCGTAGACCTGGTAGTCGATCACTCTATCCAAGTCGATCATTCCGGGGTTGCCAATGCACTCCAGCGCAATATGGAGATCGAGTTTGAACGCAACCGCCCTCGTTACCAGTTCCTCAAATGGGGCATGCAGGCCTTTGATAGCTTTCAGGTTGTTCCACCAGGGATCGGCATTGTCCACCAGGTAAACCTGGAATACTTGGCCAAAGGCGTTCTCAGTAAAGATGGAGTGTATTACCCCGACACTCTCGTCGGTACAGACTCACATACAACCATGATCAACGGCCTCGGCGTAGTGGCCTGGGGTGTAGGCGGTATTGAGGCTGAAGCCGGCATGCTCGGCCAACCCGTATACTTCCTAATGCCAGACGTCGTCGGCATGCACCTGACCGGCAGCTTAGGTGGAGGCGTCACCGCAACCGACCTCGTCTTGCACTGTACCGAGATGCTACGCCAAGCCAAGGTTGTAGGAAAATTCGTCGAGTATTTTGGCGACGGAGCAGCCGCACTTTCGCTAACTGATAGGGCCACGCTTGCTAATATGGCGCCTGAATATGGGGCAACCATGGGCTTTTTCCCGGTTGATGAAGAAACGTGCAAATACCTCAGAGCCACCGGCCGAACCGACGAGCAAGTCGACACCTTCCGCAGCTATTTTCAGGCTCAGCACATGTTCGGCATTCCACGCGAAGGCGAGGTTGAGTACAGCCAGGTCATCCAGCTCAATCTGGCCGACGTTCAGCCAGGTCTAGCGGGTCCTCGCCGTCCGCAAGATCGTATTAATCTGCCCGACATCAAAGGCAGGTTTCGGGACCTGCTAACCATGCCCCTGAATGCGGGTGGTTTTAATACAGATCAGAATACACGTGACCAGAGGTATGCCATTCAAAACGGGCAAACCGGGAAAGACACTGATTTGGGCGATATCGGACATGGCGATGTGCTCATTGCCGCCATTACCTCTTGCACCAACACGTCAAATCCAAGCGTAATGTTGGCAGCCGGACTGCTGGCCAAAAAGGCTGTCGAGCGCGGGTTACGCGTCAAGCCGACGGTCAAAACCTCACTCGGTCCGGGCTCACGGGTAGTGACTGAATACTTGGAGAAAACCGGCCTGCAGGAGTATTTGAATAAAGTCGGCTTTCAGACAGTTGGTTATGGCTGCACCACGTGCATCGGAAACTCCGGGCCGCTCAATCCAGCCATAGAAGAGACAATGATCCACAACAATATCGTGGCCGCCAGTGTCCTGAGCGGCAACCGAAACTTTGAGGCGCGCGTGCACCCAAACATTCGCGCCAACTTCCTGATGAGCCCTCCGCTGGTCGTATCTTTTGCGCTGGCAGGTCGCGTTGATATTGACTTATCCAAAGAGCCGCTGGGTGCGGACAAAGACGGGAGTGACGTGTATCTGCGCGACCTGTGGCCTGGCATGGGTGAGATTCAGGACCTGATGTCCGCTGCTCTTGATCCTGAAACATACCGCAGCCTATACGCCGATTTTGAGGAACAGAACCCATTGTGGAATGACATCCCGAGCACAACCGGCTCTGTGTACGAATGGGAGGCGGAGTCCACATATATCCAGGAGCCCCCATTCTTTGAGTCCTTTGGTCTCCAGCCTGGAACTATCCAGGGCATCAGCGGCGCACGTCCGTTAGCCTTGCTGGGTGACTCGGTCACCACTGACCACATTAGCCCTGCTGGAGCGATTAAGCCTGACTCACCAGCAGGCATGTACCTTCAGGAGTGCGGAGTTGAAGTCAAAGACTTCAACAGTTACGGCGCACGACGCGGGAATGACCACATTATGACCCGTGGCACGTTTGCCAATGTGAGAATCAAGAACCTCATGCTGCCCGGTGTCGAAGGCGGCGTGACACGGTATCACCCGGACAACGGCCGCAGTAGCGAGCAAATGTCCATATACGACGCGGCTATGAAGTATCAGGCCAACGGGGTACCGTTGGTGGTATTGGCCGGTCAGGAGTACGGTACAGGAAGTTCGCGCGACTGGGCCGCCAAAGGGACCCAGCTACTTGGCGTGAAAGCGGTTGTGGCTCAGAGTTTTGAGCGCATTCACCGCAGCAATTTGGTGTTTATGGGCGTCGTACCGTGTCAGTTCAACGATGGTACCAGCATCCAGTCGCTAAATCTCGACGGAAGTGAAACCTTCGATCTGGTCGGGCTGAAGGATGATCTCCAACCGCGCCAAGATGTACCCCTAATCGTCCATCGAGCAAACGGACAAACTAAAGAAGTCCAGGTCACGGTGCGCATAGATACTCCCATCGAGGTCGAGTACTACCGCCATGGTGGTATTCTGCCATATATACTGAGGCAGTTGGTCAGATAGAGATCGGGCGAGGTGACCTCGCCCGATCTCGCTTGTCTAGCCGATTCCCCTTGCACTTTACCCGTTTGCTTCCTATGATCCGGGACCATATATGGTCGCACGGTTCCTTGTACTCTTGCTGATTCCCTTTCTCCTCTTTTCGACATCTCTGTCGCCAAGTCGGGCTGAAGATCACTTGATGGACCGGTACGTGTCCTTACCGGGTTCCTTTTCCTTCGTACGCCGTGCCCCGGAAGGAACCGTACAAGGCAAAGTCGTGCTGACACTCTTTGAAGACTTCATCTGTTCACATTGTTATCACGTCTTCTCTGAACTCGTCCCCGCACTCAAGAAGAAATATCCCGAAAAGCTAGACGTCCGTTTTCGCAGCGTCCCTTTCGTGCACGCTTCCTCCAACATCCCCGCACGCGCCTACGCGATTGCGCACGAGTTCGGGCTGAGTCAAGAGATGCAGCAGGCGCTCTTTCGTGTCCGTTTTGAGGAAGACATTGATACCACAAGCAGATCCGGTATAGCCCATGTGGCAAACAGTATCGGTCTCGATCCCGAATTGCTGCTGACCCGGCTGGATGCGGGCGGAGGCAAAAGCGAGGTTGAGCAGACAATCGCCCTCGGGCAGCGCTATCATCTCAATTCTGTGCCGAGCCTGATCTTTGACGGTTGGATACGGGTCAATGACCTGTCGGTCCAGAATATTGAGACAATTATTGATGGGTTACTTGAGCGGAAGCAGGTGACACGCTAAACCCAAAGCGCACCAGAACACAATTGACGCGGAATCTACACCAAACTGCACCAAAAAAGGGATCAAGTATGAGTGATACAGCGCGCGGCTATCTCTACGGACTCGGGGAGCAGATCATAGCCCGGCGCAAGCTCGTCTTGCTTTTCGTCATTGTTGCAACCTTAATTTTTGCTTCTTTTGCCGTGCAGCTTGACTTAGTTACGCGGTTCGACGAACAACTTCCGGAGAACCATCCTTTCATTCAGGTGCATAAAGAGTACGCGCCGACTTTTGGCGGTGCCAACACCATTATGCTAATGTTGCAGGTCAAAGAAGGCACCATATTCAATAAAGACACGCTTACCAAGATTTTCAATATGACCCAGGCGTTGGAACGGGTATACGGCGTAAATAATGAATTGGTCAACTCTATTGCCCACCGCACCAACCGTCGCGTGATCATGAAAAGCGGCGGCATGCAGGAAGTCCTACCAGTCATGGAACGGGCACCCCAGACCGAGGAAGAAGTTGAGCAAATACGCCGTATCGTGCATTCCGCGCGCAATTTATACGGCGTGCTCGTCTCCCTGGACGAAAAAGCCGCTGTGCTGAACGCCGCCTTTATCGAGCAGAGACTCGATTATCGGCGCCTGTTTGAGGATGTCCAACGCTCGGTTGTCGACCCCTTCGAAGATGACAACACCCGGGTCTATATGGCTGGCCAACCGGCCTTATACGGCTGGGTGTATTTCTATGCCAAGCAGGTCTACGTCATATTTCTCGCCACCACCGTCCTTATGTGGCTACTGCTGTACTGGTATTTCCATGACATTCGGGGTGCGCTGCGGCCCACGTTGACCGGTGTGATTTCTGCTATTTGGGGCTTGGGTTTTATCAAGATGATAGGCTTCAGCCTAGACCCGCTTACCCTCGTCATCCCGTTCTTTATTACTGCCCGGGCGGTGAGCCATTCAGTCCAGATGCACGAACGGTATTACGAAGAATACCGCAAGGCGAATTGGCAAAAAGAGCCGGCGATTGTTGCGTCGTTCGCCGAACTCTTCGTTCCAACGCTGTCGGGTATCCTCACCGACGCCCTCGGCCTGCTCGTTATTTTGTTCGTTCCCATCGTGCTGTTGCAGAAGCTCGCCATTAGTGCGGCAGTCTGGATACTCGCTATTACGGTGAGCGAGCTCCTTTTGAACCCGATCGTATACTACTACTTACGTGCACCTGACATTGAGGTCGTTGAACAGCGCGAAAACGGAATCTTCAAACGGATTGTTACCACTATAGCGAATTTTCTCGTCTCTTCAGTGGGCAAAGGACTGACCCTAGCAAGTTGGGGTATTGTTTTGGCCGTGAGCGTCTACTTTTGGCAAAACCTGGTGATCGGGGACCCAACGGCAGCCACCCCGCTCCTGTATGCTGACTCGCCCCACAACACCTCCCACGCGCGCATTCAGGAGACCTTCGGTGGGGTCGAACAGCTGATGGTCGTGGTCGAGCGCAATAAGCGTGCGGAAAAAGAGCCGACGGAAGAAGACGGCAAAGAGATGAACGCACTCGAGCGCTTTCGCCTCCAAGCCAAAGAACCCTCACTGGCGAATCCTGAGGTCTTGCCCTGGATCGAACAATTTCAGCGCCATCTCGAACGGGACCCCTCGGTTGGGTTAAGCTTCTCGTTTATAGACATTTTGGCTGTCGTAAACGGCGCCATCCACGAACTAGAACCGAAATGGGAGGTGCTGCCCCGGCGCAATAGTGAAGTGCAACTCCTGCTGGCCTCATACTTCTTTGGCACCTCGTTCCAGGAAAGCGCGCAGGTTATTGATCACAGGTATCGCTCTGCGCCCATACGCTTCTTTTTGACCGACCATAGAGGGGAAACCATACGGCGGGTTATTCAGCGCGCCCGTGACTATATCGCTGCCCACCCGCTTGACACCGCACGGTTCCGTCTCGCCGGTGGTCCTATCGGTGTGTTAGCCGCCGCTAACGAAGAACTGTTGGGAAATGACATCCTGGTCAATGTTCTCGGTTTCGGCACGATTTTCTTAGTCTTGGTGGTTACCTACCGCTCCATCACGGCCGGGGTATATATGATAATTCCGCTCCTAGCGGCAAACGCCATCATTAACGCCTATATGGGCGCCCGAGACATTGGCATCAATATCCACACCCTACCCGTGGTGACCGTCGGTGTTGGCTTCGGTATAGATTATGCGCTGTATGTCGTGAGCCGTATCATCGAAGAGCACCGGCTGGGCAATGCGATTGATGCTGCGGTGTCGATTGCCCTCGCAACTTCGGGGAAAGCGGTGACATTTACCGCCCTGACGATGATCCTGGGCACTTTATTTTGGACCATGTCTAGCCTACGCTTTAGCGCGGAAATGGGCCTGCTCCTGGCCCTGTGGATGGGCGTAAGTTTTTTGGCGACGATGACTCTCTTGCCTGTCATGGTGGCCTTGTTCAAACCTCGTTTTATTACTGGACAAACAGCCAAAACTGAAGGTCAGACCCTCTAGGACGGGACCTCGCATAACCAGAGAGGACCCCTCCTAGAGGAGGTGGAAAAAGCCTCTCCTGAAACTATTGACCAAATGCGCCTTCTTTGATCATTATTAATGAAGCTCAAGATAAAACTCAATAAGAGAGAAGGTACTGTCATGAGCCGTGCGCCCCCGTGCCTACCAAATTGAACTAAGCAGCTCTCATTAGACTGCTTGCTTAACGTGGGATGCTTGTCTTTACAGGAAGTATCTCAAGGACTACCCAAAAAAGGGAGAGAATTTTATGAAGAATTATTGGTGGACCAGAATCGCTTGCGCGCTTACACTCGTGGGCGCTGCTAGTCTCTCAGCCCCGAGCTGGGTGACGGCGGAGGTCAATCCCGGAGACACCGTTACTAAAGACAACATGGCTGAGGCCGCTGACCTCCTGATTCCTGGCATAAAGTGGTTTGTCGAAAACGGCATGCCCATTAAGGTCACGGAGTATAAGAAAGTCAATCTGCCTAAACTTTACGCGGAAGCTACGGAAAAATACTCAGGTCAGGTTCAACTTTCAGCCGACGGCCGGGAAATGTTCAACTACGTCGCCGGTGTTCCCTTCCCGACGATTGATGCCAACGACCCCATGGCCGGGGCGAAGATCATGTGGAACCAGGAGCAGAAACCCGCCTATGTTGACAACGTGGGTACCGAATGGATCGTTGAATTGGTCAATAACCGGGGCGAAATGGAGCGTATGTACGGCTCCCAGTTCTGGCGTCGCATGATGTGGACTGGTCGTCTGTACACCGAGCCTAAGCCGATCGTGCCAAACAACCCGCCGATGCGGTATACGGAGCAGTTCGGTCCGCTCTTTATCCCAAACGACCTTAAGGGCGCAGGCGTGCTCAATACCCGTTATCTGCCGACAAATATTCCTGATGACTCGTATATGTATCTGCCTGAGCTGCGTCGTGTACGTCGTATTAGTGTCGCGAACCGCTCCGACGCCTTCTGGGGCACGGACATGGATCTTGATTCGCTGTGGGGCATGAATTCCAAACACGCGTACTGGAAGTTTCGCGTTCTGGCTGACAAGCAAATCCTAGCCCCCGTCCATATGGGCCAATACGGCACCAGGGACGTCTGGTGTGCGCAACCTGACGGCCGCAGCGGCGTGCTCGCAGGGATGCCGTGCAATATCAACTGGGAAAAACGCAATGTCTATGTTGTTGAAGGGCTTCCCGTTGCCTACAGCCAGTATGCCTATTCCAAGCGCATCTTCTATGTCGACAAAGACTTCTGGGCTCAGAGCTTCTCAGAAATGTACGACAACGGTGGTGAGCTGTGGAAAATGTGGTTTAACATGTACGAATATGGCCCGACACCGTACGAGGGCTATCCGACGAAACCTGTCCGTGGCGGCAAATACAACTACACGGACGACTGGGCCTTCACTCCTCACGGGATGCAGATGGACCTCCAGCTTGCCCACTTCACCAAGTGGGATGCACCTTCAGGCTATGAGAAAAAAGAAGACTGGATCAACGAGTGGTATTTCAACGAGCCGATTGACATTAATACCGCTCAAGCGTTCTCGGTGAACTTCCTCATTCAGAGCGCCCGTTAAACACCAAAGGAGAGGTAACAGCGTTGTTACCTCTCCTAACTCCCAGAAATCACCATCCGACTTTCTCTCAGTCCCCTTTTTTGTTACGGTGCCAGCTCTTATTCTTATGTAAGGAGGAGGCGACATGGCGAGTGAATCAGAACAGGCAGTCGAGGACAGCAGTCTTTCAAAAGCG
>CAZXFE010000190.1:0-7938 GCA_964639795.1 uncultured Enterobacteriaceae bacterium | reverse complement strand
CCCGCTAGCCGGCTGGATGATTATGGAGAAACCCGATCCACCCGCAGCACTCGAATACACCCGGGAGGCCATAGAGCGCATAAACACGCGTGGCGAGGTCATTACGCCGCTGGATGAAGAAGCCATTCGCACCGACCTGCAGGCGCTGGACGCTCAGGGGATCGAAGCGCTCACCATTTCCTTAATCAATTCGTATGCGAATCAAATCCATGAGCAGCGGATAAAAGAAATTGCCCAAGAGGTTCTTCCCGATATCCCTGTTACCGCCTCCTCAGAAGTCCTGCCGGAGTTCCGGGAATACGAACGCGCGCTCACTGCAGTCATGAATTCCTACGTGCGGCCCAAGGTAGCGCTCTATATGCGCAGCTTTGCCGATCAATTAGCCTCACACGGCGTCAAAGCCGACGTGAATATTCTGCGCTCTGACGCAGGCCTCATGACCTTGTCTATGGCGCAGGAACGGCCAGTCTACGCGGTCATGTCCGGTCCGGCTGGCGGAGTCGCAGGCGCGTTGTATATCGCTAAGAAGGCCGGCTTTCCTAACCTGTTAACGCTGGATATGGGCGGCACTTCAACCGACGTTGCGATGTGCCAAGACGGCAGCCAAACGATTTCCCGCGAAACGACTCTCGGCTATTACCCAATCAAAGTGCCTTCGGTCGATGTCCGCAGTATTGGCGCGGGCGGCGGCTCTATTGCGCATGTCCCTGAAATTACGAATGCGTTACGCGTCGGACCACAGAGCGCAGGTGCAGATCCTGGCCCTGCCAGCTACGGCAAGGGTGGAACAGAGCCTACCGTCACAGACGCCAACGTCGTCCTGGGTCACCTCCCGCCGAATCTTTTAGGTGGTGAAATGAGACTCGATACAGAAGCGGCCAAGGTCTCTGTTGAGCAGATCGGGAAAAAACTCGGCCTTGATGTATACCAAACCGCGCAAGGCATAATAGACATTGTCAACGAAAATATGCACGGTGCGCTGCGTCTGGTTTCCGTCCAGCGCGGCTATGATCCACGCACGCTTGCCTTGGTCGCCTTCGGCGGGGCGGGTCCCTTGCACGCGAACGCGGTCGCCAAGCTCATTAGTGCATTTCCTATCCTGATACCACCTGCCCCAGGCATCTTGTGTGCCATGGGCGACGTGTGTTGTGACTACCGCGAAGAGTTTTCTCGAACGGTATTTCGCACGCTAGATCGCATCACGCCTGCTGAGGTCATCGAAATTCTTGAACGGCTCAGCGAACAAGCAACCGGTTGGCTGGAGAAAGAAGGCATTCCACGCAGTCAGCAGCAAATTTTCTATAACGCGGATATGCGTTATTTCCGTCAGGGTTATGAACTACCTATCACCACGACGCTCGACGCGCTCCGCAACACAGGAACCGCTGCCGTGGCAGAGCAGTTTCACGCCTTACACGAGCAGCTGTACCGTTTTCGTTTGGACGCCGAATGTGAGATCGTGAACCTGCGCGCGATTGCCCTCGGTACGGGAACAACGCTGAACTGGCCTGAAGGAGAAACTGACGGTCCAGCCTCAGCCCACGCCCAGATTGACGAACATCGTATTTATTTTGACGGAGACTTTTTGACCACACCGATTTATGATCGAGCCAAGCTCAAGCCCGGCAATCAACTCCCCGGCCCGGCAATTGTCACTGAGATGGATTCAACCACTGTCGTGTTGCCAAACTTTGCTGGAGAAATAGATACGTATTCCAATATTTTGATTCGGCCGGGAGGGTAACGACACGAGAAGGCGAACGAAGGCTATGGGCACGTTGCACGAAGCTGAAAAACTCTTGTCTTCATCGACTCGCTCAGAGAGGGCCCAGCTCCTACAATGGGTTGTCGGGGATCCGAGCGAGGCGTCTCCAGGGGCAGAGAGCACTCCTAGAGTATGTGGCGGTGGGGTCTGCGTTGTTCGCACCCGGATTCCGGTTAGGGTGCTGGAACAGCACCGGCGACGGGGGACAAGTGAAGCGGACATCTTTCACACCTATCCCACGTTGCGGGCCGAAGACCTCGGCAATAGCTGGGCCCATGTCCATTCCTATAAAGTGGAAATAGAACAGTTGATTCGTGAGAATGAGACTGCCTAACCTATGGCGTTACTCTATGCGGATAAAAACTTCCCACAGCCAGTCGTTGAAGCACTACGTCAGCTTGGACGTGACGTTCAGACACTTCAGGAAATAAGCAAAGCTGGACAACGCATGTTAGACGAAGCAATCCTCCATGATGCATCTTCTCAGAACCGTACGGCGCTGACATATAATCGAAAACATTTCAACCAATTACACAAAGAGCAGCCAGACCACGCCGGGATTATCGTGTGCACGGTCGATCAAAATTCTCAGAGCTTAACAAATCGAATTGACGCAGCGTTTCATGCGAAAAGCCAGCTTTCAGGCCAACTCATTAGGGTACATCGTCCGAACTTTCAATAAGACTTCATGGTCAAATAAGGAGCCCACCATGCGTGATGTAAAAATTGCTAAAACTCCGGATATCGAGGTCGACCCCGTCACCCTCGATATTATTGAAAGCGCGCTCAAGAATTACCGCTATGAAATGGACGCGGTGTTGTTCCGTACCGCCATGTCCCCCGTGATCCGCGAACAGCACGACGAGTTCCCCATGATCTGCGACCCAAACGGGCGTATGGTCGTCGGCCAGTTTGGCTCCTATATCCGCGAAATGATGCAAAGCTTTGACCAAACGCTCTATCCGGGCGATGTGATTTTGCTCAACGACCCCTATTTATGTGGCGGTGCAATTTCTCACATTAACGATTTCCTCGTGCTCGTCCCGGTCTTCGACGGTGATGAACTTATCGGCTGGGCATCCATGTTCGGCCACCAGATGGACGTGGGCGGTCCTCTGCCGGGTTCGTTTCCAACCAATGCCACCTCGATCTTTGGCGAGGGCCTGCGCATCCCGCCCGTCAAGCTATTTGAAAAAGGCGAACTCAATCAAGGCGTGTTGGATCTTATTTTAAACAACGTCCGCATCCCGATAATGAATCGTTCGGATTTGATGGGCATTGTGGCCGGCTGTAAAACTGCCGAACAGCGGGTGGGAGAACTGTGTGAACGCTTTGGCCGCGACACCTATCTGGCCGCCTGCCAGGCATTGCTGGATCGGACCTACAGAGCTGTGCAAACGCTTATTCAAAAGAATATCTCGACTGAGCCGCAGTCCTTTGAAGATTATATTGACGACGATGGTTGCGGAAACGGTCCGTTCAAAATGAAACTCACCATCTGGCGTGAGGGCGATAAGGCCATCTTCGATTGGACCGGCACTGACCCACAGGCCATGGGTCCGGTCAACTTCTACCTCAACCCCGGCATGTTCAAAATGTTCATCGGCGTGTATCTGATCATGGTCTACGACCCGCAAATTATGTTTAACGACGGCTTTTATGACCTCATCGACGCCCGCATCCCAGACGGTTCGCTGCTCCACCCCAAATTTCCCGCAGCCTTAGGCTGTCGGACGCATGCCCTGTCCCGCTTGTTTGACGTCATGGGCGGCTGTCTGGGCCAGAAGAGTCCGGAACTCACAACTGCGGCCGGCTACGGCACCAGCCCGCATCTGTTGTATAGCGGCAACGATGCAGACGATAAATTCTTTTTCATTATGGAAATCGGCTATGGCGGCATTCCTGGCCGGCCTATCGGTGATGGCATGGACGGCCATTCCTGGTGGCCGCTTTTTACAAATATCCCCACAGAATATCTCGAAAGCTATTGTCCGATGCGTGTCGACCGCTACTCATCGGTTATCGACTCGGGTGGAGCAGGTCGGCATCGTGGCGGGAATGGCATCGACAAGTGGTACACCTTTCTCGAATCGGGTGAGATTGCCATTCATGACGATCGCTGGCTCACGCCGCCGTGGGGTATTCTCGGCGGGAAGCCGGGCATACGCTCAACTAAGCTCCTTGTCCGCGCCGATGGGTCGCGTACGGTTCTGCCGTCAAAATGCGATCAGATCAAAGTAGCGCCGGGCGATCAACTCATCTTCCAAACCGCTGGCGGTGGTGGATGGGGCGATCCGCTCGAACGAGATGTTGAAAAAGTTCGTATCGACGTGATCCGTGAGCTGGTTTCGGTTGAAAAGGCGAAGTCCGACTATGGCGTCGTCCTTGATCCGGAGACACACAGCGTAAATGCTGCCGCAACACAGGCACTTCGAGCAGACATGGCAGCGAGCCGAGGCAAACGGCTAACGTTTGATTTCGGCCCTCCGCTGGAGGAACTGCTCGCTCGTTGCAAAGAGGAGACGGGACTTGAGCCGCCGACGGCACCCAAGCTGCCGCAAGGCTGGGAGACGAATGGGGTGAAGAAAGTCGCGGCTTAGCATTTTTCTATTTGCCATGAGCAACAATGAGCCCCTACACCTAGAGGGCGCAGCACGCTGCGCCCCTACAGCGGGAAGGAGTCGAGTCTGTGTTGCACTACTCGCCTTAATCCTGCTCTTTCCTTTGTCGTGCGACCAGATCAGTCAACGGCCGCTAACCGGACATCGCCATATTGCCGTTGCACTGCGATCGTTACTAGACATTGCCTACACAGGACCCGACTATCCGACCTACCACGCCGGGTTTCAATCCTTTGCAAAACATGTTCAGGAAAATATTGAGGTGACGCCTCACGAAATGCGCCCACATGTGAAGACGATCATGGCCTATCTCCAAATCGCAGACGAAGTGCTCCAGTGGCAAGCGCAGCAACGCGAAGACCAAGGACCCCCGCAGCTTGCAATCTGGACAGATCGCTACCCCTTTCTACAGGCAGCC
Organism: uncultured Enterobacteriaceae bacterium; assembly: GCA_964639795.1. GTDB lineage: Bacteria > Desulfobacterota > Binatia > Bin18 > Bin18 > Bin18. Next base: position 3,134 of record CAZXFE010000190.1, on the reverse strand, counting down.
ATCGGAGCACGGCTCGAAGCGCCGAATACCTTTGACGTTGAAACTGCCCTACAAATGCTGTTCGAGAAAACCGATCAAACACTGGTTGCCATGCAAGTGAAAAATAAACCCATTTGACTATAGAGGAGACACCAATGGGCAAACTCGACAACAAGTGTGCCTTAGTCACCGGATCAAGCAGTGGTATAGGAAAAGCCGTCGCGCTCGCGTTTGCAAAAGAAGGCGCTGATCTTGTCCTCAACTATCCGAACGTCACTCAGGCTGACAATGCTGCTGCCGTAAAAAGTGACATCGAAGCACTCGACCGGCGGGTCACGGCCATCCAGGCCGACGTATCAAAAGAAGAAGAGGTACAACATCTCGTTGATACCTCCATGCTGGCATACGGTCGGATCGACATCTTGGTCAACAACGCGGGGATTGCCAGTGCGGCAACAGTTGGCGATATGCCCGTTGCCATGTGGGATCAGATGTTGGCCGTGAATCTGAGGAGTGTCTTCCTGTGTACGCGCCTCGTCCTGCCCATTATGTACGAACAAGACTATGGAAAGATTATTAATACGGCTTCACAGTTAGCCTATCTCGGCTCGCCGGGCCTCAGTCATTACTGCGCCGCAAAGGCGGCCATCATAGCCTTCACCCGTTCTCTGTCTCGTGAAATCGGCACCCGCAATGTGAACGCCAATTGTGTGGGCCCCGGCGCAACGCAGACACCTATCTTAGACGGCATCAGCAAGGAAGCCCTCGAAGCCATCCGCGCCAGCATCCCCAAAGGCCGGTTAGCCACGGTGGACCAGATCGCCCCGACCTATGTCTTTCTTGCTTCGGATGAGTCGAGCCATTATGTCGGGCAGTGCTTAAGTCCCAACGGTGGAGATATCATGCTGTAGTCACATAAACGGCTAATCGTGCGGGGTACCGAAAGCTGGGGGTGTCCTGTCCTTGCCACCCCTCTGCTGCGCCTATAAACTCAGCCGCCGTGCCAGAGTCGCCCACATCACACCAGCCGTCCCAGCGCGATTCTTCCCCACAGCAAATCGACGAAGTCCTCTTCACCCGGAATTTCATTTTACTGTGTATCGGGACCTTTCTGTTTGCCGCTAGCATGTTCCTCCTTTTCGCCGTCCTGCCGGTGTTTGTTGTGGAGGAGTTGCATGGAGCAGATTCTCAGGTCGGCCTCATCATGGGAGTGTTTGCTGTTTCTGCGCTGCTCGCTCGACCCATGTCAGGACGGCTAGTCGATCAGTGGAGCCGTAAGACCGTTCTCAGTATCGGTGCGGCGTTCTATTGTCTTGCCCCAGCCCTGTATACCCAGGCCACATCTGTTCCTGTCATGCTGGGTCTCCGGTTTTTTCACGGGTTTGGAATTGCAGCCTACACCACAGCTGCGGGAGTGTTTGTTGCCGATATTGCCCCGCCGAGCCGTCGTGGCGAAGGAATGGGCTACTACGGCATGTCGCTTAATCTCGCGATGACCATAGGCCCAGCCCTGGGCGTCCTGCTCATCGGGCATATTAGTTATGATACTCTCTTCTGGATTTGCGCGGGTCTGGCTTTTGGAAGTCTGCTGCTCTCGCGGTCCTTACATGAGCCAACACGACCCCCGGCCCCCGATCACGCCGCGACACAACCTTCCCAATGGGTGAGCCGGGCAGCGCTCTTTCCGGGCTTCATTGCCGTATGTATGACCGTGACGTTTGGTGCTGTCGTCTCGTTTCTGCCCCTTCTTGCCAAGGCACATAACTTTGGTAATCCAGGCGTCTATTTCACCCTCTACTCTATTTTCGTCGTTATTTCACGTCCCTTTGCCGGCCGCTGGTCAGACCGCTTTGGTCGCGCTGCTGTCATCATTCCTGGTCTGGCATGCCTGACTGCTGCTATGATTGTTCTGGCCTTCTCCACTTCCACGACCGGCATACTATCCAGCGCGATTTTACAAGGCTTGGGGTTCGGCGTAGTGCAGCCCGCCATCATGGCACTGACGGTTGACCGATCAACACCTCAGGAACGTGGACTCGCCCTGGCAACGTTGATGGGCGCATTCGACGTGGGCGTGGGACTCAGCAGCATTATTCTGGGCATCGTTCTGGACTACACAAATTTCACGGTCATGTTTTCATGCGCTGGCGGCGTTGCCCTGGTTGGGCTGATAGGAGCAGCCTGGGGGCTGCGAGACAAGCAAGAACGTCTGTCAGAACAGGTGCGAGAACGCAGATAGAAACACCACCCCACCTCGGCGTTTCTATCCTTGCGGTGGCCCTGGGGCTCGGCTAGGCTGATTTCAATATCACTGGACTGGGAGGATACCACATACATGATAAAGACAGTTTTGCCCCTTCTCTTTTGTAGCCTCCTTGCTGTCTGTCTACTGTTTGCGAGCCAGGTCAATTCACAAGACCAGGGCCTCCCGACTCGTGAGGATATCCAGCAGTGGATTACAATGAACCTCAATAGCATCCCTCAATTCAAAGAGGGCGACATACTCAAACAGGCCGACCTCGATAAGCTCCGACCGTTTCTCCCCCCCCGTTATATAGACGAGTTTAATTTCCCGGAGGTTAAATTTCATGTTGCACCAACCGGACATTACCCGCCTCACCCCGATTACCTGGCCGCGACTGAGCAGTATGCGAATCAGACCCAGCTGGCGGCGGACGGTGCCCTTGAAAACTATGTTGCCGGGCGACCGTTCGCTCGGGCTCTTATCAACCCGGGCGACCCGATGTCAGGGCTAAAAGCAGCTTGGAATTTTAATTACCGCTGGCAGTACTACGGGATGAATGTGGAGCGCTATCTGGGCGCACTGCTCGCCAAGGGAGGAAAAGCCTCCAAGCTATCCGGATTTCCAGCTGATCTTATTCAGGGCGGAGGCAGAGCAATTCGCCATCTCGTGGCGTTATACCAGCGCGTCTATCACAACCACCTGGCTCATTTGTCCACAAAGGGCCATATCTTCCCGCTGGGTGATGCCGGACGGTTTGAGTACAAAGACTATGTCGAATTCACCGAGCCATACGATGTACGCGGGCAACGTTTTATGGTCTACCGTTACGACGATGCACGCAAGCAAGACGATGCCTGGGGTTTCATCCCTGCACTCCGCAAAGTAAGCAGCCTCTCCCGGTATGTCAAAG
>CAZXFE010000189.1:0-7940 GCA_964639795.1 uncultured Enterobacteriaceae bacterium | reverse complement strand
CATGGGTAAACCCACACATCTCCGCCAACTTGGCATGTGCCGCACACGTGTCGGGCTTTGGGAAAATCAGAACACCAAGGTCCATTGTCGCCCCTATCCTTTCATTCACTTCACCATGGACGGTCTAACACTCCTTGCTCTCCTTCCTTCGGACGCCCCGGAGCCTATTCCGAATTTCCTTACTATGTCAATCTGAATATGGCCTATGTATCCATAGTTTTTTGGGCTTTTAGCTTTCCTTTAGCACGGCAGCTGTGGTAGACGTTGAAAGAAACAATAAACTTTTTACCACGAGAAGAAGGAGGGAGTGTTATGTCGCATAAAGGTTTTTCTCATATTGGGCTGTCCACCCTCGATTTGGATAAGACGCGCGATTTCTACGAAAACATCCTGGGCTTTAAGCCCGTGCGCTGCGATACCATCAAAGTCAAAGAGGGCGGCCAAATCCGCCATATCTTCTTTGACACGGGTCGGGATCAGTTGCTTGCATTTATGGAAGCCAAAGGTATTCCCGGCGTCCCGGTTGAATACGACGCGGGCATCAACCGCGGTCTAGGGGTGCCCAGCGCATTCTATCACTTTGCTTTTGAGACCGGCACCGAGACGGCCTTAGAGGAAAAGCGGAAAGAACTTCAGGACAAAGGCGTGGAGGTGTCGGACATCGTCGATCACGACTGGGCCAAGTCAGTTTATTTTAAAGACCCAAATGGTATGCAGATGGAATACTGCTGCTTCACGCGTGATTTCGCAGAGGAAGACGCAGTGATGGCCGAACGCTTTGAACTTCCGATTGAGGCACTCGGCTTAGAGGACACCCCAGATATCGTTTCAACCAATCCACCGCGCTAATTCGAAAAAAATACGGGGCGTATCGTTATGCGCTACGCCCCTTTTCTAAAAGATGCTCCACCATCCCCTTATAGGTCTTCACTGCAGGGGAGTGGTAAAAGCGCGAGCGCGTAAAAAGCGGATCACCGGAGTAGAACCACTCGTACTGCAATTGTCGGCTGCCGAACTGCTCCCCGAGCATGTCCCAAGCGAGCTTAAAAAGCTGAACTCGGTTTCGGGCGGGAAGATTTTTTCCTTGCAGATAGCGTTCCAAGTAGGATGCTATCTCGGGGTTCTGAAAATCCCCCTCAGTCGGCGTCATAATAAGACCGCTGCCGCTGACCTGGCGAATCACTTCAGCAGCACGCACTTGGGCCTGTGGAATAAAGACCCAGAGTGCAGCAGCCAGCGAACGAAGCGATCCGCCGTCCCGACGATTGGTCACCACATCTTGAGCGGAAGCACGCAGCAGGCCGTTGGCAATTTCAACATTCGCCACTAACTCGCCGAGTTGGGCTTGGACGTGAAGCGCTTTTGTACGGCCTATGGCTTCAGCAACCGAACATGCCAGACCGGCCATGAACCGCAGCTTGACGGTTCCACGAATAACGGCCTGCAGCAGTGCGTATCCAGGCGCACGTCCGAGGATGTAGTTCGACGCCTCGATATCGCCGTTGATGAAAACGCGTTCCCATCGAACCTCAACATTATCGAAGATCGCGAGCGCGTCTTCTTCGTCAAACCGAAACGAGAGGGGTCGATCAAAAGCATTCCGGCCCGTATTATACGCCTCCCGACAAATAAACTTCAGCCCTGGCGTATCTATGGGAACCGCAAAACACAGTGTATAGGCCTCCTCCCCCAGCTTGCGCGGATAAAACGGCCCCACCCATAATTCATTAGAAAAGGGCGCTAATGTAGACAGCATGCGCGCACCGCTGACCAGAATGCCCTTGCCCGTCTCCCGCACGACATGCAGGGCCGCCTCAGGATCGGTCTGCTCAGCCGGCCCTTTTGAGCGGTCAATCTGTGGATCGACTAGGGTATGGGTCAAACACCAGTCATTATCCCGACACTCTTCATAATAACGTCGGGCATTCTCCCCAAAACGCGGCTCACGTTGACCGATAAACGGAGCGGCAATCGCAGCGTCCGTGACCAGTGCGTTCATAAAATCCGGCATGCGCCCCATCAAGCCGTAGGTGGTCTCAGCTCGGAATTCTTCTGCCCTGACGCGGCGTTCAACGTCTTCGGCCGTTTCAGCCATCAGGAACGACAACCCCACTGGCCGACCATCGTTAGGTGATGGATAAGTCAACGTCGACTGGTGGGTCACATCGTGTTGGAGGTCGTACAGGGATACCAGGGTATCGATTACGCCTTGGAACGGCGGGTAAGTCGTGACATCTTTGACACGCTCACCATTGACGTAAATGCTGCGCCCGTCTCTTAAACTTTCTCGGTATTCTGCACCGGTCCGAATGCCCATGGGTACTCCAAGTTTTACGAACTCTTACTTGATCTTAGAAAAAAGGGCAGCCACCCGGGGCTGCCCCTCCATATCCATATTCAGGTTTCTCGTACTCCCTCAGTTACTGCCTCAACGAAGCAATCACATCTTTTAGACCACGTTCATCCGGCGCAAAGTCGAGCTTGTTCATACCCAGATACGCGTTCGGCATGCCAGCCAATTCTTCTATAGGATTGTCGCAGTAGACTTCGAGTTCATAACCATCGGGGTCACGGAAGTAGACACTCTTGGTCACACCGTGGTTCACCGTGAAGTTGACCGGCACATCTTTGGCCTTAAGCTCTTCGTAGGCTGCCTTGAGTTCCTCTTCGCTCCGCAGTCGGAAAGCAATATGGAGTAGGCCGACTTGATTAGGTTTGGGTGACTCAGCGTTCGGCCCAATCTGAAACAGGGCGATTTCGTGGTGGTCACGGGCATGATTGGCCAAAAAGACCGCGCCGATCTCGGGCACGTCCTTCATCACCTGCATGCCAAGCACCTCGGTGTAAAACTTCCGTGAGCGTTCAATGTCGCGGACCTTAATCACCACATGGGCCATGCGTTCGGGACGTATCATAGCAACCTCCTTTTTTGTGTCGCTTGGGACTGTCGCGCCTAGTGCGCGTCTGTTGTGTGTGTTGGCTCGACTCTACACACTAAATCATGCCGTGGAACAAATTGAAACGGAACACAGGCATCTTCCCGTACTGAGCCAAGGATTTCAACCTGACTGTAGAGGCACCCTATTTCCGCGGAAGAGAAAATGAAGTGCGCTGTACTGGCCGCCTCAAGGCTAAGTTGAGGAGGAGCCTCCCAAGCGCCTTGTCTCTTCACGTGTTTTCCTTAAATCTTTAGGGCGGAACTCCCGATAGACCTCATCAGAAATCTGGGATGAAGGCAATCTGACATCTGATGGCATATTTCTCTCGCCTCAGCAGCATTATTCTTGTAGTTAGCGCGATTTGCGTAGGACTACTGCTCACGGTCTTCCTTGTCAAAATCCAGGCTATCAACTTGAACTCTGCTCTTCTGCTCGGCGGGATCCCGGGGCTTGGCATCACACTGAAACCGGCCCTCGACGCCCTCCATGCCGCCAACGCTAACCTGAAGCAGCAGAGCGATGAAAAGCTTCCCTAACCCAGTTCTCCATTGATCGGGCTGCCATAGTGACCTCCTGTATTAAAACCGGATGCCCAGTTTCCAAACTTCAAAAACACCGCGTGTCGCTCTGCGGGCTATACTTATGATGAACTCCTGCTCATGACTGTCCCGGAAATGGATGTCAGTTTCCCAGCCGAGTAATGGGGAGAGCAGTAGTCGGCGCATTGGGAGGCGCTCAAGCAAAATAAATCTTTGACCATTGAGTCACGCCATCGCCGGAAAGCCAGAAGCAGTGACCATCCTTGACTCCGAATACCGGGTGCTACGCGTAAAAGCGGAGTTCACTGCGATGTTTAGGTTAAATCGGAAGAGGCCTTGGACCAGCCCATCAACGCTTCGCTGGTGCCTAATGCGCTGCGCTTCGAGTGGTGGGGGGCTGTCTCCCACCTTCCACCGGGGTGAGTCCATAAGCCCAAAGTCTATCCGGCGGAGCGAAGATGGCTTACAGCTGCGCGTTTCCATCCTCGTAACTCCCATTCGGGTAGCCCAGGGACAGATTGCCGTCTTTGCCATCTATCGTAAGGTTGCTGAGCGTAAGCAGGCAGAAGAGAGAATGAGACTTCCTGACCAGATTCTCTCCACCGTTGATAACCTGGTTCTCGTTGCAAACGCACAGGCAGAAATGACGTAGGAAAGTAGCGGTGTCTCGGATACTCCGCTACTTTCCTGAAGAAGTGCTGAGTGAAGGCTTGCTGGACCTGACGAGAGAAGAGGACAACGTCAGGCTGGAAGAAAAAGCCTACCTCGCGGTGGCAGCGAACCAAGCCAAGAGTACCTTCTTAGCCAATATGTCCCACAAACTGCACACCCCCCGGCATTGCATCCTCAACTTCGCGAGCTTTGGCCTCAAGAAGCCACCGCTGCCTCCCCAGACAAGCTCCTCGACTACTTTAAGCAAATCGACGCCAGTGGCCGCATCCTCCTTGCCTTGCTCAATGACCTGCTCGATCTGGCCAAACTGGAGTCTGGCAAGATGGCCTTTGACTTTCAGCCCACCGACCTCAACCCCTTGCTTGCCGCGATCGCCGATGAGTTTCACTCCCGGTTCTCCGAACGCCAGCTCCAGGTTGTCTGCCACACCCTTCCCGAGCCAGCGACGGTCAGGCTCGATTGCTCCAAAATGCTCCAGGCCCTACGTAATCTGTTGGGCAACGTCGTAAAGTTCTCCCCGCCCCACTGCGTCATTGAGCTGGGGATCGAGCAGCGAGAGCAGAACGTGGTCGTGACCGTTAGCGACCAGGGCGTAGGGATTCCAGCGGGAGAAGAAGGGGCAATTTTCAACAGGTTCATTCCTTCGAGTGAGACCAAGACGGGCGCGGGCGGGGCCGGCTTAGCCATCTGCCGGGAAATGATCGGTGCCCACCAGGGCCTGAATTGTGCCGAGCACCGCCCTGGGGGCGGCGTCGTCTTCTGCCCAGAACTCCCCTCGCACCACTCTCCAGCTGTACCACGGACAGACGAAGACTCACCAGCTTCCTCTCATGAAGAAGCCGCCTTCTGACTCACGCCAACGTTTTTTACTTATGCTGGGGAATAAATCGATACGGATTAAAAGTATCGTCTTCCCGGGGTTGGCCAAAGAGCTCAACAGCCGGAGCAATCTCGGCTAGCGAGAGGGTCATAGCCATGAGTTGCCTAGCGTCAGACGGCATAGTCTCTAGCGAGAACTGGTTTAAATACGCAATGATGTCCTTCATTTGGGGTAGCATGGCATCATAAAACGCTTGAATCTCTGTCATCTCGCTCGTTTGGCGTTTATGTGTGCGTTCAGCTTCTGTCTCAAGCCCCCAGTCAAGAAAAGACTCTAATCCAGAGAACATTGCAGGCAAACTGTGGCCAGTCATTCCCATTCCCCGTTAGGATCCGTCATAGTGGCCAACATAGTCCTCTACAACTTTATAGGCGTGTCGGACACAGATTTCCTGATGCTGCAATTGCATATGAGTTTTTGCTCCAGAGGCCAGCACTTCCTGCATATGTTCGAGCGTTGTGCCGTCTTCCATAAGGATGTCGCGCAGTAGTACCTTACTATACTCCTGGCTAAACCGTTGCCCTGCATCCTTCGCTCTTGGGAAATAGGTGTGCGTTTCCCATATCGTCCGATCTTCAGTAATCGGCCAGAAGTGATGCGTAAGGTACGTTCCGTTGGTCGGGAACACAGAAAAATTTGGGAAGATCCAAAAAACATCAATCGACCAGTCCTGTCGTCGGGTCGGATTGACCCCCGCAGGCAGGTCTTCCATGGAAAGGCCGCGGTCGACAACAACCGAGCTCCCAAACTCATGAGCGAGCCCTTCTACTGCGGTCGGTCTGTAGCCCAGATTCCCATACGAAGATGTCCTCCGGTGCCGTTTATAGACATCCAAACTCAGGAAGTGGCAATACGGGTTGGTCTCGCTCGTAAAGGCCGATGCTGCGGATTCCTTATGTCGTACGGGAAAGTGATAGCCTTCTTGAAACGCGTCCTGAGCAACTTTCCAATTGGCTTTAATCTCTGTTCGCCAGCAGAAACGCGTGGCCGACGCTTCGGAGAATGGATAGCCTTCCAGCCCAGGCACAACCTCCGCCAAGTATTCGTTCAACGTTTCAGCCGGGTTGGGATCGAGGTGGATAAAGATGAAGCCGGCCCAGGTGTCGACTGCGATTGGGGTCAGCCCTAACTTCTCTTTTTGCAGTCCAAAGAAACTTTCCTCATCAGGGACAAACTTGAGCGTGCCATCAAGGCCGTAACTCCAGCCGTGGAACTTGCAAGTAAAATTCTGACAGGAACCCCCGTTATCCCACACGACCTTATTCCCACGATGGGAGCACATGTTATGAAAGGCATGCACCTTTCCTTCTTTTCCACGGACCACTACCACTGAAGTGTGGCATACTGGAAGTTCATGCACAAAATAGTCACCAGGATTCGGGATTTGCTCAATCCGGCCAACGTTCAGCCAGACGTTTCGGAATATACGATCCCGCTCTAATTCAAAATACTCACGGGAGATGTAGGGCTCGAGAGGAATCGGCTCTGTCCCAAGGTACGGATATTTGTCATTCCAGCGGTCGTCGATCTGGTCAGTGGCGCCACTTCCGCCGGTCCCGTTCGGCTGTATATCCTTCACAGGTCCCTCCCTTTTCGGCCTCTATCTTTTCGTAGAAACACAAGAGGGGCAACCCGTACCCGTCTTCGAATCGATGTAGACCGACAGGCCGCTATCAATCAGCTACGGCCAGCGCTGGCTCGCCTCCAACGCGAAAGTCTTCTCGGTGCAGTCCCGGCATCACATCCGACGCAAAGCGGCGTAGATTCTCTTCTGCCCGCTCCATGGGCATGCCACCATATTTGAAGATGCCAATGAAGTGTTCGGTATCTACTTTATTCTTAATATATTGGATCTTCTCCAAACACATCTCAGGTGTACCCACGCACTGAAAGCTAATGAAAGAATCGTTGATGGCTTGGGCTCCCATTTTTTTACTGGCCCTTCCCATCTTGTCGTAGTATTCGTAGCCTTTTACGCCTTGGTGATCGCCATGTGAGAAACGGTAGTGTTCATCAGCCGATTGCCAATAGGCACCCATATACTTACGTGCGCCGTCCATGGCCTTGGCCTCGGTGTCATCCATATAGACAAAACAGCCGATAATGGGTTTAACAGGTTTCTTGCCTATGCCGCGACAGATTTCATTGTATCGTTCCAATTCCTCGGCTGTGGTATCCCAGTCGCGTTGCGGAATCACCAACACACCGAAACCCAGCTTTGCCATAATCTCGGCCGACTCCGGACTAATCGCAGCACCATACATGCGGCCGGTAAAATCAGTATGCGGCTGCGGTCGGATACTCATCTCAGGAATCTGAAAAAACTCACCATTGTGAGAGAAACGTTCATTCAAGAGGGCTTTTGTGACGACCTCTGCCGCCTCTGTAAAACGCGCCCGCGACGTGTCCATGGCCACGCGAAAGCCGTCATATTCCATCTGGGCAGCACCGCGGCCAAAACCAAGCAGCAATCGGCCTCTGGACTGAATATCGAGCATGGCGATCTGCTCAGCCACCCGCACGGGATCGTGCCACGGCAGGACGACCACTGCGCTACCGAGTTGAATGCGCGAGGTCCGACCCGCCATAAAGGTTAAGTACTGAAGCACATCCGGCACCATAGTGTAATCATCAAAATGATGCTCAACGCTCCATAGCGAATCGAACCCCAAGGGCTCAACAAGGTCAGCTAATTTCTGTTCTTCCCAATACACTTCGTGGTCCGGCTTCGGCCGCCCCAGGTTTTGATTAATGATATCAGCGCCGACTTTCATAGCTCACTCCTTTGTTACGGATTCGCAGCTTGGCCCATATCGGGCTTATGCTTGAATCATCTCTTGGATGACATGGTGACTATGTCGCACTAAGAGTTCTTCGTCTTGCAGGAAGAATTCTTTCTTCGCCCCCGAC
>CAZXFE010000188.1:0-7949 GCA_964639795.1 uncultured Enterobacteriaceae bacterium | reverse complement strand
GCATATCGTGATCGCAATATCATCGAACGTTTGATCGGCTGGTTAAAAGAGTGCCGCCGCATCTTCTCGCGCTTCGAGAAGACAGCCCGGAATTTCGGAGGCATGATCAAAAAAATTGCGTCCCTTCAGCGCTACCTGAGACTGATCGCACGATGGAGCTTTCCGACACAGCCTAGTATGAAAGGAAGTCAGGCATGGCACCGGACACGATCACCCTCGGTATCGCGATTTCTCTCAGTGGCCGGTACGCCTTGCTCGGTCGCCAAGTCCTCGAAGGGCTGGAATGTTGTGTCCGCGATGTAAATGTAGCTGGCGGTATTGCACTGTCCGGCGAGAATCGCAAGCTGCAAGTTGCCTTGTGTGTTGAGGACGACGAGAGCGACGAAGCCAAAGTCCGTAGTTTGGTAGAGAAATTGATCGACGAAGACGAGGTCGATCTGCTGATGGGACCGTACGGCAGCGGACTCACCTTAGCCGCCGCTGAGACTGCGGAGGCGGCGCAATACGTGATGTGGAATCACAGTGGTTCTGCGGACAAAATCTTTGAATGCAATTTGAACTGGGTAGTCGGGATTCTGAGTCCGGCGTCACAATATTTATGCGCCATCCTCGAATTGCTACGTACACTCGATCGGGATGCAAAACGTATCGCGCTGTTTAGTGCCAAAACTGGCTTTGCCACCGATATGGCGAGTGGGGCGCTGGCGTGGATACGAGGTGAAGGCTACACCCTGACCACGCATCAATCATACCGGTCCGGCTTTGAAGATTTTGGCTCTTTGCTCAATCCACTTAAAGACGATCCGCCGGATTGGTTTCTTGGCGTGGGCCGGCTGGAAGACGATATTCGGCTAGGTCGGCAATTGTGTGAGGTTCGTCCACGGTTCAAGGCCGCCTGTCTCGTTGTGGTCGCTATTAGTCGTTTTAAGGCGGAATTGGGAGAACGCGCCGAGGGGTTTTTTGCTCCCAGCCAGTGGGAGCCGCAAGTTGAATATAGCGTGGATTGCGGCCCGGCACAAAATGTATTTCTGGCCCATTATCTGAAAGGCGCTACCGTTCCCATCGACTACCCAGGAGCGCAAGGTTATGCCGCTGGCGTGATCGCACAGCACTGTGTCGAAGACGTTGGTTCGCTGAACCAAAAGTCGTTACGTGATGCTGCCAGCCGACTGCGCTGTACGACGTTTTACGGACCGTATGCCATTGAGGCCCAGACAGGTCTTCAGACCGCGCATCCCATACTTGTGACCCAATGGAAGAAGGGCCGCAAAGAAATCGTGTGGCCGCGCGAAGTGGCAGAAGCGGAACCGATCTATCCCGGGCTATTTTGGGAGTAACGAAAGGAGAGAAAGTATGGGACGTTTAGATGGAAAAATTGCCCTCGTTACAGGTGGAGCAGCCGGCATTGGCCGCGCAATTTGCCTGCGCTTTGCCGCAGAAGGGGCGCTCATTATTTGTAATGATCTCTCGGTTGAAGCCGCTCAAAAGGTTGTGGATGAGTGCGATCAAAAGAAACACGGCTTGGCCGTGAAAGCCGATGTCTCAAAGGGCCGTCAGGTGGCGGCCATGTTTACCCGGATTGTAAAGAAATTCCCGAGCCTCGACATTCTGGTCAATAATGCGGGCATTGGCTTGGACAATCCCAAAGTCCTGTCCCGGTTTAATCGGGTGTTGGCTAAACAACAGGCCGAATTGGTCAAGTACGGCAAGGTCAAGACTCCGCTCGCCGCCACCCAGAACATGACCGATGAAGACTGGCAGCGCATGCTCAGCGTTCATCTGAACGGCACGTTTTACTGTACGCGTGAAGCGCTCAAGGTCATGGAAAAGCGTGGCTCAGGAAAAGTGGTCAACCTGGCCTCGATCTGCGGCATGACGGGCTGTGTTGGCGCGCCTCACTATAGCGCGGCAAAAGCAGGGATCATGGGCTTTACCCGTTCCGTCGCACGCGAAGTGATCGTACGGGGCGTAAACGTTAACGCGATTGCGCCAGGCTATATCGACACCGCCATGACAGAAATGATGGCCGATAGCGTGCGTCAGGCCATAGCCATGGCCACTCCAGCCGGCCGCTTTGGCTCTCCTGGGGACATTGCGAATCTGGCCGTCTATCTTGCGTCTGAGGAGTCGAATTTCGTTGTCGGCCAGACGATAAGCCCCAATGGCGGATATGTGATTGCTTAGTTTTGTCTGGTGTGGTCGACCCACCGGGCCTTGCTGCTTCACCCGTCTTGGTACTCCGGGCAGCAACGACTACTACGCGTTCAGTGGGCCGTGCGGTGCGGGCGAGGGCGATTGTGACGGTGACAATGAATGCCAAGCTGGCTTTGTCTGGGTGAATAATGTGGGCGCCAACTGCGGCTTCCGTCGCATCGTCGATTTGTGTGAAGCCTCCATAGAGGGTAGGAACGATTACTGTGCCCTTACGGGTCCATGCGCCGCAGGCGAAGGCGGTTGTGATGACGACCCTGAGTGCCGACCCGGCCTTGTGAGTGAATAACGTTGGAGCGAACCTTGGCTTCCGGGCCGTCGTCGATGGGTGTGAATGAAGCCATGGTCCGCGGTGGGGGGCTGTTCGGTGTCTTGATGGGAGTACATCCATGAAAAAGCCGCTTTTGAGTATGTTGGTTTTGGAGTTTTTGCTTGGCAGCTTCACGTCGCCAATGTTGGCTGAACATAAGCTGATAGCTTTGTTTCGCGGCGACGAGACTTTCCCATCCCTCAGGATCTGGATTTTGGTGGATCGGGTGGCGAATGCAAGGTTGTTTGTGTCAACAACCGCCGGACCGGGTGAAGATACCCTACCCTTTTGTATACGCTCGCGCCGGACGGGATTTCGGGCGCCCGCCCAGCATTGAGTGCCAACACTCGGACGGAAGGCGAAGCGCCTGCCGTCGGCGGCTTTTTGTACGCTGAGACCGAAGGCGCCGGCATTGCCTTTCGTAGCAATGCGCATGCAACGACCTATTCCTGTGCGCCGGCCCTTGGCCTTGGTGTGAATGGCCTACATTTCTCGGGCAAGCCCCAGGCGCACGTGCGTGGGATCGACATTGTGAATGGCGGGAACGCGCCGACCGAGTAGGCGCTGGGCATTGAGACCTCGGGTGCAGCGCGGAAAGGAAAACCGCAAGTCGGGATCATGCTGCCCGGTCCTACCCAAGGTTTCCGTCATAATCCGGCTAGTCAAACTGGCGTGGTGATTGGTGCTATTGATTCAGGTAAAGCGATTCGGATTCAAGGAAATCATCATATCCCGCCGAATAGCGCCGGTTCGATTTATCTCTAGTCTAATGCCGAGACGAATGAGATTGAGTTTTACAACAGCCGCGCATTAAAACACGCTATTCTCATGGATTAGCCACGACCCGTGTTGATTTCTGGGCCTCCCTGAGAGATAAAACCCTCACACTCTCTTTCTCTGGAGGCCCTATGTTACATACGCCATTGTGCAAGGACCTAGGCATTCGGTATCCCATCCTGTCTGTCGGCATGGGTGGCGGGATGGCTGGACCGGAATTGACGGCCGCGGTCTCTGATGCCGGCGGCTGTGGAGTACTGGGCATGGGGGGCTTGCCGGCGCCCTATATCCAGCGGCAGATTCAGCAGCTGCGAACGCTGACTGATAAACCGTTCGGCGTCAATATTATTCTACCGCTTCTGCAGGATGGCGAGATCGAAACCTGTCTGGATGAAGACGTTCCCGTCCTGGTGCTCTTCTGGGGAGACCCGGCTCCCTATGTCAAAGAAGCGCACCGAAAAGGCACGAAAGTCTTCGTCCAGGTTGGCTCGGTTGAGGAAGCTGTGACGGCTGCCGAGGCTGGCGCTGATGCCATTATCGCTCAGGGGATTGAAGCCGGTGGACATGTGAAGAGTACGACCTCGCTTTCTACCATAGTGCCGGCGGTGGTTGAGGCCGTGGGACCGCTGCCCGTGATTGCATCCGGGGGTATCGCCAATGGACGCGGTGTCGTGGCTGCCTTAAGCCTGGGTGCGCAGGCGGTTTCCATGGGCACCCGTTTTGTTGCAAGCGAGGAGATTCTCGTCAAGCAGGAGTACAAACAGCGCATTGTTGACGGGAAGGCCGAAGACACAGTCTACACTACGCTCTTCGATATCGGTTGGCCTGACGCTGCGCATAGAGTTCTACGCAACAAAGCAACGGACGCGTGGGAGGCGGTTGGATGCCCGGCCAGCGGCCAGCGGCCAGGAGAAGGGAGCGTTGTTGGGACTATGCCTATGGCAGGAACAACAACGGACGTTCCTAAATATGGCATCTTCCCGCCTATGCCTGGTTTTACCGGAGATATGGAACAGACGGCGCTGTACGCCGGCGAGTCGTGTCGGTTAATCAATGACATTAAACCCGCCGCGCAGATCGTACAGGACATCGTGCAAGAGGCAGAAGCTGTACTGAAACACCTAAGCGCAGCGTAAGGAGTAGAGACGGAATGGACAGACTCAAGGATAAAGTCAGCCTGATTACGGGTGGTGGCTCAGGCATCGGGCGGGCAACGTGCCTGCTCTTTGCCCGAGAAGGAGCGACCGTCAGTGTGGCGGATTATGATGACCAGGGCGGCCAAGAGACGGTGCAGCAAGTCCAAGCCGCCGGCGGCCAAGCCGTCTTTATTCGAGCGGATGTCTCCAAGTCGGCTGATGTCCGGAACATGCTGAACACCACTGTCGAAACGTATGGACGAATAGACGTGCTGTTCAATAATGCCGGCATTGAAGGTCCGTCCGCAAAGCTGGCCAATTACCCAGAGGATGCCTGGGAACGGGTCATCGCTACTGATCTCACTTCGGTCTATTTAGGCATGAAGTATGTCATCCCACACATGATCAAGCAGGGTGGTGGAGTCATTCTCAGCACGGCATCAGTAGCCGGCCTAGTCGGGTTTCCGGGCAGCGGGGCGTATGCTGCAGCCAAAGCCGGGGTGATCAATATGACGCGTATGGTCGCACTGGAATATGCCAAGAAGAATATTCGGATAAACTGCATCTGTCCTGGCGTGATTTCAACTCCGATGGCGCGGCGCGTCATCGGAGGTAGACCGGAAGAGCAAGTCGCACGTATGGAACCCATCGGACGGCTGGGGATGCCTGAGGACATTGCCAACGCCGCCTTATTCTTAGCCGGGGATGAATCCTCCTTTGCCACGGGCGCGCCGTTCATTATTGACGGGGGATATGTGGCACGTTAGTGGAGACCACATGCTAGAATCGTTTATCTTATTGCTGTGGTGGGCGCTGTTTGGCGGTTCACATATGGTCATGTCGTCCCCCAGCTTGCGGCCCAAATTGGTCTCTCGCTTAGGGGAGCGTGGTTTCCTCAGTCTGTATTCGCTTATAGCGATCGCGACCCTCGTTCCGCTGTGTATGTATTATGGCGAGCATAAACATGCCGGTCCACAATTTTGGGTCACCTTTGGTCCGTATCTCGTGGCCCGTGATCTGAACCTGCTGCTCATGTTATTAGCCTTTGCCCTGCTGGTCTGTGGCCTTGTTGCACGTCCGCCAAGTTCTATGCTAGCGAGCGGCGAACCCCAGGCGTATGGGGTCACGCGTATTACCCGGCATCCAACTTTTGCGTCCTTCTTCGTGTTTGGTCTGGCGCACTGCTTCATGAACGTGACCTTAGCTGACTTGATGTTTTTTGGCGGGTTTGCGGTCTTTGCCTGGCTCGGTGCGCGCCACCAGGACGAACGCAAGCGGGCGGAGATTCCCGGCTATCCGGAGTTTCAGACGGCAACGTCGTTTGTGCCCTTTGGGGCGATTATCAATCGGCGCCAGCCTTTTCCGGCCGGAGAGCTGCGCTGGAGTATCCTTATAATCGGTCTTATTATTTTTTATCTGGTGCGGGGTTATCACCCAGATCTGTTTGGTGGCATATTAATGACGTTGTAGGGCGGAATTTTATGAATCTAGACACATTCTATGAAACGTGGAACTGGCTTCTGAACCTCTCCAAGGCACAACTCATTCTCCTTGGTGGCGGGGTGGCTTTACTTGTTGCGGTGAGCAAGTTTTTGCGCTTTGTGTTCCTGATTGCCCTACTGTTACTCTTCCTCATCGTCTTCCTGCCGCAACTGCTCAAAAGCTATGAGCAAAGTCCGCTTCCCGGTGTAGTCGATGATGTTATCCAGCGCGGATTAGAGGCGACGCAAGATCCTCCATCCCCACCGTCCAGGCCGGACGCAATCCAGAAGGGGCCCTGAGATCGGAGACATGCCTGATCCTTCCGATACTGCTGCCCCTTCTCATAGTGCAGATAGTGCTACTCGTCCAGCAACGGCGGACAGGCTTGCATCCGCACTGCAGCGCCATTTCGGATTTGATGATTTTCGTCCTGGTCAACGCGAGATCGTTGAAACCGTATTGGCCGGGCGCTCGACGGTCGCTATCCTACCCACTGGTGGTGGAAAATCCCTGTGTTATCAACTCCCGGCGTTGCTGCGTGAAGGGGTGACTATTGTAGTCTCGCCCTTGATCGCTCTGATGCAGGATCAGGTTGATCAGCTCCACGCCCGGGGTATATTGCATGCGACGGCGCTCAATTCGAGCCTCTCACGGGCCGAGATTGAGCAGCGTTTTCAGCAACTGGCTGAGCAGCGACTCAAGCTTTTATACGTTGCCCCCGAGCGCTTTGCTGCGCCGGGTTTTATTGATCTGCTCACGCGTGTATCGGTCAGTCTGTTTGTGGTCGATGAGGCCCACTGTGTGAGTCATTGGGGACATGACTTTCGTCCAGACTATTTATACCTACGGAGTGCCATTACCTCGATCCAACCCAAGGTTGTCCTGGCTCTGACTGCAACCGCCACGCCGGCGGTGCGGCGCGAGATTGCTGTCCAACTCGGTCTGATTGACCCGTTTCTGCTTGTCAATTCGTTTGATCGCCCAAATCTCTTCTTTAGTGTGGTTCCGTGTACCACTAAGGCCAAGCCCGAGACGATGGTGGCTCTGCTGCAAGGAATCAGCGGGAGTTGCATTGTGTATGTTGCGCGTCAGCGCGACGCGGAAGAGCTGGCCGCTCTCCTGAATCAACACGAAGTGAAGGCCGTCCCCTATCATGCGGGCCTGGGGGCGTATATTCGGCGTACGAATCAGCAAGCCTTCCTGCAAGGAAAAGTCCGTATTATTGTCGCCACGGTCGCATTTGGTATGGGCATTGATAAACCCGATGTGCGGGCGGTGATCCACTATCAACATCCAGGTTCGCTCGAAGCCTACTACCAAGAGGCCGGCCGGGCCGGCCGGGACGGGCAGCCTGCTCAATGTCTCCTGCTGTTTGATAAGCGCGACAGCGGCCTGCAACGTTTCTTTATCCAACAGCGCTACCCCACTGGCGGCGAGGTCCGCGAGATCTACCGCCTGCTGCGAACCAGGCTGTCACCACGGGAGATCTCTGGTCGGGTGCCTGAGTTAAGTGACGAGAAGGTCAATGTTGCGCTGACGGTTTTACAAGACGAGGGTTACATTGAGCGTCAAGCTCAGAGAACTCAGAATGCTCAGACCGTCCAGCTGCGGACGGACAAAAGCCCCCAAGACTTACGGCTCGACTTTACCTTTCACAAGCGGCGCCAACAGGCGGACTATCGTCGCTTGGGAGAGATGCTCGACTACCTGACGACGACGGCGTGTCGGCGCGCTGTCATCTTGCGGTACTTCGGCGAACGTGTCCCAGTTGGCAAAAACTGTGGCCAGTGTGATCTATGCACCCAGGGCACAACGAGCTCGCAGACGTTGCCTGCTATCCCTGGCGCCTTAGACAGTCAGGACGTGATTCTTGAAGCCGTGCGTGACCTGCAAAAACGAAAAATGGGACGCTCGGGGATTGCCCAGGTGTTGGCCGGCAGCCGGTCGCGAAAGATGAAACAGCTCGGACTCGATGAATCCCCCCATTACGGCAAACTCACTCGTCTCACTCAGGACCAAATTGTTGAGCAAAT
>CAZXFE010000187.1:0-7969 GCA_964639795.1 uncultured Enterobacteriaceae bacterium | reverse complement strand
TCCAGATCAGTCACGTGGCCCTTTAAAAAGAGATGCAAATTGGCATTCAAGCGGTCGTGACTATAATTCAGCGTAAACGAGCCCACATGTTCGGGCCGTCGTACCAAAGATTTGCCACTCACAAAGGCGGTCCCGCCTCCCATCCCAGCATCAAGCGCCTTTGTCTCCAAATACGTGTAGGAACCACGCACCGAAAAGCCGTGACTCAAAAAAGCCCGTGCACCGGCTTCCAAACCTCGGCTGCGGGCGCGCTGAACATTCAATAAATCTGGCCCGTCCTGAAAGACAAAGGCAATCATATTTTTGTATTCAGTAGAGAAATAGGTCAGGCTCAACTCGGCAGCGAGTTGGGCAAGCTCAATCGGCTGCTCTGCTCCGATTTCCCAACTTTTGGATTGTTCTGGATCGAGATTTGGATTGCCTTGAAAAAACGAACTGCCGGTTCCAAAGTTTTCAACAAAGGTCGGAGCCTTGAGGCCCTCGCTATACCCACCCCGCAACTTGGTATGGAGTCCGGGAATAATAAAAGCAGCTGAGACACGCGGATTGACATGCGTACCATACATAGACCCGTGGTCTAATCGAAACCCAGAGGTAATAAAGAGCATGTCGCGCCATCCCAACAGCAATTGAGAATAGAACGACTGCGCATTCCGGCTCGGGCTGACCCGATCGATAAAACCCGCTGCATTTGATTTTTGGTTCAGATGTTCGTCTTCAACATAGGCACCAAGCGTAAAGGTGGGCAATAACTCCCAGACTGGAGGCAAGAAAAAATCAGAAGAGTAGTCGGCCGACAGGCGCCGCTCACTCGTGTTGCTCACAAAGGAGCCGAAAGGATCAAAGGCATCTCCATCAAATGAATCACGAAACGTACTCCAGTCATACAACATTCCAAGTTGGAGCTTATGTCGCCACCATGAAATCGGCTGATAGACCGCCCTGGTGCCCAGAATCAGTCGGCGGTTATCCTGAAACTGGCCTGGATCAAGAGGATCAAAGCGGTCGCCAGCTCCACCGGTCGGGAAGTGAAAGCGGCTGTCGTGGTAACGCAGGGTTGCGGTAAGTTGGAGACCGTCGCTGGGATCAAGATCAAAACGTGACGCAATGGTAGTATTACTGTAGTCGCTGTTTTTAGACAGTATGCCTTCGCTGTCGACACGCTCGACAGCCAGGTTATATCCGTAGAAACTCGTCCCGCCTGACATGCCGACCTGCTCTTCAAAGGTCTCATTATTGCCACCGCGAAAACGGAGATAGGCGCGTGGAGCGCCCTGCCCTCGCGGTGTAAAGAGCTGGACGACAGAGCTAATCGCATCGGACCCGTATAAGGCGCTCTGCGAGCCGCGTACGATTTCAATCCGATTCACGCCGAGTGTTGCTAGACCAGAGAAATTGAACGCACCACCCGCCAGATTGGATTTCACCCCATCAATCAAGACGAGGTTATAGTCGGACTCCCCTCCCCGCGATTGTAACGTTGTCGATCCTCCGCGACTGCCGGTTTGCGCAATATTAAAGCCAGGAACATCGCGAAGCTGGTCGAGGACGTCGGTCGTTTGGCGCTGTTCGATTTCTTCTTGGGTAATAACGGACACTGCGTGTGTCGTGTGTGAGACTGACTCTTCAAGTTTGGTTGCTGTGACAATAACTTCATTTAATTTGGTGGACAGCGCTTCCGCCGGAGGTTGCTGGGCCTGGGGTGCTTGTTCTTTGCTTGACCTTTGGGATTGCGCCTCTACATACTCGGGCAGGGTCTGTCCCAGGACAGGCGCACCGTACAGTCCATATAAAAAGAATGACAAAAAGAATATACACCCCCGATCTTTAACCTTTTCCATCTTCCCTCCTCGTGGAAACCTTCCGCCAGGAAAGAAACAGGAACAGACGTGTTGAAAAATTTGAGAAGATCGCACCGAAGGCCCGTTCCAGAGAAAAAATGGAACAGACGGTGGGACACGGCTCGATGGTATAACACGCTGAACCCCTACTCTCTCCGCGGAGAGGCCGGTTCATGGCTTCAGGCAGGTTTCCTGGCTTAGGGGGTTAAAGACTCAGCTCAGCGCCCATCTTCAGCCTTCCCACCTGCTTTGGCAGGCAGTGGCGTAATCGAGATAGACTCCCCCATCACAGTGGCGGGACCGCGTCGGCTTCGCACCGACTTCCCTTTTCACCCCGCATGGGCACCTCAAGCAAGATTCAGGACCGTTGGTATCGGAGGGGTGCAGGAGTGTCAAGCATAATATGTCGGGCGAAGCGTTGCTTCTTAGAACCACTAACAAAACTCCGTCTTCCTGTCAGCCTGGATACCGGCTTTCGCATGTATGACAAAAGAGGGCTGTCATTCCGCTGAAAAGGGGAATCCAGGGGGGGGAAAGGCTGAGGCATTGAAAATGGGCTTTAGGCAGTTCTGTTAGGCGCTCTTAAGGTGCAAGCCCATTCTGCTGCCTTGCCAGTTAACAAGGCTACGCCCCTCCAACTAACGTTCTCGCAAATTCCGGATTACTGCCAAAATGTAGATGCACCTAACTCGCGAGGCAGCGTTTGTAGACTTACCTTTCAGACCGAGGCGGGTCCGTCGGGTGCTTACGGACTTGGTACATCGTCTTGATCGTCTCGTGCGCGATGTCGTGCTCTAATTCGGCGTAGTGCAATTCGTGTCCACGCAGACACAGCGCCGGAAAATCGGTCTGTGAGGACGCCATGTCAACCTCGGTATATCCCAACGCGCTTCGGCGCGACAACATGCGGACCACGGTTGGATAACTGTCTACCATGGGAAAGTATTCTCCCTGCGTAGCCCGTTTCCCCCGGGTCAGATACATAAACCCACCGCACTCCGCATACACGGTCTTTCCGTCTTCAATGAATGCTTTGATTTCTTACCGCCTGGTTGGATTTGATGAGAGTTTAGCGGCGTGCACCTCCGGGTAGCCGCCACCCAGGTAGATGCCCTGCAGGTCTAGCGGTAGGTGCGTTTCATGCAGCAGGCTGAAGAAGACGAGCTCAGCACCCGCTCGTTTTAAAAGCTCCAGATTCTCCGGATAATAAGAACAGAAGACCTCATCGCGGGCGATGCCGAAACAGACACGTTGGCCACCCTTCTTCTCCCCATTCGCCCTAGAGGATAGTGCGTGGTCCGAAGAAGGAGATCAAGGTCGAGCTTGTCTTCAACTAAAGTCGCCACACGCTCAATATTTTGTACACCTAAT
Source organism: uncultured Enterobacteriaceae bacterium (assembly GCA_964639795.1). Classification (GTDB taxonomy): domain Bacteria; phylum Desulfobacterota; class Binatia; order Bin18; family Bin18; genus Bin18. The sequence continues at coordinate 4,757 of CAZXFE010000187.1, read as the reverse complement.
TGATGTTCTTCTGGAGTCACAAGCCCTAAGTGTCGTTCAGGGATCGTGATGTCGGAATTGTGTGATAATCCGCCCGACACGGTGATTTCCGGCCTCTCCTCAAGCGCTGCACAAAGATAGTGCAGATGACCGCGACCACAAAAGCGATTAAAAATTACTCCAGCAACATCGAGATCCAGGTCGAAACTTTCAAAACCCTGGATCAACGCGGCAGCACTCCGGGCCATGGCCGATGCATCCAGAATGAGGATAACCGGCAACCCGAGCCATTTGGCCATTTCGGCCGTACTGCCGGCTTCACTCTTGCCATCATAACCATCGAAAAGGCCCACCACTCCTTCGCTAACTCCAACGTCATGACCCTGAGTATTGTGTCTAAACCTGTCTTGATTGTATTCGCTCGACAGCATCCAGCCATCGAGATTTCCGGAGGGAACACCGGTCACGGCGGTATGACGACCAGGGTCAATAATATCTGGCCCGACTTTGAACGGCTGAACGGCGAGATCCCGTTTGCGCAGGGCGGCGTGCAGCGCCAGCGTAACAGTGGTTTTTCCGACGCCGCTGTGCATACCGGCAATGACAAAGGCGTGCAATCTCACTCCCCCTGCGTATGGGGCGCTAGCCCCTCAACCCTCGTCCGAGAACACCACACACTCAGGATTCCACGCCGTTCCATCCAGGCTACAAAGTCGAACTTTCATACATTACGGAACTCCACCTACCCTTGTCAGCCTGTGTATAGGGCGTTAGCTCATAGTCTCGATCTTAATGAAATCTGAAGAATGGACAGTACCCAATTTGTCCTGAGCAGGATGGAGCAACCATGCAAGGAAAATTTGACGCTGTTCCACGTTCCCAACTCGAAGGCCAAAAGGCTGGTGTTGTGGCATACCGCCGAGCAGCGCAGACAAGTTATGAAATCCTCATCATTACCGCTCGGCAACATCACTATTCGTGGATCTTCCCGGTTGGCACGGTCGATCCAAAAGAGACACTCGAACAAGCTGCAGCACGAGAGTGTATGGAAGAAAGCGGATACATGGTCGAGACCGGACCGTTGCTCAAAGTGATCGAGCTCGAAGGGAAAAGGAAAACGAACCGTTTCTCATTCTTTGCCGCTCAAGTCACGGGAGAAGTCGCTGAATACGAAACCGACCGGCAGCGGCGCTGGATACCACTCTCAGAACTGACAGATACCGTAGCCGAGGCCTTTAGCCCTGTCGCTCAGTCTGCGGTGAAGTATTTGTCTTCCTGAGAGAAAAAGTTAACCATCCCGACCGCGATTCAATCTTTTCAATGATCGCAGCCCACTTCTTTTCGTATTCTTCCGGAGAAATCTCCCCCTTGTCACGCTGTGCCTGAAGTTGCCCAATCTGAGCGCTGGCTTCTCTGACCTGAGCCTTGTCTGCATTGGGCTCTACATAGTACGCGGCAGATCCGGTTGCTTGGACGTGCCCATCAAGGCCAGTTTTATACGCCGCGATCACAACAGCGTTGACTTGCTTGCCGTATTGGTTGCGTATTTTTTCTCGAAGCGATTGATTGACGACAGCCGCTTTAACCAAGCGCAGCTTCCGGCTCGCGGCATACGCAAGCTCGCTTTGGAATAGCGCCGGGCTTAACTCAGCGGCGAGAGGCACTGTCCCAGCGGGACTGACATTCACCTAACCAAAGCAGGTGTACGGCATACGCGGTTGACCCGGAATAATGACAATGTGGCTGCTCCCAGATTGGGCCCAGACTGTCTAGAGTCCGCAGGCTATGAGTTTCACAACAACGATGCTCGTCACAATACAATCCAGCACCTGCCAGCGTATGGGCCCTCCTTATTTTCTTGACTGTGCGGAATCACACCACTGCGATACCATTCGTCTACTTGCGTCATAACATCCCCCCTTATTCCAGGCCTGCCTTAAATCTTGGAACAAGAGGATTATAGGTAAGTGTCGGATACAGCGCTAGGGCAAGTCTCGTGAGAAACACGGCAGCGGGTCTTCACCCTTGACACCATACTGCGAGGCATAGCGCCAACAGAGGAAGACACAGGAGGGGCAATAATGGATGGAGCGCTTACCGGGATCAAGGTTGTCGAACTCGCAATGTGGGCCGCGGGTCCCGGAGGGGGCGCCATCTTGGCGGACTGGGGTGCGGACGTTATCAAAATAGAAGATCCTGATGGCGGCGATCCCTTTCGCGGATTTTTGACGACTGGGGTTGGGGCAACCAAAGGACTCACTATTAATGCTCCGTTTGAAATCGACAATCGCAATAAAAAAAGTGTGGCCGTTAATATTCGCACGGAAGAGGGGCAGAAAATCATCCATCGGCTCATCCAAGACGCAGATGTCTTCTTGACAAATCTCAGACCTGGCGCCCTGGAACGCTATCATCTCGACTACGAGACGTTACGCGCCCACAATACCAAGATGATTTATGTCGGGGTGACCGGGTACGGTAAGGCAGGACCGGAACGTGACCGGGCGGCTTTTGACTATGCCGGCTTTTGGGCCCGTTCCGGCATCATGGCCACTATGGGCGAACCCGATACTCCGCCACCGAGCCAGAGGCCCGGCATGGGCGATCACACCACAACGCTGAGCGTCGCTGCGGCGACTTCGGCAGCACTCTTTGCCAGAGAACGGACCGGAGTCGGCCAGGAAGTCGGCTTGTCCCTGTATCGGACAGCGGTGTGGGTCAATTCCATTGATATTCAAACCGCGCTGCTCACACGACAGGATATTCCGCGCATGAGCCGAAAGGCTGTGGGCAATCCATTGTTCAATTGCTATGAAGCCAAAGATGGGAAATGGCTCTATCTGGTCATGCTGCAAAGTGACCGGCACTGGCCGACGTTTTGTGAGACCATAGGTCGCAAGGATCTCATTCACGATCCACACTTTGCTAATACTGCCCTTCGCAGCCAGAACGCCACAGAGTTAATAGCCATCTTAGACCCCATCTTCATGGAGAAAACACGGGATGAATGGGCCGCGCGCCTAGATGCCGCCGAACTCTTTTGGGGGCCGGTCCAAACAGTTGAAGAGGTCATCAATGACCCCCAGACACAAGCAAACGGCGCATTTGTCCCGGTTGATCATCCGTCTGGCGAGCAAATCGAAATGATAACGAGTCCGGTCGATTTCAGTGAGACACCGGCCACCATTCGCCACGCCGCACCGGAGCTTGGACAAAATACAGAGGAAGTTCTCTTGGCCAGCGGATATTCGTGGGAAGAGATGGCAAAATTACAAGAAGATGGGACTATTTCTTTATAAGGAGGGCAGCATGTCTGAGTTCAAAAATACAACTGTCCAAGCTAATGGCCTGACCTTTCACTGTCTTGAAATGGGCGAGGGACCGCTTGCGCTGTGTTTGCATGGGTTTCCGGATCATGCCAATTCATTTCGGCACCAGCTGCCTGTCCTGGCGAAAGCCGGCTACCGGGCTGTTGCCCCATACTTGCGAGGCTATGCGCCAACAGACGTGCCGCCCAACGGTCCGTATCAGGCAGCCGCACTCGTACAGGATACTATTGCGCTCATCGACCAGCTTGGCGGAGGTTCCTGTGTTTTGATCGGACACGACTGGGGTGCGGCGGCAGCCCATGGGGCCGCAGTCATTGCCCCAGAAAAGATTACTAAGCTGGTCACTATTGCGGTTCCGCACGGGCCCGGCCTATTTGAGTCTTTCGTCACGAGCCAGGCTCAACAGCGCCGGTCGTGGTATATGTTCTTTTTCCAGATGCCGTTTGCCGATGAAGCGGTTGCGTTGAACGACTTCGCCTTTATTGAACACATCTGGCGAGACTGGTCTCCTGGCTGGGATTACCCCCCCGAGGAGATGGCCGCATTGAAAGAGACATTTAAAAAACCGGGCGTTCTCCAAGCCGCGCTAGGCTATTATCGCCACACCCTTAATCCAGCCAACCATGTGTCGGAATTGGCCGACATCCAAGAACGTGTGTTAACCGCAGATCCGATTCAGGTCCCGACGCTCTACTTCCATGGGGTCAAAGACGGCTGCATCGGAGTCGAACTCAGTGAGGGCATAGAACAATACTTCCCCAAAGGACTGCGAAAGGAAATTATCGCAGATGCCGGACACTTTACCCATCAAGAAAAGCCGGACGAGATCAATCGTATTCTGCTTGAGTTTCTGCAAGGCTAAAGCGATCTCCGCCATTTCTATTTAATGATATTTCGCACGGTTCTGGATGAAGTCGGATACGTCATGGCGTCATGGCGTCATGACGCAGAAGCGCATTCGTCATCTGCCTATCCTGGATGGAGGCACGCTCAAAGGCCTCATTTCTATTGGGGGTGTCGTTAAAGCTCAACTCGAAGCAACCGAGTTTGAGAATCGATACTTGAAAGAATACATCCAACAATAGAGGCAGGCAGCATGAAATTCAAAAAGATTGATGAGTGGAGACATCACCATATCGAGCCGGGAAGGGATGAAATCTGCCTTTTAGAGATCGTTGAAGACCCAACCGGCTCCCCACGCGATATGCGGATGTCATGTGCCGAACTCACAGACAAAGAGTTTGACGCACTTGCGCAAGGCGCGGTAATCGAGACGCAGCAGCCAAATGAAAGCCCTTGAAGTTTTTCTGCATCTCTTCGTCTAACCGTATATTGCTTCCCCCCTACTCTCGCGGGGAGGTCATTCTCCTTTCCTTCCCCTAGAGGGGAAGATGTCCCACGGGGGGCAAGGCTAGGAGTACTCCCTCTATGCCTTTGGCCCCCGTTCTC
>CAZXFE010000186.1:0-7996 GCA_964639795.1 uncultured Enterobacteriaceae bacterium | reverse complement strand
GGTGCACCGATTCAAAGATGAAATCGGAAAGATCGTCCCTCCTCTTTAGCGCGATCTATGTGGCGAGGGCTAGGATTCTGTTCTCGGCGAGGCTGGAGGAATTTATAAGCAGCTATGAAGAAAGGACTTTCTGGCTCTTAGAGAGTGCTGGGAGTATGAAAGGGTCTTTTTGCTTCTCGGAATATGCTACTCTCTCCAGCATTCTGCTGAATCGGCGACGCAAGGATCAGATATGACAAAAGACAGACCTTGGGTAATGCGGACCTATTCTGGCCACTCAACGGCGCAGGCCAGCAACGAACTCTACCGTCTGAATCTGAGTAAAGGGCAAACGGGCCTCTCGGTTGCCTTCGACCTGCCCACGCAGACCGGGTACGACAGCGACCATGCCCTCGCCCGGGGTGAGGTTGGAAAAGTTGGAGTTCCCATTTGCCATGTCGCTGATATGGAGGCGCTGTTTGCTGACATTCCGCTCGACCAGATGAATACGTCAATGACGATTAATGGTACGGCGGCCTGGCTCCTAGCCTTGTATATTGCTGCGGCCGAGCGACAAGGGTTACGATCCGAGGCCCTCCAAGGAACAACGCAGAACGATATTGTCAAAGAATACTTGTCGCGCGGAACGTATATTTTTCCGCCTGAGCCCAGCCTGCGGCTCATCAGCGATGTCATTACGTATACCGTTAAAAACGTGCCGAAGTGGAATCCGGTCAATGTGTGTTCCTACCATCTCCAAGAAGCCGGTGCTACGCCGGTTCAAGAAGTCGCGTATGCGCTGTGTACCGCAATCGCGATCCTTGACACCGTGCGCGATTCCGGCCGACTTGAAGCTGCGGAATTTACCGCAGCGGTCGGACGTATTAGTTTCTTTGTGAACTCCGGGGTGCGTTTCATTGAAGAAATTTGCAAGCTTCGGGCCTTTGGCCAACTGTGGGATGACGTGACGCGTGAGCGCTACGGCGTCGAGAATCCGAAATTTCGCCGCTTTCGGTACGGGGTGCAAGTGAACTCGCTAGGATTGACCGAAGCCCAGCCGGAGAACAATATCCCCCGGATCGTGTTGGAAGCCTTAGGCGTGACGCTCAGCAAGGAAGCCCGCTGTCGCGCTATGCAACTGCCCGCTTGGAACGAAGCCTTAGGCTTACCGCGACCATGGGATCAGCAGTGGAGTCTGCGCATTCAACAGATCTTGGCCTTTGAGACCGACGTGCTGGAGTATGGGGATATTTTTGAGGGCAGTAAGGTCGTCGAGGGCAAGACGAACGACATTAGACTGGCCGCTTGGGCTGAGGTTGAACGAGTGACGGAAATGGGCGGGGTGATATCTGCCTTGGGCTATATCAAAGAGCAACTCGTTGCGAGTCATACTGTACGGGTACGGAATATCAACGCCGGCGATCACGTTGTCGTTGGAGTCAACAAGTTTGCCGAGACCGCTGAATCTCCACTCTATACGGGAAATTCCTCAGCTATCTTGAAAGTTGATGAGGGAGCCGAGCGTGATCAGATTGCGCGGCTCGAAGTATTTCGAACGGAACGAACCCAGGTCGATGTTGAGGCGGCACTCTTGAGTCTGCGTGACGCTGCCAAGAACGCTGAGAACATTATGCCCGCGTCCATCCAATGCGCATGGGCCGGGGTGACGACCGGAGAGTGGACGCAAACGTTGCGGGATATTTTTGGAGAGTTCCGCGCGCCGACCGGCATTGCCGGCGCCGCAGCAGTACGGAACGTTAATGGTAGGGTCGCAGATGACCTGGAAGTGCTCCGGATACGAGTCCGCAAGACTGCGGATATCTTAGGCCGGCCACTCAAAGTCCTGATTGGTAAGCCCGGTCTGGATGGACACTCAAACGGTGCCGAACAAATCGCGGTGTGGTGCCGTGATGCCGGGATGGAAGTCGTGTACGAGGGGATCCGTCTTTCTCCAGAACAAATCGTGACCAGTGCTCGAGATGAAGGGGTACATTTAGTTGGCCTGAGCATCTTGTCCGGCTCGCATCTGCGCCTGGTCCCTGAGATCCTGGCCGGGTTACGCCAGGAAGGGCTCGACGACGTTCCCGTCCTGGTGGGCGGCATTATTCCGGAAGATGATGCTGAAAATCTCCGCCAGGAGGGGGTTGCGCGCGTCTACACACCAAAGGATTTTGAGATGCTGCGTATCCTGTCTGATATGGTCGACGTCGCTGAAGAAGCGGCATGAAGGCAGCCAGTATTTTTAGAATGCTTGGGATTCTTGGTTAACAATCTTTTGGGAGAGGGCCGACGCTCTGCGCCTGTCTGTATTGCCTACAATTTGTAGTGAAGGAAAAGCTCTGCAGATCGATGTTTCTGCGCTGGTGAATTTCAATCGTCAAGCCATTGCGCGTGCGCTCAACCTCATCGAAGATCGCCGTTTCCGTCTTCAGTCGGAAGCGCTGAGACTACTCGACGAACTCTCAACTCTGCCTGCACCAGCGCATGTGGTAGGCATTACCGGCCCGCCTGGAGTCGGGAAAAGCTCGCTGATTGCGCGATTAATTGCGCGGCAGGCTCAGGCCAGCCGTCGCGTCGCTGTGGTTGCCGTTGATCCTTCAAGCAAAGTGTCTGGCGGTGCGCTGTTAGGTGACCGGGGTCGGATGCAGATTCCACTCCAGGCGGAAGTCTACGCCAGAAGCTTTGCCGCTCGGGATCGGCTTGGCGGGCTGAGTCGCGAGGCATTTGCCGCTGTTTTTTTACTGCGCCACTGCTGTGACGTGGTCCTGGTGGAAACCGTTGGTGTTGGTCAGAGTGAGATGGATATCGCCTTTCTTGCTGATACCACCGTTTTGGTGGTGCAGCCGTTTTCCGGTGATGTCCTTCAGTTTATAAAGGCCGGGGTGATGGAAATTCCGGATATCCTTGCCGTGAACAAAGCGGACGACCAAGCCTTGGCACAGAAAGCAGTAGCCGACGTACAGACTGCGCTCGCGTTTGAGCAGGGGTCACTTGCGGGATCATGGCAAAACCCGGTGCTTGCTGTCAGCGCGGCGACAAACCTGAATGTTGATACACTCGACGATGCCATGACCTCGCATTACCAGCATCTACAGTCAACGAATAAGCTGGGAAATAAGCGTGCAGAGCAGACTATGGCCTGGGTAGTTGGAGAAATACTTCACGAGGTTGGTCAACGCGGCTTAGCTACCTTGGGCGGAGTTGAAGGCGTCCGCTCCCTATGGGAGCAGCAGACACAGCAGTGGAGTGCGATCCGGAAACTTGCGACCCTGCTCGATAGAGTGCGGTATCGTACCTGACTCGTGAGGCTGCTGCCGTTCTGCTAAGAGGCTATTCGAATAACGGTTTCAAGGTGTCATGTTGAGCGAAGCGAAACATCTCAATACCACGACAAGCGGAGAGATTCTTCGCTTCGCTCAACATGACGGAACCGGGTGCCTATGGTTTTTCGGATAAGCACTAAGAAACAGACTGTAGTGAACAACAGGGATGAGGAGACGAAAATGCAGAAGTGGTATCTTCTTGGTTTTCTGACTTGGATAATCGGTGCAGGTCTTTTCGTAACAAATAGCTTTGCTCAGGAAAATGGAGCAGATGAACTCTGGAAGCAGTGCGGTGGGAAACCGACTCCTGCGGAAAAGCGGGCGTGTTATCAGAACGGGCTGGAGAAAATTCTGCGTAAGCATGGGACGGAACAGGCGCTCACAACCCTGGAAAAGTTGACCAGCCAAGATCCTGATGTGCTGCGCAATGCCCACCCGTATACGCATCATCTTGGACGGGCCTCGTTTGCATATTCTCGGGACGTGGCCGAGGCGTTTGCCCGGTGCAGTGAGAGCTTTTGGTCTGGCTGCTATCACGGAGTACTGGAAGGCTATTTGCGCGGCCTGCACGAAGTGAAGTCCGAAAATATTGCGAATGTGTGCACCACGATTATTGATACGTGGCGGTCAACTTTCCTGCAGTATCAATGCTTGCATGGGCTTGGACATGGACTGACCTTGTACTTTGACCATCACATCCACAAGGCGCTGGGTGGGTGCGATGCCCTGGTTTCTGCGTGGGAGCGCGAGTCATGTTATGGAGGCGTTTTTATGGAGAATATCGTCGCTTTTCTCCATCCACATCATTCGTCCCAGGATGTGCAGGAGACGCACCGTAGGCATGCCATGGTTCATCGAGACGAAAGCCCGAAAAGTTTGCTCCGGCCTGAAGATCCACTCTACCCATGCAATGCCATTGATCAACACTATCAACGCGCCTGTTATCGGATGCAATCTTCAGCCATTGTGGCCTTTACGCAGTACGATTTCGCGCAAGCGTTTCAGGAATGTGGGAAAGTACCGGCAGAATTTGTATCGGTTTGTTATCAGAGCCTTGGTCGTGATGTCAGTGGGTACACGCTGCGTGATCCGACAAAAACTATTGCCTTGTGCCGGAAAGGCAGCTCAGATAGCGTGACGCAGTGTTTTGTGGGTGCGGTAAAGGATTTTATTTTGACCCACGCTGATCCCCAGCGCGGATTGGCTCTGTGCCGTAGACTGAACGAAGCCTCGAAAGAGGCCTGCTATGCAGCCACCGGAGAGGTTTTGCTGTCTTTATATCCGGCCCGGGAAAAACGAGCCCAGTCGTGTGCCCAAGCAGAAGATGCGTATATTGCTGCGTGCCAAGCTGCGGCTTCTGCTTCGTGAGCCCAGACAAACCTGTCCAAGAGTATGAAGACACTATCGAGTTACGCCTTACTATAGTCGTAAAACCCTTTGCCTGTTTTTCTGCCCAAATACCGCGCTGCAACATAGTTTCGCAACAGTGGGCAGGGGCGATATTTGTCATCGCCTAAGCCGTGCTGCAGGCGTTCCAGCACGGCCAGGCAGGTATCCAGTCCGATCAAATCCGCAAGGGCTAAGGGCCCCATGGGCTGATTCGTGCCCAGTTTCATACCCTGGTCAATATCCTCAACCGTCCCAACGCCTTCATACACGGCATAGATAGCCTCATTAATCATAGGCAGCAGGATACGGTTGACCACAAAGCCGGCATAGTCCTGGGCTTGAATGGTGATCTTACCCATCTTTTTGGCCAGCCCATCTATGGCCGTATATGTCTCATCAGCAGTGGCTAACCCGCGAACAATCTCGACCAATTGCATCACTACCGGCGGGTTCATAAAATGCATGCCGATGACCTGTTCCGGTCTGTTAGTCACCGAACCCAATTCGGTGAGCGAAATAGAAGACGTATTACTCGCCAGAATGACTTCTGGCCGTGTGATCTGGTCCAGTTTCCGAAAAATATTCTCTTTGATGGAATACTCTTCTGGGGCGGCCTCAATAACCACATCCACGACAGCGAGGTCTTCAAGCGCGGACGTGCCACTCAAACGTCCTAAGATAGCGCGCCGCTCGTCAAGCGAAAGCTTTCCGCGATCTGTTAAGCGGACTAGATTCTTCTGGACATTCTCCAAAGCGCGTTCAACGATTTCCTGTGTGACATCATACAGCAGGACTGAAAATCCGGCTTGCGCAGCAACCTGGCCGATACCGCCGCCCATTTGTCCAGTACCCACAATGCCAACCGTTCGAATTTCTTTTGCCATATGTCCGTTACTCAGTCTTGCCGTCTTGTTTTTCTCAATTGATGAACAAAACGAAATGAGGCAATGTACAATCTTTTTTCATTCCTCTTGATCAACGGGGCGCTCGTCTTCTTGAGCTTTTTGTAAGCTCCCGTGGGTGCCCGTTTGCGAGCCGATCCACAGCTCGCCGCCTTCATAGAGTTCCTTCTTCCAGATCGGAACCGTTTCCTTGAGCTGATTGATGCCGTAGTGACAGGCTTCAAACGCAGCGTGCCGATGGCTGGCTGAAACGGCAATCGCGACACTCGTTTCCCCAATATCCACCTTGCCGAGCCGATGCATCATGGCAATTTTCTTCACTGGCCAGCGATTAAGGATCACCGCTGCGATCTTGAGCATTTCTTTTTCTGCCATGTCGGGATAACACTCATATTCTAGACGCAAGACCTGTCGTCCCTCGTTGGTGTCTCGCGTGGTGCCTACAAAGGTAGCGGTCGCGCCTGCACCTGGATCAGACACAAAGGTGGTGAGGTCGTCTAGTTTAATGCAATGCTGAGTGACCTTACAGGAAATGCGGTCGTGGATGTCAGCCATGGATCCTCCACTCACGGGCGGGATAAATGCAAGCTCGTCATTATTTTGCAGAAGATGATTCCTGTCGACGTATTCCTGTGCTACAGCAAAGGCGAGCGCGTTATCGATCACCTCTAACTCTGGGTATTCGTGTTTGAGCGCTTCCCAGACGGTGTTAACGGTTGCTCCTGCGGGCACCTCCCGCGTTTCTTCACTGCGGCCCAAACGCTCCCGTAGCGAGGCAAAGAAGCGGAGCTTAATGTGCATGCCGTTCGCCCCGGAGCAGAAACATCATATGCCCCAGCTCGGGCAACACCAATTTGCTCATGCCGAGTTCCACCGCACCTGTTGAGCCAGGCAAAGATACAATGACTTTGGCGTTGGCAACTCCTGCCGTAGCGCGGGTCAGCATGGCAGAAGTACCAATATCTTCATAGCTCAACATCCGGAACATCTCCCCAAATCCCGTAATCTCCTTCTCCAGCAGCCCCTGGATTGCCTCGAAGGTTGTATCGCGCGGGGCGATACCGGTCCCGCCGCTGGTCATAATCGCATCTACATCAGACCGTTCAAGGAACACCTGAACGGCAGCCGTGATCTGCTCCGGCTCGTCCTTGAGAATCTGATAAGCGACTACGGGATGGTCGTGCGCGGCCAGAAGCTCTTTGATACGCCTGCCGCTTGTATCCGTCTCCTCTGTGCGTGTATCGCTCACAGTAATAATCGCGCAGCGAACAGCCCGGTGCGCCTTGCCTTTATGTTCTGTCACAGCCATAGTTTTTGTGTATATACCAGTTCATGAAAAGAGGGAACGACTTCTGGACTATTCCCGATTTGCTGATTATACGGAGGCAGCACCATGGCTGAAAAAATAAAAAAGCTGGATCAACAACGACACGAACTCAAAGCCTTACGCTACCTACTGGAATCTCATCCGGACAGTGTCCGAAACCGCGTAGACCTGCCCAGCCGTGACGACTTTCAAATAGGAGAAAACCAGCTTATTTTTGACGTTCTTCTCCAGGCAAACAGCAAGGAGGATGCTATCCAAGCAATTGAAGATCTCGACCTTGAAGAAACCGAGGTGGAATCCTTTCTGCGCCTGAGCGGGCAGTTCTACCACGGCTATCCCCAAATAGTGAAAGAACGCGGACAAGAGTTTCGGGCAGGAAAGCTTCAGGTGGTCGATCCGGGCGAGTGGGGGTAACGAGACGTTGTGGCTTATCATTAGTGCGCTGCGACATCGTTACGGACGAATCTGTATATACGATCCCGGCACTGCCATCCCGGTGCATGCTACTGGGTGGAGCATTTCGGCCAATATTTCGGTGCTTTCGACAATCCGTGGACCTGGCCGATTGTAATACGCATTCCCATCCGCAACATAGACACGGTTATTTTGAACAGCGGGCAGCGATTGCCACTGCGGATGGGCCGTCAGTATTGGGAGATCAGTTTGGGACTGCGGGATTTTAAATCCACACGGCGTGATAACGATCACCTCAGGCTGGTATGCGACGAGTGCGTCCCAGGTGATCGTCGGCGTGTGCGCGCCCGCATCGACAAGGCCATACTCCCCACCCGCAATGTCCATCAGTTCGGGCATCCAATTTCCTGCCGCCATGAGCGGATCGAGCCATTCCAAGCAGGTCACACGTGGGCGTGAAAGATGGCGCGTTTTTTGTTCGACTTTCCAGAGGCGTTCTTTTAAGTCCTGGAGGAGCACTTCGGCGGTTGCCTCCTGACCGGTTGCTACCGCAACATTGCGGATACCAGTCCAAATGTCACGCAGGTGTTCCGGTCTCAGAGATACGACGGTAACGTCAGAGGTCAGAAAACAGCGCACAGCGTTTTCTACATCGGGCAGGG
>CAZXFE010000185.1:0-8023 GCA_964639795.1 uncultured Enterobacteriaceae bacterium | reverse complement strand
ACCGCGTTGGTCAGGCCGCAGCCTGCAGTGACACAGCAGATGCCGGGTTTGCCGGTCACGCGCGCATACCCGTCTGCGGCGTAGGCGGTCGCCTGTTCATGACGCATGTGTATGAGTTTGATGCCGTTGTCTCTGAGAGTGGCCAGAATCGGGAAGGTGTGCCCGCCATTGATTGCGAACATATATTCGACGTTCTGTTCTTTCAAAATACGTCCAATGAGCGTTCCGCCATCGACTGCTGCCATGTGCTGTGTCCTCCTTCGTGCGTTCTATGGAAGGCATGCCTTCCAGTGGAAGGCGGCATCTTCCCATATTTTAGCCCAAGAAAAAAGGGAGGGCGCCTATGCACCCTCCCTTGTCGTTGTCGGTTAAGACAGGCTAGCCATCCGCTAGCCTGTCTAGGTTCTATTGTTCTCTGCTCTTACAGCAGGTAGTACTGCAGCCGGAACCAGAAAGAATCACGATCGGCCCACATGTGGAGGGCCGTGTTATCCACTTGGTTGCGGCTCCCCATATACATCGTTGAGCCTACGAACAAGTCCAGGTTACGGAAGAACAGGCCGTGCCAGTATGTCTGGGCTAGAATGAGTGGCTGCTTGGCATTCACCGAGTAGGCGAACGCAAACAACGGCTCTAGCTTCCCGCGGAAGTAAAAGCCCGAGGTCGCGACCGTGTACAACTGCTCCCAACGGTGGTGCCGATCCTTGCCCGCATTGGTAAGTGCGTTCAGGCCGGTCCTGTTGTTGTTCTGATAGGTCATCAACGCCTGAAAAGTGAAGAACGTGGTCTGATCGCCGATGCCACCAGGCAGCTGCTTTGTCCATTGCATTCCCGGAAAGGATTGAAAGGACTGAATCAGATCAAAGCCGACCATGCTCCGCCAGATAGAACTGCCTCCCTTGATCCGCCGAATGCGCTGCCGCGGACTCGGACAGAAGTTTGTGGCGTCCGCACACGGGTTGCCTTGGCCGTCCTCGAAGGGGTTCGTCGGGATCTGGGTCCCCGTCTTGCCCTGACTAATGGCCCTGTCAATCGAGTCCTGTAAGCGCTCATCGTAATGCGCTTGGTCCGTGCCCCGCAGGACTACCGGCAGTTGGTTGCGTGGTTCGTTGGTCGACCAACTCTGCTCGAGCCGGAACACCGCACCCGTGTAGTCGAAGTCGTTATACGTCGTCGTGAATCCGAACACGTGCGTCCACGGATACCAATGCGACACATCAAAACACGCTGTCGTGCTCCGGTCGTTGTTCGCGTTGCCGTCCTGGCTGTAGCCGTACATGTCGACGCCGAGAAAAAACGTGGCCTGGTTCTCTTCAAAACACCGATCCAACGAGCGCCGGAAGTTGGCTGTGTTCTCTGGGTTGGTCGGGTCATGCGAGAAGAGTGAGCCCTCCTGCGAGAAGGTGCTGGGTTCTAAGGCCGCTGGCCGTTTGCCATCCGAGTTCAGCGCCGACTCGGCAAAAAAGGTATCAAAATGAAACACGCCGCCTGGATCCGTACGCTTGAAGATATAGTTCAGGGAGAAGTCGAAGTTGTCGAAGATCTTGCCCATGAACCGGACGCCGGCCATGCTGTTGTCCCACTTCGTGCCCCGAATCATATGCGTTTTCGATCCGCCGCCGATGCGGTACAGGAAGTTACCTGATCGGCCGGCAGCGTCGTCAGTACATGGACCCGTGCCGCTACATCCGGCGTCACCTGCCATATTATGCGTATTGCGTCCGACTCGGAACAGCGACCAGGGATGACGTATACGTGCGTAGTCGTGATACGGCCCCCAGGGCACGCCCTTGGTGGTCAAGACTCCCGGCGAGGTCGGGGAGTCAAAATAGTCACTCGCGTCCCCGATATAATTCGGGTCGTCGTAGCGCAGGCCACCCCAGCCGCCTTCTAGTACTATGTGCTGGGTAATCGGTCGCCAGCGCGGGGTATAGAAAAATTCAATCCCAGCGTTTGAGATAAAGCTGCCGATGTTGCCGATGTCGACGAGAAATTTCGCCGCCCAGATCGGCGTGCGGAAATCCTCAAACGCCTCACCGATCGCTTGGTTCTGGTCGAGGCGCAGCGGGTTCACAATGTCAATCGAACGGAACAGATCGGATTCGCCCCAGACAATCTGCTGCTTGCCCAGCTTCATCGATGTCCGCAATCCAAACACCTCTCCGAAGTCGACATGCAAGTTCGCCTCGCGAAACCCGTTCTCGGGAAAGACGAACGACTTATGCTGCATTTTGATCCGGTGCGGATACATCTCGTCGTATTTGTCACGCACCATATAAATCGGATCAAACCGGCCCCTGTACATGAATGATACGTCAGCCTTTTCCACACCGGGGATCTTGATGTTCTTATCGAACAGCCCGCCCTCTTTTGTCACCAGCCCTTGATATTCGTACTCCACGCGCAGCTCGTTGCGCCACTGCACCCACTCGAAGTTGTCGCCCGGGCTGCCGTCAAATTGAAAGGCGTGGTTCATTTCATACACGACTTGAATTTCCGAGTTTCCCACGCGAATTGTCGCTTCGGCGGACGGCGTTAGCCAGACCAGTCCTGCCACTACAAACAGTGTGGCTAGTCCACTCAGACTCCACTTCCGCTTCCTGTTACGTTCGATCATAGCCATCCCTCCTGTAACACAGATTTATCCTCCTTAGACAATCAAGCCCCTGATATACCTTTTAAGTTTGAACTTTGTCC
This sequence comes from uncultured Enterobacteriaceae bacterium, assembly GCA_964639795.1. Lineage (GTDB taxonomy): Bacteria > Desulfobacterota > Binatia > Bin18 > Bin18 > Bin18. Next base: position 5,326 of record CAZXFE010000185.1, on the reverse strand, counting down.
GGTCACCCCCTTCACTCAGTCGGACTTGAATTTTTGTCCCTTGCTGCTCATAGCGCTATTCAATTAATATTGCAACCGCCTGGAAGCGATATTTGTATGTCTTGAGCTCTTGACAAATGGTTTCACCTTCTTTATTAGGCCGCTCCATGCAAGATATTTTCTCTCATTACAACAAAGGCCTCCGGCGAGCACTCGTCGCTTGCGGGATCGGCTCAATCTTTATACTGGCTGGGTGTGAACTGGGAGCGCCTCCAATTGAAGAAACCAAGAGTAAAGAGCCTAAGGTTTCCCTGGTCGACCAATACAAACTAGCTAATAAAGGCAGCCGAGACCCTGGCCAAGTTGCTAATCCGAGTACCACGAAATCTTCTTCCTTGACGGCCGAAGACGCCATAAAGGAAGGGGTAGAAGGAGACCAGGGCAGAGAAGACGAGGACAAAGCAGAGTAGTGGAGTTCTTTTTGTATTCCACATCCTCTTCCTTTTCTGTTTGTGAGGAATGGATTTCTTTAAGCTGATTCCCCCAACGCCGGCGTTTGGACTGTCGCGGTACACATCATTGCAGGTGGATCGAGATGGTCTGAAGGGGGACAAGAGATTACTGCGTCGCCTCCGGCCCGGCGCCTCGAAATGACACCTCCGCGCTACTGCAAACCGCTGTGTACGCGAGGGAGTGAGCCCAGACATAAAAAAAGGGGCAGCCGATTGGCCGCCCCTTTTTTTATCTATGGCGAAAGGTTGTTGGTTCTCTCCATTCTAGGCAATAATGCCTTCTTTCGCCGCTCGCGTGAAGAACTTGGGATGCCACAATACGAGCACCGCGGGTACGAAGGTACACGAGCCAAAGAAGCTGATACCCATCCACAGCGCGAGTAATAGGCCCATTTCTGAACAGAAACGGATGTTCGAGAAAGACCACAAAATGGTCGCTGTGATCAAGGTTATCGCGGTAAAACCTACTGCCTTGCCTGCGGTAGACAGCCCCATGCGGACGGCTTCGTTGATATCGCCGTCATACTCTTCAACCGCTCGGCTGACGATGTACAAGGCGTAATCAATGCCAAATCCGACTCCGACGGTCACCACCGGCAGTGACTGCAGGTTAATTCCGATGTTACGAAAACCCATATACGCATTCACGATACCGTCGGCCAGGAACAAGCCGACCATCATCACCAGCGCGGCTATGGGCGATCGGTAGGTAAACATTACGATAAGGAAAATCGTGCCAAAGCCTAGGGCGTGCATAAATAGGTCGTTCTTGAGAATTTCTTCGTTTGCCGCAGCTGTGACACCAATCAAACCACCCGCCAGACGCCAGTCGGCATTCGGCAGCGGGTTGTCGGCCACAAATTTGCGCGCTTCCTGGATAATGCGCGCAATATTGTCACCCTGATGGTTGGCACAAAAGAACGTCACACGCGAGACGGTATAACTCGGATCCAGAAACTTCGAGCTTTCGCCGGGTGGGGTGCCGGCAAAGTAGTAGAAGAAGAGTGAGCTGACCCGTCGCGGAGAAGCCGGAATCGCACCCCAACGTGGCTGCATATCGTAGAAGGTCATATTAATGGCCTGGATAATATCTGCCAGTGAAAAGCTGTAGCCGATGTCTCTGTCCCGCTCCATATGGCGCTGGAACGCTTCGAGTTTCTGTAAAAGTTCAGGATTCTTTAACACTTCCTTGTCGCGCCCCTCAACGACAATAATCAAGGGTTCAATGCCACCAAAGTATTTTTGAATCTCGATGTGAGCCTGGTTGTAGGGTGAATCCAGATGCAGCAGCGGCGTGGCGGCGGATGGATCGCCGATGGTTAAATGCCGGATCTGGGTGATGGAGCCCAGGAAGGCGACGACCCAGAAAATGACTATCATTTTGGCGTTTCTGGGTGTGGTAATCCAGGTTGCACATTTATCGACGAACAGTTGCAGCCATCCGTCCTCTCGAGCAATGACCTTTTCCGGTACAGGCGCTTTGAGATAGTAGTACACGATTGGATTCATGAGCAGCTCACTCACTGCGACTGAGGCGACCCAAATCGAGGCAGAAATCGCAATTTTCTGCAGAATCACCACCGGCACGATCACGATGACGAGCATGCCGAGGGAGTCGGTAATAATGCCGCTCAAGGTGGGTACAAAGAGTTCCGCAAAAGCGGCGACAATTGCCTTCTCTTTATTCCACTGCCATCTGCGGTATTCCTCGTAATAGCGCTCGTGCATCTGCACCGAATGACTCACCGCTCGAGCGGTAACAAAGAATGGAATCACAAGTGCTAGGGGATCCATGGAAAAGCCCATCATGGCTTGGATACCAAGCCCCCAAAAGGCGGAAACAACACCGGTAATAGTCGGACGTAGGGCTCCGCGCCAATCGTGGAAGTAGAGGTAGAGCAGGATCCAACATACGACCGCGGCGGCTATAAATATGTAGAACACTTCGTTCGCGTAATAATAGATCCAGCCGTACAGCTGGGGTTCGCCGGCAACCCAGATCGTTTCATCCGCAGTTTCAAACGGCTCTTTGACCGTCCGGCGGATTTGTTCGAAGACTTGCTTATAATCGAGCCTTCCCTCGATGAAATTGGCCTTGATCAACAGAGCCTGGCCGTTTAAGGCGACCAACTGGCCATAAATGGTTTCGGTGTTGTAGCAAATCTCCTTTATGTCGGCGACCTCTTGGTCCGTTTTGGGGGGGCGCCGCATGACCGGCGGGGTGGCAATAGTTCCCCCGAGCACGGTCAGATAACGCGTAGTGCGGTGGCCGATCGACTCAATCTGATCGTGGTTCACACCGGTGACGCGGTCCATGGCCTGGGTCATGGTGAAAATTTTTGTCAGCATGCCTTTTGAGAAGACATCGCCCTTGTCGACTTTCACCATCACGTTGACGTTGTTCGCGCCTCCAAATTGATCGGCAAAGCGGAAGTGAACGCGCACAAATGGATGCCGGTAAGGCAGCAGATCGTTAAAGCTGGTGTTCATCTGGATCTTGCTAGCTTGAAAAGCCATGAAGCCCGTTAGAATGACCACGAAGAGCGTGATCCAGAGGCGTTGTCGGATAAGGCCCTGTCCTAAAGTGTAGAGTGTACTTCGTTCCAATGCGCGGGCTTCTAGCTCTTCTATGGTGGGCATTTGTTTGTCAGCCACAATTCTCTCCTTTATTTATGCACGCACTAAGCGTGAGGCGGTTGTGGGGGGCGCAGGAGCGCATGCATCGTTTAATGCGCGTCTGCGGATTCCTCCGCGGCTTCTTCTCGCCCGACGAGCTGCCAGCTTTTGCCGCCATCGCTCGTGGTCATGAAAGTGCCTTTGCCGCCTACCAGAACGCCCTTGCCGTTTTCTCCGAAAGCGATCGAGTTGATCCAGGTGTACACCCCGTCCGGCGTCTCTGTTGGGCTCCAATTTGCGCCACTGTCGTCGGTGCCGAGCACGACCGCATTCATCCCGGCAAGGATGAGGCGTCCATTTTGACCGGGGGTGCTTACATCGTAAAGATGTAGGGCCGGGACGGCTGCATTATTCCCCTCACGCGCAATCCAACGCCAGGCCAGGCCGCCATCGCTGGTTGTTGCAATCGCTCCACCAGCTCCGACGAGCACGCCGTTATTGGGGTCGCTAAAGTGGACTTTAAAAAACGCGCCCATAACCATGACGTCTCGGACGCCACCTTGTGTAACCAATTCATCGAGTAGGGTGCCGTGCTGCGCGTCCCAGGTTTTGCCGCCATCCTTGGTGGAGCGCACATTGCCGTATTCACCGACCATCCAACCGGTGTTTTTATCTAGAAACTGAACGCTGTAATAGATAATGTCAGGAACGGCCAGACTGGTGTTATTTGTCAGCCCAATTTGAGAGACATCCATGCGCTCGACATTCCAGCTCTCTCCGCCGTTATCCGTCCACATCCAGGTCGATTCGTCCCCACACGCCCAGCCGTTCAGCTGGTCGACAAACGTAACGGCCATCATCATCTTGTCCGTATCCGCCTGTTGTTTTGTCCAGGTTTTCCCGCCGTCACGAGAATGGATAACCGAGCCGCTCTGGCCGACTGCCCAGCCGTATTCGCCGAAGAAGGCTACGCTATTGAGTGACCAGATGACTCCGCTTTCAACGTCTACCCATGTGCTTCCGGCGTCCTCCGTGCGCAATATCCGCCCCGCGTAGCCAACAGAGACAAATGTGTCCCCCGTCACGTGTGCAACGCTGAAAAATTTGTCAGTCCGAGCGAGCTGCAGAGTGCTCCACTCGGTTGGCTGCTCCCCGTGGCATCCGGTTAAGCCGAGCGCGAGAGCAGCTGCAAACAGCGTGGTGAGTAGGCTGGCGCGTCTTTGGGCGTGCCTGACCCTGTGCATATTCATATCGTAGCAACCTCATTCATATGGTAACAACCTCCCTTTATTTTGACCCCTGCAATAGGCTCCCCCCCAGCAGGTTTTCGTGCCTCTCGTCATTTGCATTGTTTTGCAACAAAAGTCAAGGGAAGGGGGTCCTTGCCTTGCGTAAACGCAAGGCAAGACCAGGCGTGTATTGCAGGTTTCTCCTGGGCTCCTTCTAACCGTTGCCCTCAACCGGACAGTTCATAGAATTTTCCGGTCGAAAGAGAAACAAAAATCCCTCGTAGCAAAACTGCACGAGCGATTTTTAGGGGCACAGCAGGGCAGGTGAAGCCGCGGCGTGTAACGGGCGCTCTGTCTGAATGAGGAAGTTGATCGTGAAGGCTTCAGGCGTGTTCTATTCCTTCCCAGTGTTGAAGTATCAGTTGTACTTGGCATACCAGGGCGGGCAGTCCCACTTAGAGCTACGGCTAATCTGCATATCGACCACAATACCGTTATGGGTGAATACCTGTTCCTCGTCATATTCTGCTGCAACATACTTCGGTGAGGGCTTTTTGAAAATTTTCATGAGCTGGGTACAGGTCTTCCAGAGCTCACCCTCCTGGTCATAGTTCTCCGACCAGGAGGTGTTCAAGTATTCGCGGTCGATGTAGAGGATCGGTTTGGAGTACGCATGCTGGTTGTAGCCAGTCGGAATGCCTTCGATGACCCATACCGGGCGGCGTTCCCAATTAACCGAAACTGACCACAGGAAGGAAGCGACACCGGTACGGTCGTCCGCAGCCGCGGCCAACATCTCACGGTTCTGGTAATGACAGGATTGTGCGGCTAAGAGATTCTCTTTCTCGGCCAAAATACGCCACGTCCGGTAGCCTGGCTTGGCGTGGACGACCTCAATCGAGTGGATATCGACCTCGGTGCTCCAGAACGCGTCTGAGCGGTTCGCGACGCTGATACGGCGCACGCGGCGCAGCTCAGGCAGATACATAT
>CAZXFE010000184.1:0-8111 GCA_964639795.1 uncultured Enterobacteriaceae bacterium | reverse complement strand
GGATATGGCAGCCATCGTACGGCGACTGTGTGTGAACGCTGCGCATAAAAGCCGACTGGTGGTCTCGGGCCAGACAGCGATGTGTCGCCCTGCGCGCCGCTAATGCGTCATCATTCGTGTATTCAGATAAAAGATCGACGGCAGCTTGGGCTGGCTCCTAATCTAAACACTCCTGTGCGGGTGTCACCAGGCTGAGTGGTCTGAGTGCCCAGTGGCGTGCGCCGAAAAGGATCGTGTCGTAGCGAGACTTTCGCTGAAACCAGGAGAGCAGCAGCGGCAGGATTTTTTTGCGGCTCGGGTGAGGCGATCTATGTCGGTAAAAGACATCAGTAGTCGCTAGTGGTCGTGGTTGACAAGGACAAGGTCGCGGATTGCCCATGAGGGCTTTCTGGATGAGGTAACCACGGTGGCACGATCACTCAACTCTATGGTTCGGAAATCCGTAGGATCGAGGGTGAAGGCCGGGCTGCAGCTCGGCTGTGAGTTTATACCATGGGTGCCCGTGCCCGGTGAGATCGAAAAAATCTTGGACAATAAGTACCCGATTAGTGCTCAACGGGTAGGGGGCAGGAATCGGCTATGCCAAGGCGCGCTTCAGCATTCAAAATGAACAGGTAGGATTCAAGCGTGGCAAGAAACTGACCCGTTACTCGCCTTATTTCGTAAGCAATGGGAACCAAGGTGGGATAGAGTTGTTGAATAGTCTCACTCGATAGAAAGTGATTTGACCAGCCCGCCTCACTATTATCCACATGGCCATCGTTGCGGTGGGTTGTCGCGAACTGCCGCTAACACTTTAAGACGAAACCAATGTCCTGCGCGTGGTCAGAGTCCTAGAGGACGCCGAAGTCGACCAAAATCTCTCGCCAGACCAGAAAGTGATAGCCTAACATCCAGTTCTCCGGTGGGGAGACGGTCGTCCCTAGGTGCCTGCTGCGCTGTGCAATGTCTGCCGCTTACGTCGGGGCTAAACAGGCGCGCAGCAGATCGGGAAGGGTCAGAAACAGATGTGTGGCAGCCACCGAGAACGACTGGTTGACGGGAAGATCGACTAGGGTTGCCCCGATCGGGCGTACAATTTCTTGACGAAACTCTATACCCATACTCTGAATTAGATGGTTGGTGACGGCTCGATCATAATCGGTTTCTTGTGGTACTTCCATCGGCTTAGAGCAGGTCTGACCAATTGGTCAAGCCATATGCGGTCCATACGTCGTTAGACCCACTGGGGTGGGCGCATGCGCCACTGCGAGTCGCTCAAGATTGGTGAGTAATCATGCGTGCAGAAGCCTTAGCCAGCAAGAATTATTAAGCTTGACCTCTCGCAACTGCTGCCCGTTTCCTATATATGCCGTCTTAATTATGGAACGACTCTATCGATTGGTGGTGAACCGACCTAGGGTCCTCCTTCTCGCGATTTTCCTTCTTACCTGTGTCTTCGGTTTCTTCGCAAAGGATATTCGTCTTGACGGCTCGGTGGAAAGTCTGCTGCCCCAGGATGATTTCGCTGGTCGCTACTATGATGATGTCCGTACACTTTTCGGTAGCGAAGAAGTCGGCGTGGTCGGCGTGCTCGCCGACGATATCTATACCCCGGACGTATTGCGCAAGCTTCAACGCCTTACGACTGAACTGGCGAAAATCGAGGGCGTGCAGGAGGTGATCAGCCTGGCGAATGCGGTTGACCCGATTGCTGATGTAGTGGATCCGCCGATGCTTGTGAAAAATATTCCGACGAATCAGGAAGGTCTGGATAAACTGCGAGAGACGTTGGCTGATCGGCCCATCTATGTCAAAAATATTGTTTCTGAAGACGGCAAGGCCGCGGCAGTCAATATTTTCTTTAGCGACACGACTGGCGACGAGGTTATAGCGCGGAGGATAGACGGGCAGATCGAGGCCATCCTCGGAAAAGAACGTCAAACCGGACCGGAGCAGATTTTTTATACGGGCCTTCCGCGTTTCAAGGTCTACTCCGCTCGGGCTATGCAGGAAGATCAGGCGCGCTTTATCCCTCTCACCCTGCTGGCGATTTTGGTTGTCCTGTTCCTCAGTTTTCGGTCAGCTCGCGGGGTATTACTGCCAGTGCTCAGCGTCAGTGTCAGCCTGATTTGGACGCTGGGTATTATGGTCTTGGCCGGCAGCAGCTTGAGTCTGGGCAGTGTTGCGCTGCCACCACTGATTCTCGTTCTGGGCACAGCCTACTCGCTGCATATAGTTGCTGAGTATTATGAGCTGGCCCAGCCAGATAGATCGGTCCATGATGTGGTGCTCCAAACGCTGACAAAAACAAGCCAGCCGATTTTTATCGCTGCGTTTACCACGGTACTCGGCTTTCTCGCCTTGGGCGTGAATCCGCTGACAGGCATTCGGGAAATGGGTATCTTTTCGTCAGTCGGCATCCTGATCGCCTTTCTGCTGTCGATTGTACTTGTGCCCGCGCTTTTGACCCAGCTGCGCCTGCCGTCCAAACGGGCTGAAGATTTTGCTCCTGGGGTGACGGCCGTACTCCGAGGTATTGGCGCCTTTGCCATTCATAATCGGTGGGCTGTGATCGGTGTGTCGATGAGCCTCGCCGTTGTGGCTGTGTGGCAACTTTTCTCGATCCGGGTAGACACAAATTTCCAGTCTTTCTTCCGCCCGAACGACCCCATTCGTCAAGCTACGGATGCTATTAACGAACATCTTGTGGGTAGCATGGCCTTCTATGTAGTGATCGACAGTGAAGAAAAAAATGTCATGAAACAGTGGGATACGCTACGCCGTATCAAGGACCTGCAGCGTTTTATCGACGCTCTGCCCGGCGTAGATAAAACGCTGTCGTTTGTCGATTATTGTGAATTGCTGGACCGTGGGGCGCAGTCGGGTGGGGGCGATACCATGGGTGGCCCGGGTGGAGAAATAATTATGGCGCCACCTCTCGAGAATCCCAAAACTTTCTGGGAAAAGCCTTCTCAGCTGCGGGCGGTCATGCAGCTGGTGAGTAGCAGCCCGAACAGCTTTAAGTCCGTGGCGAGCCCGGATTTCACTCGCTCGAATATCCTGGTCCGCACAGCCTTGTCACGTTCGAGCGATATCTCGGATACGGTTGATGCGATTAATGCCTATGCCCAGGATCATTTTCCGCCCGACCTCAAAGTCCATTCAACCGGGAACCTGATTCTTCTGACCAAGACCGAGGGCGATATTATTACCGGACAGATTGGAAGTCTGTCTTTGGCTGCCGGAGTGATCTTCGTCATTATGTCGGCCATGTTTTTGTCTGCCCGGGTGGGACTGATTGCCATGGTGCCGAATATTTTCCCTATCATCATTTTCTTTGGTTTGATGGGTCTGTCAGGTGCAGTCCTGAATCTCGGCACGAGTATTATCGCCTCCATAGCGCTGGGTATTGCGGTTGATAACACGGTCCATTTGATGACGCGACTGAGTGCTGCGGTGAACTCTGCCCCGGATCAGGAGAATGCCCTCCTACAGACCTTGGGCACTGTCGGGAAACCGAGCTTATACGTCTCAGTGATTCTGCTCCTCGGCTTTCTGGTGTTGTGGTGGTTCTCGACCTTTGCGCCCATTCGGGAGTTTGGGCTGCTGTCAGCGGCAACCATGGTTGTGGCCTTTGGTGCCGATGTCATTCTGCTCCCGGCCCTGCTGGCGACAACCAAGATCATCACGCTGTGGGAAGTGCTGTATCTCAAACTTGGGCGTGACCCGCATAAGACGATCCCGCTTTTTGAAGGGCTGCATCCTCTGCAAGCCAAGATCGTGACATTAATGGGTGAGTTTCGCACGTTTGCCAAAGGTGAGCATATTATCCGGCAGGGAGACATGGGCACGGAGATGTTTGTGTTGATAAACGGTGCAGCCGATGCGTGGCTCAATATGGACGAACAGTCGAAACTGCTGCGGACTATGGGTCGGGGTGATGTGATTGGGGAGATGGCACTCATTCGTCAGAACCAGCGTACTGCTGATGTTATCGCGGTCGATGATGTGGAGGCAATTGCCGTTGATCAGCGTTTCTTGTCGCGCATGCAGAAGCGCTACCCGCGTATCGGCGCGCGAATATTCTTGAATATCGCCAAGATGCTGAGCGACCGGTTGGAAGAAACCTCTCGACGGGACGTGGTGTAACGTTTCCCATCCAAGAGCAGTGGACGAACGCAGAAAGCTGGCTACAATAGCGGTCAGGACATAGCCGTATGCTGCGTCATCTGCATGTTAAAAATTTGGCCCTCATAGATGACCTCGAGCTGTCGTTCGAGTGTGGTTTGAATGTCATCACCGGCGAGACCGGCGCAGGCAAGAGTTTGCTGATGCAGGCGATCGGGCTGGCCCTCGGCAGCCGGGCGACTGCGGATCTGATCCGACGTGACACCACAGAGGCAGTCGTGGAAGCCGTTTTTAGTGTAGAGGATGGCCGTGTCGCGCACGTTCTTGAAGAACACGGCGTGCTAGAAGAGAACGCGGCACTTCAAGATGAAGAACTGATCATCCGCCGGGTCATTTCGCATAGCGGACGCAGTCGCGTGTATCTCAATGGTGCGCTGACAACAGCGGGCATCTTACGTCAGATCAGTGCCGGCCTGATGCAGATCTATGGGCAGCATGAGCAGAAGATCTTGCGCGAGCCCGACTCCGTTCTGCGATTGCTGGATGGCTTTGCTGTTTCAGCTAAACGAACCCACGAGATGTCGAACCGGTACCATGCCCTGCGCCGTGTGTGGGAACGTTTGTGCGCGCTGACAGAGGGAAAAGAGGCGGCTGAGGCTAGGCAAGACTTGGTCCGTTTTCAGGCGGATGAGATCCGTCGTGTGGCGTTGGAACCTGGAGAAGAAGAGACTCTGCGCCAAGAACGTACCATTCTGCTGAATGCAGAGAAGTTATACCACGTCGCATCTGGTGGAGAAGACGTGCTTGCGGCGGGGGAAGACGCGGTGGCCGACCAGATTGGACGGCTTTTGTCGCAACTGCGCGAACTGGTACAGGTCGATACGAGCCTGAACGAAGTTCTGTCGCTGCTCACTGATGGGCTGGCCCAAGTCGAAGAAGCTGCACTTTCCCTGCGCAAGTATCGTGAGCATCTGAGCCCTCATCCTGAGCGGTTAGAAGACCTGGATACTCGGCTGGGGCTGATCTCTCGTCTCAAGAAAAAATATGGCGGGAGTATCGAGGCGGTCCTGGCTCGCTACGCAGAACTTGAACAAGAACTAGAACACATCGATGACGGTGCCGAAACTATTACGGCCCTGCAACAAGAAGTCGAGCCTGCGGCGCATGCAGCTTGGACCTGGGCGAAGAAACTCTCCAAAGAACGCCACACAACTGCTCAGCGCCTGGAACACAATATCCAGGCTGAGTTGGCTCGACTCGGCCTGCGAGGCGCGAGTTTTGGCGTGCACTTTCAGCAACAAGAGACTCACGGCAGCGCGGTTGCCCCGTTTATTCAAAATGGCCAACGCTTGACAGAAAGCGGCTTCGATCAGGTCGAATTTTATTTGTCTGCAAACCCCGGCGAGCCTCTCTTACCGCTCATTCAGGTTGCCTCGGGTGGAGAGCTGTCTCGACTCATGCTGGCGCTGAAAGCCCTGAGTGCCGCGGCTGAGGCGACGCCGACCTTGATTTTTGACGAGGTGGACTCCGGTATCGGGGGTGCGGTTGCTGAGGTGGTGGGTCGTCGTCTCAAGGCGCTGGCCGCGCAGCACCAAATATTGTGTATTACCCATTTGCCCCAGATCGCGGCTTTTGCCGATCATGCCTATATAGTTGTCAAAAAGGTGACCAAAGGCCGTAGCATCTCATCGGCCAAACACCTCGCTCACCGTGAACGGCTCCAAGAATTGGCTCGCATGTTAGGCGGTGTCGAAATAACAGCTGAGGCCCGTAGTCATGCGCGAGAAATGCTCGAAGGCGCGCGGCGGGGGTAACCTGGGGTTACGGTAGAGCGCATTCCTTCGAATCTTTACCCTCGACGGCATTAGTATGCGACCAGCTCGATCACACTCATGCTTCCAAAACTGAATGAATCCGCTATCTGAATTCCGTTCTTTTTCATGAATTCTCTCGCATCGTCCAGTGAATGTACGGTCATGGCGATGCGTGTATAGTCAGCAGACTTCTCATCAACATGGATGAGGATGTTCTTTCCACTTGACGCAGTATCTGGACCTAAAAGATTCAAAACTACCCCACACGAATGCTGCATGATGATGGGACGTCCTCTGTCGAAGTCGTTATCGTGAACTAACTGGTATCCGAGATGCTCGTAGAAGGCGGCCGACCGTGACTTCTCCGAGATCCTGATACCAATATGGTTCAGGGTATTTGCTCCTCTCTGGGTAAGCGTCTCATGCTGCGCTCCACGGTAACGGCATTACTGCGTTGGGACGGCCCATCGCGCACCATGCCTCTAACGCCAGAGGCGCGACATTGGTCAGTTGCTGAGAACGGGTCCATACGCCGAGAGCCTCCAGCGTCTCATCCATCGAAGCAGAAGATGGTTGGAGCATAGCAAGACCTTCCGTCACCTTTGTGAGGTGTGAAGCATTCTAAAAAGCAATCGCGGCAGCAATGTCCGGTACTAAGAACGTTTTTGAGGCACATCGTCGTGCTGGAGACGTTTGTTTGAGAGGTGAACGCTTTAATATTAAGGGTAAATATTTTTTATATTAGCGGGTAACGTCCGCCATCTTACGCGCTCTCGTCATCATACCGACAACCGCCACCGCATTGGCAAAACGCTGCCAGGACCGGCTGCCCGTCGTTGGCTCCGCCATCGGATAGTCAACTAGTAAGGAAACTCGCTCCTATCTTCTCAACGTTTGTGGCGGAGAAGACGCAGCCCGCCGTTAATGGGTGGAGGGGATTCTGAGGCAGGGCGCAAGCCGCCGCCCGATAGCTAGGTCTGGGAAAGGTAATCGGTCAAATGATCGTCAATGTATGAGATATCTCGATCAGGGCCTCGGTAATTGCGGGTGTACGGTGTCCCAGTCTACACGAGCAATCAACATCCACGCTATGCCCGCAGATGCCTTCAATTGTCTCCAATATCTGTTGGTGTTCATCTTCTAAGCGCTTGTCGTGAACAAACCCGACAACAAAACGCACATTGAACCGTAACGTGATATTTTTCAGCTCCTCATAATAAGCGGCCTCCCATGAGGGGGGTCTGCCGCCTCAGCCAGGGGGTAGTGTAGGCAGCACAAATCATGAGTTATTGGCCACTTGCCTATTAGGTTATTCGGAAAGTGGTTCATTTTATCCAGGTTGACAGATTTGGCGAGTGCTTCATTGTCGGGGTCACGAAAACAGAAGTGTGCCTTTGGTTCAATCGGTTGAACCAGTCCCAGAACCGTACGAAGGGAGAAATTTACTAAGAATTATGGCATCCTCTACGCTATTGCCAGTTCTCCCGGCACTTTTAGCACAAAAATAATGTCGCTCGGATCGGCAATCTAGAGCATCTCATTGGCTTCGTAAGCCATCTGCTTGTAGAATACTGAAGCATATCGTAAGCGATTGAGCAGGTCCATCAGACCAAACGTGCCTCCCATCCCTGTTGGTCGCTCGCCTTCCAACTTGAGATCGGTCACACCGCGCACCTAACGCAGCCGTTTAAAGATGAGGTAGTTCTTCTGGAAATACTCCAACCAGTGAAAGTCAAGATGCTTATGCATTTTAGCGGGTGAGCGCTTGGGTTTGAGGCCCGGAGCGGTACCGTAACCCGTCGGAAATCCCGAATCCCCTCAAACTCCTGGATTGACAACTCTCCAATTTTCAGTGTCCTGTTAATGAACATCGATGATGGCCTGTACCCACACAACCCGATTTCCCAACGGATGTTCCTGTAATTTCTCGCCTATCTCTCCATCCGCCAGAGCGCATAAGTCCACATCTAGGGTTTCGAGAGTGGGATTCATAGCATCTTCCCCGCTTGCAAAAGGTAGACTTCCTACAGGAAGGACCTGCCATTTGAGTTCCGTCATTCCGGAGCCTCCGTTTTTACTACTGTCCAACAATTATAAATCTTAACCCAAAATCTAGGGCTATGAGCGCGTTCCAATTTGCCGGGTTAACTCTACAAAAATATCAGGGAGCCTTGCTGTGCGGTGTCG
>CAZXFE010000183.1:0-8113 GCA_964639795.1 uncultured Enterobacteriaceae bacterium | reverse complement strand
CTGCTGAAATTAGATTCTGTAAGTACGCTACATTCGTATTCTTCGGAATGCCACGATTGTTGTTTGGTTAAGTTTCCCAGTGACAGTATTGGGGAAAAGGGTCACTTCATCCAAACGTCGCGTTTCAGGCTCCTAGCGATCTTTGTAATTTTATTTGCCTTGGCGGAACGCTGCGTCTCATTTACCGTGCTTCAGTAGACTCTGTATTTCCGTTCTTGCTCGGTTGAAGTATGGTGGATAGCTTGGACCAACGAAGTAACGCGAAGGAGCCTATGATGGGTCTGATTGGGGAGAAGGAGACAGACTACACAGGGAGGGTGACGTCGACGACAATCACAAAAACGGGAGCAGTAGTGAATGTAGAGGCGGAGGTGGGGCCGTTAGGGATGGTCTTCTATACAGTGACGTTTGGGCCGGCGGTGGATGCGGAGGGCGAGAAGGGAGCGTTTGCTGCCCGGACACGAGCGTTTCTCTCAGACGGAGGAGTGATGTCGCTTACCGTGACTGGAACGTGGTGCAAGCGCGAGCACCATAAGTGGGAACAGAAAGGGATTGGTCTCTCCGCTGAGGGGCAGCGATATTTCGTGGTTGAAGAACTAGAGATGGCCACGCGGTCTACAAGGGGTACGATCTATGTGTTGGATGACGACGAACGAGTCATGCGTGCAATTGGCGAGAAGATAGCTGACTACACGGGGGAGGTAACGTCAGCGACGATGACGGCGGCAGGGTCCGTTCTCAACGCCGAGGGAACCAGCGGGGCGTATTTCGGCAGGTTCGGATATACGGCAACGTTCGGGCCGCCGGTGGATGTGTCGGGTGAGACAGGCCCTCTGGCGGGCCGGGTCCAAGATTTTCGTCCGGATGGCAGTGTTGTGTCCCAGGTCGTTACGGGGGTGTGGCGTACCAGTGGAACTCATCAGTGGGAAGTGAAGGCAATTAACGTGGGAGCGGATGGGGGGCGATTCTTCTTCGTGGAAACGTGGGACTTGCCGTTGGGGTTGCTGACGGGCACGATCTACGCCTTGGACTAAGCTGAGGCACTCTGTTGCTCGGCGTTATCACGTTACCCAGAATGAGTATGAAGATCACTTAATATTGGGTCGGCGGCGACAACCGTTCTAACGCCGTCACCTCTCGCCACGTGGTAAGAACCCTCTCTCGAGAAAGGCGATAATGGATGGCCTCCAAGAAGCGGCGTCCGAAACGAATGAGGTGTAGGTGGGATTGCAGAGTGAGAGAGTCACACCATGCGGGAACCTCATGATCAGAGACACACACGCATTGAATAGCTATGCTTGTCTCACAAGTTGAGTCTGACGGCATTTACTCCCAATCCCGCCACTATCAGGCCAACATGGTAAGGTTGCAAATTGTCGATCCTCTTCGTCAGGTAGCTAGTCGTCTACAGCACTCGCACCCTGCTCCACACACAGGACATCCGTCAGAACTGGCAATGGCTCGCTAACACCCTTCCTCAATCAATGGGCCATCGCCCGAATTCGGGGAAGCGCGAGGATAATACCGAGCTGCGCTATCGGGATAATGCCAACGTGATTTTTTGAAACCTGCCTTTACCGAGCCCTCAAGGATATACCAACAAGCGAGCCCGTTGGCTGGACCCCTATTGGGGACGCCTCTCCTCTAAAAATTCCGTTGGACTTTGCTGTGTAGCGGATTTTCCACCAGAGTTGCTTATCGCACGGGTAAAAAACTTGGCGGCAGTAACCTTATGGGTCCACCTGAGAAAGTCGCTCAAGAACTCGCCGATCTAAACGAGGCAGAAGTTGACGCGAATATCTTGACCTTCCGGCATACCGAAGAAGAATTGGCGGATTTTATTGAGCAGGTTGTTCCACAGCTTGAGCAGAAAGGCGTGCGGCAGCCGCGAGAGGCAAACACTCCCCCGGTCGCGCACGTTGCTGTTTAAGTTCCCATCTGCAAGAAACATCTGGCCCGGAAGCCCGGCCCCCATTTCCACGTTTTGCCTCCACCACATTTTCGTCGAGAAAGAAAACACGACCCCGGGTTCGCTTCGCGCTGACGATAACGTTCGAAAGACGCACGTATCATGTGGATGAGCCGAGCCTGCGCCGTCCGGGCCTCCCCTAGACGCGGAAATCGAGCAGATAACAACCTCATTCTTCTTGCTCTGCTGGGTCCTCTCCCTGCGTCGCAGGACCGGCGCCTCTTGCTTCCATCAACACTTCTGTATGGGTATGTAATGGTTGGATTGTGTCTGACCCCCCTAAATGGTAGGCTACCTGTTCCGAAATTGACTGGCATTCAGGAGGACATCTTGTCGACATCAATCCACGCGACTTCGGGACACCTGCACCGCAGCCGGAAGACGTTCTGGACGATGATCGTCAGCCTGGCCCTGCTCGTGAGCAGCCTGGGACTGCCGCCGAGGGCGGTCCACGCAGCGGACCCGCCAGCTACCGAGACCCCCAGCCGACGAAGTCACGGGGACCTGAGTTACAAGGCACTGCGGGATTGGATTGATCATGTTCGTCCTGACGCGAAGTCGGTGACCCCGGGCCAAACGCTGACACAGCAGGACCGCAAGGTGTTGGAGCCGCTTATCCCGCAGACAGCGTGGGACTACTACTTTTTCGACGGCATGGACATGGAGATTGCAGAAACTGGAGACTACCCTCCGCCGGAGGACTGGGGCCACAACGTACCGAGCGGGTACCGGTTAGACGAGCAGGGAGTCCTGATCGATTTCAAAGGTGGCGGCTATCCATTCCCCGACGTGCAGGCGGATGACCCACAGGCTGCGCCGAAGGTGATGTGGAACATGCTCTGGCGTCCTGGCGCCGAGGGCTTTGTGATGCCCATGGTGACGTGGTTGCGCAGTCAGAACGGTCAGCTCGACCGCCGGCTCGAGTTTACCGCCGTCGGTTCCCGGTATGCCCAGGGCGAGCATTGTCTCGTGCCGGGCTATGAAGAGGTCAAAACCAAGCAGCACATGGAGTTCAGGTCGCCGCGGGATATGGCCGGGGCGAAGACGCTGACCAAGTCCTATGTCGATCACTACCGAGAAGACGATGGCTGGATGTATATGCCGGCGCAGCGCAAGCCACGCCGTACCTTGGCCTCGGAGCGGACCAGCGAGTTGATGGGCATGGATTTGATCACGGAAGATATGATGGGGTTCGGGGGGAAGGTATTCGAACACACCTGGACGTATTTAGGGACGCGCAAAGTCTTGGCGACGATGAACGTCCGCGACAACCCCGAAGCGGGCGGGCCGCACCTGTGGGTCCCGAACAAAGCGCGCTGGGAAGTGCGGGAGGCGCATGTCATTCAGATCGACCCCAAGGCCCCCAAACATCCGTATAGTCACAAGATCATATTCGTCGACACGGAAACGTTTTGGACCTTGTGGATGTTCGGCTTCGACAGGCAGGACGATCAGCTGTTGCGGATGAACCAACATTTCCTGAAATATACGGAGAGCTATGCGTACGAGGAGGCGATGCAATCGCCCTACATGATGCTGGATTACGCCAACAACGTTGGCCACAGGGTGTTTACCCACCTCGGTGAAACCACCATCAACGCCAAGAAGCCGCATGCCACATACACGCATTGTTTTGTCATGATGAGGGAATTCTCACCGGGCCGGGCCAAGCAATTTTATTCGCTCCGCAATATGGTGAGTGGCCGCCGCTAACTGGGCGGACTCCACCCCACCAAGTAGTGACGCACTCAACGAAACCGTATCCTGCGGACCAGGACGAGGAGAAGCTCAGCTCCGCGGCCGACACCCTGGCGAAGCAGCGCGTGGGAGGAGTGCACGCAGTCTTGGTTGCCCCAGTCAATGCGGCTCGCCTTGAATCCGTGCAGGCTCTCCGAGATGCGGTGCTCTATTGGTTCGGCGAGGGTGCCGTTCTGAGGAGAAGACCCATCTAGAACTGCTCATGAAGTGGGCGCTAGCACTGTTTGACGTTTACGGATCCGACCCTGCTGCGCAACTTGAATATCTGACGACCGCACTCGATCAAGTGGAAGCAGACATCAAGGCGCTACTCGAATTGAGTCGATCCGTTCGTAGCTAAGGTTTCCCAACGCGGAGTCGCAGCACCCGTAACACCAGACAACGTTTCTTGTCATGCCCGTCTGGAGTGTCAGAGTCTCTATAGCAGCCTTAGTACGCGAAATCCCGTTGGTTTGTGACGATAGCCTCATCGGAGAAGGCGCAAGTTGTAAAGTTATCATCTCGCACCCGTCGATTGCAGCCTACCATTGGCGGATACGGAAGCTCCGCCAAGGCTTCATTATCTTCGACCTGACGAGTCGGATCGGTACATTTGTCAATGGGCGATGCTCGAGCGCGAACCTGCGCAAAGACGGCTGGGTGGTCGGCCTCGGGACTGTGGAGTTTGTCTTTCGAGAGGGAGGGGCGCAACTATGACGCTTCGAGCCACCGTCTCCCCGTGATGGCACGCCCATGGGCGTATCCGTGCCAAGGCCCGCTTTGAACGTGACCGGACCTCCTGACCCTTTCGGGTCAATAGATACCGCCACGCCTCAATCACACTTTATTGGCGCAGACAATTGTTCCCAAACAGATGGTATAACGGGAGATATGGAGTGATATCAGGAAATAACAGGAAGGCAAAGACGTAACGCTGAGTGCGCTCTGTGTGCTTCTTTGCTACTTGATATCACACCATGTAACGGGCAGTTATAGTGTTAGGAATCCGGTGCTTTATCCTCCTGCGCTCCGAAGGCACGGTGAACTGTATCTTCGCATATTAGCCGGCTGAAGGTAGAGAGAAAGGAGGGATTCCCGTTGTGCTCCTCGCTTCACCGATCAAGTCAAATATCTCAACCTTTTTTCCGCCGTCCTTAGAAAAGAATAACCCATTCAAGCAGCCAGCGTAGCGTTTCGACGGACTGCAGACTCTTCGGCATGGCAGAAATGAGACATAGAGCAGAAAGCAAAGCAGACGATTGCCTCCGGGGGAGAATTTCCGCCGGGTGGTAGGAATGTGATCCACGAAAATACGTAGAACGGAGAACCTGATGAGAAATGGGTCGAAGGAAAAATAGATGTAACTTATAAGTGAGAACAAAATAATTCAGACGAAATTATCTTGTAAAAGAGCCGAATCACCCGTCTATCTTTCCTTGACCGCTTGATCAATCCATTGAGGTCCTCAACGTCAGGCCTTCTCCACCTGGACGATGTTTTAAGGCCCGCCGGTTTCCCCTCCTTTTTCCAGCGAGCATTTTTCTGGTGCCTATATTAGACTGTAAAAATATGAATTGATGCCGCTGCGTTTTCCCCTCCTAGGACACCGCCGCCGTTTTCTGTGAGCCCAACTTTAGCCCCGGAAACCTGACGCTGAGCGGCTTCACCCCGAAGCTGCCAGAAGATTTCGCAGATCTGGGCAACTCCAGTCGCTCCGACAGGATGTCCTTTGGCCAGGAGACCACCGCTCGGGTTGACCGGACAACGGCCGCCGATCTGTGTTGTTCCGTCATCAATCAATTCACCGCCTTCACCTGGCTGGCACAGGTTCAGCTCTTCGTAGATGAGTAGTTCAGCCGGCGCGGTGGCGTCGTGGACCTCAACGACATGCAGGTCATTAGGACCGACACCCGCTTGCTCGTAAGCTTTGTGTGCGACCGAGGGGACGATACCAGGAGTGTCCTGATCATGTTCTTTGCTGGAACCCAAGGTTGAGGCTTTGACGAAGACCGGCCTTGTCGTCAACTGGCGCGCTTTCTCTGCCGTGGTAATGAGTACGGCCGCAGCACCATCGCCAATCGGAGAACACATCATGCGCGTCAGAGGCGCGGCGATAAGTGGAGCGGACAAGACATCTTCTACGGAGCGGCGGGTTTGATATTGGGCGTGTGGATTGAGGCTGCCGTTGGTGTGGTTCTTGGCAGCAATGCGGGCGAATTGTTCCCTGGAGGTGCCGTAGCGATCCATATGCTGACGAGCGAGGTTGGCGTAGAAATCCATAAACACGCTCCGGGAATTGCCAGCTCCAGCACTCTGCTCGCCGCTCATCTTCCGGGCAAATGATTCGGATTGCTCGACGTCGATTGCGCTGCCTATGGCCTGGAAGGTACGCTTCTTATCGGCATGAAAAAGCTTTTCCATACCGAGGGCGAGGACCATGTCGTACATGCCGGACGCCACGTAGAGCCAGGCGAGATGGAAGGCCGTGGAAGAACTCGCACACGCATTCTCGGTGTTGATAACAGGAATACCGCCAATCCCGATCTCACGCAGTACCACCTGACCACGGATACACTCCTGTCCCGTGATCAAACCGGCAACCGCGTTCCCTACGGCTGCAGCCTCAATGGCGTCTTTTTCGACTCCGGCCGCCTGCATGGCATTTTCAATTGCCTCTCGGGCCAAGTCTTTCATGGTCCGATCCATATGTTTTCCGAAGCGGGTCATTCCCGCGCCGACAACGGCAACCTGTCGCATATGATTCTCCTTTACTGTACGTGTTAGCCTGCATAGTCTAACAGGGGATGGGTGAGACAGAAAGGAGTCAGGCCGGATGGAAGATGCCCTTGCTATTATTGGACAATGGATAGGGTTGGTGAAATCAGCCAAGCTGTCTATTTCAGAAGTGAGTCGGGATTGTGAGGAACGCGTGGCAGCTGGGAACGTGAGCGCTGAGGACGATTTTCAAGAGGCCGTGGGCGCGGTGGTCGAAGCGCTGAGCACGCTGCAGGTGCGCCTCGAAGAACAAGAAGAGCTGCTCGAAAATGAAATGGACGATGAGGAGGCGTAATTAAAAGTCCTCATATGCGTCATCCCCTGATCCTTGATCGTCGATTTTTATAGGGAGTTCGGGTGAAGGGAGACGATCTTGCCAGCGCAGCATGCGGAATGAATGGCCGCCTGTACGTTGGACAACCCCTGACAGCCTGCGAGTCATACGACCAGTGTTCAGGTAGCCGACGCTTTCTATCGTGACAATCGTTGGCAGGGCGCCACGTGCGACAGTGCCGTCTAAGAAATCTTCTCCGCAGTTATCCTGCCGTTGGCGCACCATTTCCTCGGCCGTTTCCGCATCGACACCCCGATTTGCCATGATTACCCCCGGACCGGCAGTCATCAGATTAGCCATATTGCCGGCCCGTGCAGTGCCGTACACGGTGAACACTTCCTTCAAGATGTCGTAGAAGAGGTCCTGGGTGACGCCGCGAATCAGCAGTAGCTCGTCAATGACGTCGAACGGTCCATCCTTGGCTGGATAAGGAATGTCTTTGGCTAAGTAGTAGTCACTTTCGACCCCATTGAGACGTTCTAAGTCGTCTGGATCGCGCCAGTCGAGGATCGCATCGGCAAGTGCATCGCCAAAGTCCGGTTCGAAGTCCAGATTGGTGAAGGTCTGCCGTAAAATAATTTCATCTACCTGATTAATATTGATCTTCCCGCTTTCGTCGCTCACGCGAACCTGGTAGCCGCCCTCACCAAAGAACTCGTTTTTCCACTGACCATCGCCAAGAAGCCAAGCATCCGGACATTCCTCTGGGCCTTGCTCATTCGAGTCAAGTTGAGCACGGTCTCCGCCTCGGCTCCCGCGTGCTCGACCCTGCTGTCCGGTACGAATAAGCTGATACAGTGCGTGGTTGAGTCCTGCCATTGCCAGATAGTAGGTTTTGGCCTCTTGTTGATACACATCCGTACTAATTCCCTCCACACGGGCCGTACGACCTAGTTCAAGTGCGATGACCATCAGCACCATGAGCGACCAGACAACAACCAGCAGGATAACACCACGTTCGTTATGCATAGGTATCTATATTCGAGGTTCGCGAACGCGAAGCCTTCGAGTGGCTGGACTTTCCTGATGTGGGGATTGGGCATGAATCGGTACCTCAATATGCCACTCATTCGGTAGATTCCCGACCTGCGCTCGCCACGAAAGCCGGATGGCTTGTGGTAGTTTTCGCATCTCTTTGCCACTCCAGCTATCCTGCCATTTCTTCTCGGTTTCCACCGCCCCGAAATATTCCCACACCAACTCGTCAATATCGGGCAACACCTCTGCTTCTTGGCTTAAACCACCTTCGCGATCCTCCACTAAGTCTGCCGGCATTGTGGGCGCGGAAACGCGCATCC
>CAZXFE010000182.1:0-8115 GCA_964639795.1 uncultured Enterobacteriaceae bacterium | reverse complement strand
ATGATTTCGAGCAGACCGCTCTTGCCACTACCCAGCCTACCCCGCACGGAGGACAATTGACGGAGCAAGACGCGATGTACAAAGTCAGCGCTCGCTCGCCGCGTGTCAGCCCCAGCATACGACCAGTCTGGAAGTTTAGCTCGGTTCGCCGGAATATCAATTCGAAGGCGGCTAGGCGAGGCAAAAGGATCACCCTGGATATGGTCAAAATTCAATCGATATAGACCCAGCACGTAGGTTCGCCCGCGCAGTTCTTTATAAAACCCATACGGCCGTCCATCGAAGCGTTCTACATCGCGGCCTAAATCGGCTTGGAGCTCAGCCATACTCTTCCACATCAAGCGAAAATAAGGCAACTGACGATAACACCATCCGCAGCGCTAAGGTTTGTCTACCCATAGACCCGCCTGTGTTGCTTAGCCCAAAAAGAAAAGGGCGCTGTTACCAGCGCCCTTCCTACTTGTGTCAGATGTGAAAGGCAAGAGACAAACGCCCCCGGCCTCAGTTTTGGGTTTCCGAGCTACACACCGTTCCGCAGCAGCCTGCCAGGGATCGCGCCGGTGTTTTTGTCGTTCTCCAGCGTGATTTCCCCATTCACTAGTACCGCTCGGTAGCCTTTAGCCTTTTGCACCCGCCGCCATTCTTTGCCCGGCAGGTCATGCACAACTTCCATAGGCAAGACTTCGAGATTGTCATAGTCATAGACTACGATATCGGCCGGCGTACCTTCGCGTAGCACCCCACGATCTTTAAAGCCTCCGCACGCGGCCGGCTGAGCACTCAGACGCCAGTGGGCCTCTTCCAAGCTCATCATATTCATCTCACGGACCATCCGCGTGATAGTTTCCGTGGAGTAGCGCCCACCACAGAAAAATTTCGTATGTGCGCCACCATCAGACACACCCAGCAGCGTTGAGTCGTTCACGATTTCTTTGAGATATTCGTTCTTCTCACCAACTGCGGGCGAATAGAACGTCGTGGCCATGTCATCCGCCACCGCGAGGTCGAGCATGGCATCCACCGGATGCTTGCCTTCCCGTTCGCCGGCTTCGCGAAGCGTCAGATTTTCCAGGTGCTTCATATCGTCGCGCTTCACCTCGAGAATGATGATGTCGTCAAATGAGGCCGTAACCGCACCCGTCGGGTCGTTCTTTAAACTTGCGCGTCGGGTCGGGTCTGCCAATTTCGACTTCCGTTCTTCCACCGTGCCCAGAGTCGCTTCACGCCAGGCTGGATCATCATCCCACAAATTCCAGTCAGAAAACGTGAAGGTAAAACCAGCGCTCGTCGAGACCAACTGGCCGTAGATGCGCAATCCTTTTTGGCGACAACGTTCGATCCAAGCTAACAAACTCCGGTGACGTTCAGGATCCGAGTCCAGGGCTTGAATGGCATTATACAGAATGGGCCGGCCGCTGGCCTTAGCCAGTTCTTCATAACTCTTCTCGATTTCCTCCATGCCTGCCACGCTGGGGATGAGCGACATCTGGATGAACCCGTCATTCCGTTCCGCTAAGACTTTAGCCAATTCGAGACACGTTTCCTGGTGCATGATATCCGTCGGCATGGGTGTCCCATCATAATCGCACTGTACACTGTCTTCCCCAAACCGCTGGGCCGACCAGCCGCAGCCGCCCGCTGCCATGCCTTCGTGCAGCAGCTGCACCATCTTCCTATGCTCATCGTCCGTCGGCATGCGGCCCGACTTGGCCGCTTCACGCCCCATCACCCACACCATCAGAGGCGCAATAGGCACGTAGGGCAGAATGTTCAAGCCTTTTGGGGTCCGATCCACACTGTCCAGAAATTCCGGAAACGTGACCCAATCCCACGGCATGCCCGCCTTCATCGAGTCGTAGGGAATAGCCTCAGTCCGAGTCATGGTCAGCATCGCCTGTTCCTGCTCTGCCGGCGGCACCGGCGCAAAGCCAAACCCACAGTTACCGATCACCACAGACGTGATGCCGTGCCAGCCCGAAATCGTCAGATACGGATCCCAGAACAGCTGGGCGTCGTAGTGCGTATGCAGATCAATGAACCCCGGCGCTACTATGTGGCCTTCCGCATTCAAGGTTTTCGTCCCTTGATGGGATTGCAAGCGGCCGATCTTAGCGATCTTGCCATCTTTAATACCAATGTCCCCTTGATACCGTGGCAGCCGTGTGCCATCGATTACCAATCCATCTTTGATCACGAGATCGAAGTCTGGCATAACGTCCCTCCTTGAGAAGTTGAAAAATTTTGCTCGCAGCCCTACAGATTGAACTGAAGCCTAAGAGACCCATACGGCAAAAATTTGTAAGTCGCAAGGCTTGAGAAAATAAATTTTTACAGCTTTCTCCTACTTGCCAGCCACTTTTCTTTACGCTTTCATGTAAATTCTCTTGGCTCAGGGCAAATGAAAAAGCTAGGTCTGTGAAGAGGGGACTCACCCAGAAATCCTAATCTACCGCATCTGGGTGACGTAAGAATCAGGCTGTCGCGCTTTTAGACGCAAAGCAGCATGCCCTGATTATGACCGATGCAAGAATACCCGGAGACGAAAATCTCGAATTCTTCCACCAGGTCTGCCGGCTTGCTTCCCACACTCCAACCATTGTCATCACTGGCTACCCACTACCCTCCTCTTTTTTGAATCAACGTCCTTTCAGATTATCGCCTGTCTTCAGAAGCCTTTTGAGGTTGAAGACATGTTACCAGCGGTCAGAGAAGCATTTGCTCAAGAGGAATAAACCAATTTCAATTGGCTCCGGAGCCTTCGTCAGAAAGGGTATAATGGTTGTATGTCCAGCGATACTGACAAAACAAAAGCACAACCTGAGTGTGAAGTTGCCACGCTCCGCCGCAGAGTTGCTGAACTTGAAGCGAAGGTCCCCAAACCGACTGAAGTAGGGCAAAGTACCCCCACATCCGTCATACATCCGAAAACCTGAGAACTGAGGCATTACTTAAAGAATCCTAGCAACAGTATGAATCACTGGTCAATTTTATAGACAGCATTGTCTGGGAAATTGATGCACGCACCTTTCAGTTCTCCTTTCTCAGCGAAAAGGCAGAGCGCTTGCTAGGCTATCCAGTTGAGCGTTGGCTGCATGAACCCGATGAAAAGATACGAAAGCATTTGCCTACCTCATATTCACAGAAGACGAGATTTTGCAGTACGAAACCCAATATGTACGCAAAGACGGCACAACTGCCATTGTGCCGGCGAATTCTGTTGCTCTCCGAGATGAACACAATACGATTAGCGGCCTAACCGGCATCATGACCGATATCACTGAATATCGGCAAGGTGATATCGAGCCGCGTCAGGCACGAGAAGAGCTTCTCGACCGACAAAAACGAGAAACCGAACGCGTAGAAACAAACCTAGCACAAGCGCGCGAGCAACGCGTGCGTCAGACCCGCCTCGCGACCATTGGACAGATGTCTGCCACCACTGCCCATGAATTGCACACTCCTCTTGGGACGATTCGGAATGCGGTCCAGACCCTTGAAGCGGCGCTCCTCCATCACACAGGACGGTAAAGGGGAGCAGTATTTGGACATTGTGGAAGAAGAAGTGAATAGTGCAAACCAGATTATTAGCGATCTGATGGAGATGCCTCTAGGCAAAGCACCCAACAAGCAGAGCGTCGAGATCCCTCAGTTAGCTCAAGACGCATATCAACGTGCCAAGCCAGCGTTTACGGTCGAACAACGCCTATCCTTTTCTCCTGAGCCCTTTGTCCTAAGGGCAGATATAGGACAACTGCGACAAGTCTTGAGTAATTTACTTACCAACGAGATTCAGGCTGTGCAGGGACAGGGAACCATCACGGTCACAGGCAGATTCGAAAAAGACGTTGATAGTCTTGTCATCCAAGACTCCGCCTATGGTATTCCTCCGGAAGCTCGGGCGCTGGTCTTTGAGCCACTCTTTACCTCAAAAGCAAAAGGCACTGGACTCGGATCAACGATCTGCAAACAAATCATCGAACATCATGGCGGAACGATTACGCTTGTCGAGAACGGCAAGAACGGTGCCAGTCGGCACGGCGTTCCGCCTCTGCCTGCCACACCCACAGACACGAACGTCTCATCTATACAAAGGGAGTAATGGAATCAGCAATGCGAGTATTGATCGTTGATATTGAGTAGCAGGATCGCGAAATCCCTCTACTCAGACAACTGGGTCCGAATATGTCGCTGATAAATCTTGGGCAGCTCTAACGGGAGGGACGGAATATCCTCGAGAACCATATAGCGCGACGGAGCACACATCTCGCGTAGATAGTCATGGCCGCCTTTGTCGATGGTCAGACAGAACGACATAATATTCTCTCGTTCTGCTTCCCGCAGGGCCATCATGGTATCGCGCAAGCCGTACATAGGGGCGTTCTCATCTCGCCCATAGTCAGCGTCTTCCGGGCAACCATCACTTAACAACACCAACAGCTTGGCACGGCTGGCAACGTCTTTGAGCTTCCGGGTTGCATGCCGCACAGCTGCGCCCATGCGGGTACTCCGTTGCGGCTCCAACCCACTGATGCGACCTTTGACATCATCCGACAGCTTTTCGTCAAAAGCTTTAACCGAATAGATCTCGATATTGTGCCGTCCCGCACTTGAAAAACCATAGATGGCATACGCATCGCCGATTTCTTCTAATGAGACAGACAACACCACTACTGCTTCTTTGAGCACATCAATAATCCGTATGCCACTGGTCTCACTGTCTCCCGCCTCTGTTTCGTTCTGGATCCTCGTGTCGGTGGAAGCGCTCAGGTCTAACAGAAACAGGACGGCAACATCACGTTCCCTAGGCTGCCTGGCCGCGTAGAGGCGCGTTGACGGCGCAACTCCGGTGTGCAGATCGACCCGGGCAGCAACCGCTGCGTCCAGATCGATCACCTCCCCATCTTCCAGCCCCTTCACCAGCCTGTAAAGTTTAGGCCTCAATTGTTGGAACTCACGTTTAATGTTTGGAATGACCTCAGCATAGCGTGCAAGCGTGGTGTCAAAGAATCCGCCCATGTCGCTTTGTAAGGGAACTTCGTGCAGCTCGCACCAGCGGGCGCGGTAGTCCTCAATCAAAAAATCCCACTCGTCATATAAATAGCGGACGCCGATTACCGAGTGTCGACGACGCAGTTGTTCCTTTTTGTGTTCTTCCTGTTCGGCTTCGTCGTCTTCCTCGTCCAACGCGTCCAGCGGCATATCGTGGATCGAGGCAGGCCGAGTCTGTCTGATCTTCTTCTTTTTTTGATGCTGGCGCAGAATCAAAAGAATCCGTTGCAGGATGGCCTGCTCTCGCTCAGACAGCTCGGGCTCACCCGTCTTCTGCATCATATTGTCCGCTGCGCCGTCCATGCTATCGTGTGTCTCTTTTTGCCCCCCCGATAGTTGCGCCGCATACACAGGCAGCGAAGAATACAACTCAGTTGCCAAGAGCAGAGAGGCTGCGACAGTCGCATCTTGCTCCCAACCCGGCTTCAGGGCGGCATTCAGGTAGGGCAAGACCGACTGAATAAGCGCAGGGAGGATACGCGTCTGCACCGCAGCCCAAGCCAGGTCTTCTTGCAACCCGTGATAGGCCTCAGCTAGACAGGCTGCTACCCGTTGGCCTTCGACAAACAGGAACAGCGCCTCAATCTGTTCGGGCTTGGGAAAGAGTTTGAAATACGTACCAAGATCCTGCGGGGGCTGATCATTCGTATTGGCCCGCTCATGCACGAAGGTTGGCACCTGCGGCCAGATATCCGGAATAGACAGCGCATACGTGCCAAACTCGACCCGACCAGCCTGGTGGGCGGCCAGAACGCAGTACAAGCGGAAGTTCTCCTCAAAGGTTGAAAATAGATCAATCTCAGCCGGCAACGGCAGGAATTCATCTTCCTCGTCAACGATCGCCAGCGGGGGCGGAAAAGACAGATAATCGATTTCTTGAATACTGACGGCCTCCCCGCACAACATATGCATGAATTTGACCAACACACTATGCACTTCAGCCAGCAGCACTATGGGAGACTCATGCCGCAGCACTTGGAAACTCGTCCGCGATTCCAGGGTAAAGAAGGCTTCGGCCGCTTGCGGATTGCGCTGCGCAATCTCTTCTCCGGCTTGAATCCAGGTGAGAACCCCTTCCGTCCCAACCTCTTCATACGCCCGCGACAGTGTCCGAAAGAGCCGGGCAATAGCGGCAGGAAAAATACGAGACAGTTCGGCAATGCGCTCGAGTACAGACAGCTGGCTGTCGGGTGCTAAGCCGTCGAGCGTGGGTCCAAGAAAAGGAATCACACGAGGCAGCGGCTCGGGATCAAAGGACGCCACGGGTTGAAGGCAACGGAGTAAAGCGCTCCGAAGCGGCGCTGACACATTGGCCAGAATTTGAGGCAAGGCATGATAAATACCGGCCGCAGCATGGCGTGAATGGTATACGGCAGATCGACCCAGACGATAGATACTGATTCGTTCCCCACTATCCAGCGCGCTGAGTCCGTCGGGCAGACACGCAAAATCCTCGGTCCCGTTGATCGATTCAATATCCAGTAGAAAACGGATCCATTCAAAAATCTCCGGCCGCGTCAAAACTGGCAGCAGTGCCGGAGTTGCCGCAAACATAGCGGTCGAGAGCATGGCGCCGCGCTCTCCAACGGTTTCGCAAACGCGCAGACCTTGTTGGACCCATTCTTGGAGGAGCTCCGTGTCCAGCCATTCTTGGACAACTGGCTGCTCTACCTGAGCCAGTGCACCGATTAGTATCGAGTGCTGCGTTGGAGATAATCCGTCTAGGGCAGCCTGAAACTGCTGCTGACTTTTTTCTTCAAGAGCGTATGGGTCGAAAGGTGTCATGGTCATGTCTTTCCTAGACGTCAAAGCAATCGGCGCAATGGGTCGTCCTTGAGCACAAATTGATCCTCTGCTCTATCGGAGCACGACTCAGAGATCAAGCAAGAACGCACGCGGTCCACGGGTGAGTAAGACACAGGGCCTACCAGCGTGCAACAATCTTTTCGCCAAATTCCGTGACGAACTCTTCAAACGCGTCGAAGGTGGGAATAAACGCGACTTGTTTGACACCGGCATGCTCTAAGGCGCGTAGCCGTTCCAGGAGCGCTTCGGGCTGGGCGGTCAGCGTTGTTGCCTGAATAACGTCCGGCGTCACAAACTGTTGTTCTTCCGCCCGCACGTAGAGGCAATGACCGTCATGCAGATCGAAATAATAATCGTCTTTGGCTTGCAAGCGCTGATCCATAAAGGCTTTGTATTTGGCAAAAGTTGGTTGTATAGACGCGGGTGCAGCCGCGGGATCTTGCACGGTTTCATACAACGAGTGCAAGGCGACGGTCGTCCACGGCCCGGCTTGCGCCTGAACCCGCGCCGAATCCAACCCTTCCCCAGGACGTAACAGGCAGGCTGTCGTAAACAGGACCGTATTCAGGCTGGCGGGATCTTTCCCGGCTTTCTTCGCTCCTTGACTGACCCGTGCCCATGCCTCTCGCCAACCTGGAGCCGTATTGGTGCGTGAGGTCAACCAGCCACTGCCGACTTCCCCGGCCAATGCCATCGCTTTCGGGGCATTGGCTGCAACATAGAGGGGAATCGGATCACGCGTATTTATGAACGCGTACTCTTTATGAAAGAACTGTATCCTACGCGCCTCCGCTCCCTCTTGATACACCACGTCCTGATTGTCAAAAAGGCCGCGTACAACTCGTATATATTCGCGCAGCTCACGCAGAGAACACGGCGGAAGACCCATTGCGCGCCGCGCACTATTACCCGTTCCAATACCAAGAATAACCCGTCCTGGGGCCAATTGATTCACCGTAGCGATGGCATGCGCGGTTACTGGCGCGCTGCGCGTTCCAACAACGGCAACGCCAGTGCCGAGGATAACCCGCGTGGTTTGCTGTGCCATCAAGCCGAGGCAAAGATACACATCGCCGGCCATCATGGGCGAGTCTTCAACCCACACATGGGTAAACCCACACGTCTCCGCCAACTTGGCATGTGCTGCACACGTGTCGGGCTTTGGAAAAATCAGAACACCAAGGTCCATTGTCGTCCCTATCCTTTCATTCACTTCACCATGGACCGTCTAACACTCCTTGCTCTCCTTCCTTCGAACGC
>CAZXFE010000181.1:0-8126 GCA_964639795.1 uncultured Enterobacteriaceae bacterium | reverse complement strand
CTGCTTCCATGCTTGCATTGCTTGCGGTTTGTTGGTGGTGGTGGCTTCCGTGGAAACTCTATGTACCGCACGCGATGTTAAAGCAGTAGAGCCTATGCACGCGAAAGACGGCAGAAACTACAGCCCAGTTGGGCGAGGAGAAAAGACTTTTGTCACCCTCTTCAATGAACCCCCTACATTGCCAATCTACATATCCACAAAAAGCGTTCGCTAAAGCCCAGTAATAGGGACAAGTCCCCCCAATAGATGGGGCGAGCAACGAAGTGTAAATATTGCCACACCCGTTACGCTTACACCACACATCGCCGAGACAGAAATCGCCGCGGCTGGAAGCAAAATCTAGAACAAGGGATCTTTCTTTCTCTGGTTCATACTGAGCAGAACGGTACGGGATCGGCCTTGGTAAGATTATCGAGAAGAGAATGGCAACAGATACGATATTAAATACGAAAATATGTCTATGTGTCAGCTTGTCCTGCCCTACGGGTTCCTAGCTATTTATCAATGGACAATTTTTATAATCGAATACTAAATCTAACGGAGCAGCAGATAACATATTCATAATGTGAACTCTACGTCCTGGACCGCGCCTTTCGATGGGTCCTCAGACGTCTGGTGACCCACCAGACGCTCTACACTCTGAATTCTTTCCCTGGCACTTCCCGCGAACTCAAGGTATGCTCCCCTCACACAAACCGATGTGAGAAAAGGAGATCCGCATGAAGCTCGATAAACCCCGTCTCGATCCGATTCAACTGGAAGACTGGACTGAT
Source organism: uncultured Enterobacteriaceae bacterium (assembly GCA_964639795.1). Lineage (GTDB taxonomy): Bacteria > Desulfobacterota > Binatia > Bin18 > Bin18 > Bin18. The sequence goes on along the minus strand of CAZXFE010000181.1, from coordinate 7,353 downwards.
GAGATCAAGAAGACTCTGCAGCCCAACGTAGACAAGGGCACGGTCTTTAATATTTTCAAGACGCTGGCCCATCATCCTGACCTGTTTCGCCGCTGGCTGGTGTTTGGCAATCATGTGCTGTTTAAATCCACACTGCCGCCACGCGAACGAGAGCTGATTATTCTGCGCATAGGCTGGCTGTGTGAGGCCGAATATGAATGGGGCCAGCATGTGCTGATTGGCAAAGAGACTGGGCTGACGGCTGAAGAGATCGACCGGATTAAGGCTGGTCCGAATGCGAGAGGATGGAGCGAGGCGGATAAACTCTTGCTGCAGGCTACCGATGAATTGCGTAAAGATGCGTTTGTTAGCAATTCGACGTGGCAGGGGCTGACGAAGCATTTTGATAAAAAGCAGCTTATGGATATGGTGTTTGCTGTGGGTCAGTACAATTTGGTGTCCATGGCGCTCAATACATTGGGGGTGCAGTTGGACGATGGGCTGGAGGGGTTTTGAGGAGGAAATTCACGCCAGCTGTACGCGCCACCCCTCCAGGGAGGGGACTGGATTGGTAAGGAGGAATAATGGGAGATCGACTTAAAGACAAAGCCGCCATTGTGGTTGGCGCCGGGCAGACGCCGGGTGAAACCATAGGCAATGGTCGTGCGACCGCCATTGTCTATGCCCGAGAAGGGGCCAAGGTGCTTCTGGTGGATCGCCGTCTTGAGTCTGCTCAAGATACGCAGGCCATGATCGAGAAAGAGGGTGGGATTGCGTCCTCTTTTGCCGCGGATGCAACCAGCGAGGCAGCTTGCAAGAAAATGGCTGACGCCTGTGTCGAACGCTACGGCCGGATCGACATCCTGCATAACAATGTGGGCATTGGGGACGGAGACTCGGGTGTGACAAGAATGCAAGAAGAAAACTGGGATCGTATCCTGAGCGTCAATATGAAGAGCGTGTTGATGCCGAGCAAATGTGTCATTCCGATTATGCGCGGTCAGCGCAGTGGGGCGATTATCAATATTTCCTCGATTGCTGCGGTATGCGCAGTAGGGATTCTAGCCTACAAAACATCAAAAGCGGGTGTGAACGCGATTACGCATCAGATGGCGCTGGGAAACGCCAAGTACGGTATTCGTGTCAATGCTATTATGCCCGGTTTGATGGATACGCCCATGGCGATTGAAGGTATCTCAAAAGCCCGCGAGATCCCCAAAGAACAACTCAGGCAAGAACGCGACGCCCAAGTTCCTTTGGGCGCAAAAATGGGCACGGGTTGGGATATTGCCAATGCGTCGTTGTTTCTGGCGTCAGACGAGGCGCAGTTTGTTACCGGTGTTCTGCTGCCTGTCGATGGTGGACAGAGTGCGCGTATTGGTTAATGTCTGCGTACGAAGGATGCACGCTACTGGCGCGTCCAGTCTAAAATTGTGCACGTCCGTTCGTTGATGCTTCGACGTGACTCAGCACGAACGGTACCATTCTACACTGCCTTCTCCCGTTCGCCCTGCGCTTGTCGAAGGGGAACGGCGGCGACATCATGTACAGTTTTAGAGTAGACAGCATACTACCGAAAAGGAGGTTCACAGTGTCATCATTACTGCATATATCGTTTCGTGTCAGCGACCCACAACGGTCGGCCGAACTCTATGCCGAATTAGTGGATGGCAAGATTGTTGGCTCAGGTCCGGTTTTGACCCCGGTTGGGGTCAAAACCGTCGTATTTGGAAAGTGGCAACCCGGTCGGCTAGTGGATATCATGGAATTCTGGCCCAAGGACAAACACTGGGCAGCGGGCGATTTCGCCGACAGCGCGGTGGGTCCGGCCCAGCACTTTGGGCATATGGCTTTTTCCACCGAAAAGTCATTTGAGGAGTTGGCGGTGATTGCCAAAAAATACGAGGTGCAGATTGCCGAAGAAGAACGCGGTTTGCCGCACCTCGTGCCGGTTGTATATGACTATGAAGGAAATTTTCTGGAATTCTTTTCAGAGGATGACCGGCTCGCTGTAGCGTAAAATGGAGGGGCGGTCCTTGTGATCGCCCCTGGAGACGGGCCCGGCTCCCCTACGTCTGTTATAAGTTCCCTACTTTCAGTTCTAACAACTCGCCATATTTTTTGATGGCTTGCTCTCGCAATGCCGGCAAATGACCGGTCGGGAAAAGTCCGTCTGTCTTCTCATACTCCCGCAGCACCTGACGGGCGACCGTGATTTTGTGGACTTCGGTTGGGCCGTCTGCCAGACCCATGACAAACGACTCCGTGATCTGTTTGGAAAACGGCATCTCGTTAGACACGCCCAGGGAGCCATGCAAGTACAGTGCGCGGGAGGCGACGTCGTGAAACACCTTGGGCATCTGGGCTTTGACTGCGGCAATGTCTTTGCGGACTTTGCGATAGTCCTGGTATTTGTCGATGCGCCAAGCCGTTTGCAGCACCAGCAGACGAAATTGCTCGATCTCCACCCAGGAGTCGGCGATCTTCTCCTGCACCATTTGTTTGTTGGCTAAGACTTCCCCTTGTGTTTCGCGCGACAGCACCCGCTCACACATGAGGTCAAACGATTTCTTTACCTGCCCTATGGTGCGCATGGCATGGTGGATGCGCCCGCCGCCGAGACGGGTTTGGGCGACTTCAAAGCCTTGTCCAGCTTTGCCTAAAATATGGTCCGCCGGAATCTTGACGTCTTCATAACTGATATAGGCATGATCGCCTTCATCTTCGCGCTCATCGCCGATGCCGACATTGCGGATGATGTTGATACCAGGCGTATCCGCCGGAACGATGAACATAGACATACTCTGATACGGTGGGGCTTCTGGGTCGGTCACGACCATGGCAATCAGAAAACTCGCCCAGCGCGCATTAGAGGAAAACCATTTTTCGCCATTGATGACCCAATAGTCTCCTTCACGTACAGCCTTGCATTTGAACATCTTGGGGTCAGCGCCCGCATGCGGCTCGGTCATGGAAAAGCACGATACAATCTCGTTGTTCAAGAGCGGCTTGAGAAAGCGTTCTTTCAGCTCGGGTGTTCCGTAGTGAGCCAGAATCTCGCTATTGCCGGTGTCCGGGGCTTGGCAGCCAAAGACAATCGACGCGAAGCGTGAGCGGCCCAAGATTTCATTCATCAGCGCCAGCTTAAGCTGCCCATAACCTGGACCGCCGAGGTCAGGGCCGAGGTGACATGCCCATAGGCCACGCTTTTTGACCTGCTCTTGCAGCGTTGGGACGATTTTTTTATGCCGCGGGTTGTGGATATCGTACGGATTACCCAAGACATGGTCTAAGGGCTCGACCTCTTCGCGTACGAAGTTTGTAATCCAATCTAACTCTTTTTGAAATTCCGGATCGGTTTCAAAATTCCAGCCCATACTATTCTCCTTTTTTGTGATGTGCTTCTGGTGCGACGGTTGCGATAATGTCGCTAAATTAATCTGGCGCGGTTAGTCTGTCGATGTCCCCTGCGGTCTACCGGGGGAACGTGCCGTTTATAATGTATCGCCGCATTTGACCTGCTGTCGCTGCCAGGCGTCAAATTGAGATTGATTGGCCAGCCTCGTGCCGAGTTGCTGCAGCGATACACCGAGTTGTATTTGTGTCGTTTCCCAAGAGCGCAGGGCGGCTGTCCAATTGTCCGGGAATGCGCCTACGGCTAGCGCCAGATCTACGGCATTGGCCACTCCCAACGCTGTGCTAGGGGCAGGAAGGTCGCATCGCCGAGATGACAGGCATCATCAAAGACCATCTGCGGCGATGTCCCATTGGTCTTGCACGAGTTTTTCTTGAACCACACCCGGTGGAATCAAATAGTCCGGCACTCTGCCGGTGTGGTCTGTTAACGATTTTTGTAGCCGTTTGCCTTCTTCTTTAGCGCCGTCTGCGCCTATGAGTAAATCTGTCTGTGCAATTGAGGCGTTGGAGAATCGAGCGTTGACGCCGCGAGCGTCTTGTTTGAAATCCACAAGTTGGCTGTCCAAATGATAATGCGCACTGGAGAGGGTACGGACTCTGTCTTGGAGGTCATGTATGTTTCTCTACAGTCCTATGACCCCATATTTTGAACTTCCTCGTGCAGCGCGGGAGTTCTTCCTTCGTTATCCGAAAGGACGCACCCTCTGCCCGTCATTCCCAACTTGATTGGGAATGACGGGCGGCATCGGGGGATGGATTTCTGCTTACGCAGGAATGATCGTAAGCGGAACCGGAGGGACAACCGGTACTAGCGGAGAACTTTCCGAATAAACTCGACCATTGCTGCGAGCGTCCGCCCTTCCTGGTCCTTATGCGGGGAATGCTTGCAATCCGGTAACAGCAGGCTTTCTGCGCCGGCTCCGGCTTGGCGTGTGAGGGCTCTGACCGGCGCGATAGTCGCATACTCGTCATCTTCACCCTGAATGATCATGAGCGGGACCTTGATGTGGGGGAGATACTCCTCGATATTCCACTGCTTAAAGTCTGGATGCTGCCAAACGTCTGCCCAGCCCCAAAACGCACAGTCCACGTTGCTGCCATGATGTTTTTTGAGCCGTTCGCGTAAGTCGCCATCATGGTAGGCCGTAACAATATCGTGAATTGAGCGGGTGCAGACTTCTTCACAAAACACATGCGGGGCCTCGGTGATGAGACCGCGTAATCCGGTGGCTGGTGTCCCGCCGGCATATATAAGTGCAATCGACCCACCATCAGAATGGCCAACGAGGACATGTTCTTGGAGGCCGGCAGCCTCAATGAGCTTGGGGAAGAAGTCTAAACCCTCATCATGCATAAAGCTGATCGGACGCGGCAGGCTGCACGTATCGGATTTGCCATAACCAACACGGCTGTAGACGAACGCCCCGCAGCCGGTTGCTTGTGCCAAGCGGGTCGGGAAGTCTCGCCACAAAGAAACACAGCCTAAGCCTTCGTGCAGAAAGACCAATGTAGGCGCTTGGTCCGGGGCTGGGCCATACAAGGCAACTTCAACGGTTTTCCCATCGATACATAGTGCGCGCGTGGGGTGATGCACACAGGTTTTCATACCATATATAAAGATCTGTATGGAGTCGAGACGAACAGATGAGGCGAAATTTTTACAGTAATTTTGGGAAGCCAATGTCAATCAGGATGCGGAGGAGTTTGCGGAACTACAGGGGGAATTTATGTCTGAATGGTTGAGTGATTGGTATGGGGGTGTCCACAGTTCCGTGTACGACTTTGTATGGTGGTCTGCCGTAGGGCTTGTTGTGGTTTTTACGTACTTTGGAATAAAAATTTTTCTTAGTGAGCGTACGAACGAGGGTGAATATGAAGACTGAGGAATACACGAAAACGAGTAGCTGTCGCGAATTCATTTGGCCCGATGTTCCAGCATTTGAGGTTCCCTCTCATCGAAATGATATTAGTCCGTTTCGATTGAAAGAGCCCCATTTTTGTGACTTTTCAATTCTCCGATGAGACGAATTCTGACAGCCTCTCAAATTTTCCCTGGAAGCAAAGATGGACCGCTTCCGCCGTCGCCACGTCATCAGCAACATACATGTTGCGGCCAATAGTTAGAAGTGTGGATGCTCCGTTTACTAGGACAAACTGATTTGAACCCCTAACCTTTGGCCGTGTACAAATCAGCCGTTCTCTTCCTTAGGCCGTTCAATCCAATTAGGATTACTCACAACGAGTTTATCTTGAATGGTCTTTTTTAGGTGTTGCAGTATCTGCTCGCGATATGGCCCGGTATCCGCGTCGCCTTGACGGATGCGCTCACTCAGTTCCTCAGTGCGTCGCCAGATGGCTTGCTGTAGGGCGTCTCGGGTTGCGGGCTGATCTGTCGTGCCGAGTAAGGCATCAAGCCGCAGCCACTCAGCGGAAAGGTGTTCTTCTTCGTTGGCCAGCTCGCGCTCGACAATGCGTAAAACGTTTGCTGCTACGCGCGCGTAAAATTGGCGTGAGCCGGACAAGGTAGGGACCAGCTCTGCATCCAAAAGCTGGGTCACTGATTGAAGGAGTTCCGAAATGGTGGGTCGGTCTTGCATTAGGCCTCCATCAAATGCAGCAATTCCCACTCGGTCTCTGCCGTACGGCGGCCGATGGCGGCGAGCTCCACACTCGGGTTCTGGCCGTCTAGAAATGGTTGGGTCATATTTAAGCAGATAACGCCCCAGCGTAGATTGCCGAAAATCTCCCAAAATCGGACGCGCTCGGAGTCAATAGGATAACCTCCTGCTTGTTCATATGCCTGCTGAAAGGCAGCTCGGGTTCCAACACCGCCTACAGGCAGATGGTCACGCCCAAAGCGCCAGGAGCGTACACATATCCAGCCGAGATCCTCCATCGGGTCGCCGATATGGGCCAGCTCCCAGTCGAGAATAGACCGCACTCCCTCCGGCCCGAACATGATATTGCCCATACGGTAATCGCCGTGGACGAGGACGCGGTGGGAGTCTGGGGGCAGATGCTGCCGCAACCAGCGAATTGCTAGCTCAAGAGTCGGGTGCGGTTCTCGGGCCATGCTGTGGTATTTGTCTTCGTAACGGACGATTTCTTCTTCTGCAGCCGAGCGTCCTTTCTGTGGCGCGAGCAGATCGGCCAAAGGATATTTTTCAACCGGTATGCGATGAATCGCGGCAAGGATTTTTCCCAACTGCTCCGCCATGAGTTGTGGCGCGTCGGTATAGGTCGCCTCTCGGAATAAACGTCGCGGAATGGTCTCGCCCTCGATGCGTTCCATAATGAAGAAAGGTGCTCCGAGGCTATCGTCCCCCTGGCAATAGGGCTTAGGTACGAGCGCGCCTTCGTCGTAGGCGGCTGCAATGACGCGATACTCCAGATCACGCTCCATTACCGCCTGGGGGCCTCCGGGGGGATCACTACGCAGAATAAGAGCGAGCGGCTGTGTCTGACCGTCTGGCCCTTCGAGCACGGCATCAAACGACCACGTTTGGCGTGATGCACCGCCGGTCAACAGGCGCAATCCTTGGACGTGCACCTGCTGCAATGTCTTTTCTTGAGCAGCACTGAAGGACCGCTTGAGAAAGTCTGCTAACCGTTGGGATAGTTCATCTATAGAGATATTGGGCATATCGAGATTATTCGTCATTGCCGGAAGCCACTGTTTTTGAGGAAGAGGAAGACCGTTAGCATGGACGAATTTTCACCTCTATACCGTGCACGCTTGAACTTTCACCCATGTCGGTTTTAAGACCGGGATTGAGGACGTTGACATTGCGGCGCTGCTGTTCCTGTTTGGGCCAGCGTCCTTTGTAGGTCAGGGCTACGCCTTGTGGTGTGAGAGGATCAACCTTGGCCATGAGTTCGAGCCAGCCTGTCTCATTCTCAAGGCGAACCCGAGCGCCGTCTTTAAGACCAAGACGATGGGCATCTTCCGGGTGCACA
>CAZXFE010000180.1:0-8234 GCA_964639795.1 uncultured Enterobacteriaceae bacterium | reverse complement strand
GTACGGATAAAGCAGCCAACGAAACGGTGTCGGATTTTCTCAAGGAAAAAATTCACAGCGTGGTGAAAGATTCCAAGGTCGCCGAAGTCCTCACCCCGGACCACATCTATGCGTGTAAACGGCCATGCTTGGATACCAATTATTTTGAAGTCTATAACCGGCCGAACGTGACTTTGGTGGATTGTCGCAGCACAGGGATTGAGCACATTACGCCCACGGGTGTGATGGTGGACGGCAACGAGCACGAGGTGGATTGTCTGGTGTTCGCCACCGGGTTCGACGCTATGACCGGCGCGCTGAACAACATTGACATTCGCGGTAAGGGCAATCGCGCGCTCAAAGACAAGTGGGTAGATGGGCCGCGCAGCTACTTAGGGTTGTCGTCCGCAGGGTTTCCGAATTTCTTTACCATGACCGGCCCGGGCAGTCCGTCTGTGCTGGCCAATATGATTCCCGCGCTGAAGCAGCATGCAAACTGGATAGGCGATTGCCTGGAGTATATGCGCACGCGCGATCTGCGCACCATAGAAGCCACGCTCGAAGCTGAGGACCCGTGGCAAATCCAGGTGCTCCAGGTCCTGGATGCCACCTTATGGAATGCGTGTGACAACTGGTACACGGGCTCCAATGTTCCCGGTAAGCCACGGGTGTTTATGCCGTATGTCGATTGGGTGGGTTACGTCGAGATATGTAAAGACGTGGTGCGAGATAACTATAAGGGCTTTGCACTCCGCTAAGTGCCCCTAACGAAACTGAGTATTGTACCGGCAGCCAGGATCCCTGCTACCGCAGGTATGACAGAAGAAAGCCTGGATTCCCGTGAAAACGAGAATCCAGGAGGAGGGGATTGGCGCGTTACCCATGTGCCTCGGAGCGTTTTGTTCGGCGTTCTAAGCGGAGTGAAGACCTCGATATAGATATGCTGGGTCATGCGGCTGGCGGCTCTTTACCCATGAGCTGGCGGGCGTAGTCTTTCAGCCCTTCGTATTCACACGGCTCTTCTTGGAGGGTGAAGGGATTCCACATGCTGCGCTGGGCGTTGGGCAGATTACCGCCATAGACATGAATCGCGTACAATGCCCGGTCGAGCGGATTCTCAATCGCATGCACGGCATCCACTCCCAGTACCATCACATCCCCAGCTTTGAGGTCTTTCCCGCCGGCCCGTGCGAGACTTTCGCCGATACGCCGATAGAAGGTATTGTTCTCCTGCCCTTCGTAGACGCCGATCACCGCCCACATGCGGTGATCGTGTGGCGGACTCTTGAACCCCGCCGGCACCGCGGCTTTGAGGATTGTCAGTTCTGGGGACTTGTACAGGGCCATATCTGCGATGTTTCCTTGCCCGACCTCCTTGCCGGGAACAACGGCATCAAATGCTTGCTTTACACCCTCCGGGTCGCGTAGCGCTTTCTCCAGCACTTCCTTCACCGCAGAGGCGCGTTTGCCCTTACAGTCGTCAACAAATTGGTCAATATCAAACATCGCGATGGCCTCTTTCGTCAAGATAAATTATAAATCTGGGCAACATTGTCACCGAGGATACACTGCTGCTCTTGGGGAGATAAAGGCGCGATGGCCTCTTTCGTCTCCCCTAATGCGTCCAGGCTGCCGTCCCAGTGTGGAAAGTCTGACGCCCATATGAAGCGTTCTGCTCCATATCGTTGGACCATATATGGGATCGTCGTTTCATCCGGGTCAAAGGAAATCCAGCACTGCCGGGCAAAGTATTCACTCGGCAACTGCTTCAGGCCGGTCTTATAGCCGATCTTCTTATATTTTGAGTCCCACCGGTCCAGTGCGTGCGGAATCCAGCCAGCACCCACCTCCAGGAAATTCACTTTCAGGTGGGGAAAACGATCAAAGACCGCTCCCTGCAACAGTGAGGCAAAGGCGGCCTGCACATCCGCGACAAGCGGCAGACACTGAAAGTAGACAAACGACTCATCCATGAAGTCGGCGTGTTCTTCGGAGATCCACTGATGGCCGAGAAAGTCCTCGTGGACGGCGGTGTGAAATCCGATAGATAAATCATCGTCCTGCAGCACAGCCCACAGCGGGTCATAGGCCCGGTCCCAGAAGGCGCGTTTATTGGCTGGCGCTGCGCACACGAACACACCCTTGATACCCAGTTTGCTCACTCGCTGTACCTCTTTAATGGCTTCATCGATGTCCAAAAGGACAATATGAGCGACGGGCACCAGCCGCTTGGGGTCGGCAGAACAAAAGTCCATGATCCAGTTGTTATACGCCCGGCAGTATGCGGACGACAACTCAATATTCGTGATCCCAGGCTCCCAGATCAGTCCCAGCGTCGGAAAGAGGACGGAGATGTCGATCCTATCCTGATCCATAAGCTTCAGGCGGGCCTGAGAATCGTAGGCACCTGAGGGGCCGTCCAGATAGCCGAAGCGGCCGGGCTCAAAGATTTCCTTTAGCGGCTGGCCAATGCCAGCCGCCGTTGGGCCTATCCCGCGTGTAATGGGCAGCGGTTTGTCGTCGACTACCAAATACTCCACGCCAGCATCATCCTTATCCATGCGGATGGCCTGATTTTTATACTTGGCTTCGAGATAGTTTTCCCACAGATCAGTGGGTTCCAGTATATGTCCGTCTGCGTCAATGATTTTTCCTTGCAGCATGCTCACCCCCTGTTATTCCTTACACACATAACCTATTTTTTATGGGTTTGCAGGGGGAGGAGACCTGGACGGCTACAGAATTATTGGAGCAGTTTGTCGTCCCCTACAAACAAGGGTCCACAGAAATCTCAGTCTTGATCGTTGCCCCCCTCAGAACGGTTGTGCTCGGCCCTGCCGAAATCGAATGCTGGGTCTAGAATAGCTGAATGGGCCGCATATGCCTCATCTAGTCTAGGGCCACCGGCCGGGGCCGGACGGCGATCCACTTTCGCTAGGTTACTTTTTTCAAGACTCGGTAAACATACAGATTTTGGGATAGAGAACATGCAGCCGGAATTATTTACTCTGTCGAACAATATTCTAATTGAGGGAGAGTATACGGCTAAACCTATGAGACAAAATATTGTATAACTTTATCACTTCATCTTGGCGGGCGGGGGAAGAGTACCCCGTAGCCAGACTCCCGTTTCAGTTCCACATCTCATTTCCTAGGACTTTTATTATGCTGACGATTCCACGCTGCATAAGAATCTGAATCCGTGCTCGACCTGATGACCCAACAAGAGTACAAGAGCATAACCTAATGGGACGACACCGCGTAGGCCAATTTGAGGAACAAACATGGACTTTGGGATTTGTACGGCATCTAAAATAGACGAAATCGGCTATATCACTCATGCCGAGAATCTTGGTTATTCGCATGCTTGGGTAGCCGATAGCCAGATGATATGGTCAGACTGTTACACGGTCCTAGCCCTGGCTGCCCAGCAAACGCGCAAAATGAAAATAGGCACGGGGGTATCGGTAGCTGGAACGCGGTTGGCTCCCGTCACCGCCAATAGTATCGCGACTATCAATCAGCTCGCTCCAGGACGGACCTTTTTAGGCATTGGGACTGGCAATACCGCTACACGCCTCATGGGTCACAAACCCATGAAACTGAGAGAGTTTAGCGACTATCTACGCGTGCTGCGGGCTTTACTGCGTGGTGAGGAAGTTGAGTTCACCTGGCAGGGACAGACCCATCCGGTCCAATTCCTGATGCAGGATCACAAATTCATCAACGTAGAGGAGCCGATTCCGCTCTATGTGTCCGGTTTTGGCCCCAAGGCCCAAGCCCTGGCGGGTCAATACGGCGAAGGGCTGGTCATGTCAATTCCACCCGATCCAGGTTTCATGCAGCGTGCCTTGCATAATGCCGAAGCAGGAGCACAGCGAGCTGGGCGAGCATTGACGGATGACTTTTATACGGCCTCGCTCACCACTGCGGTTATCTTACAGCCGGGCGAATCGCTGACCTCGGAGCGCGTGTTGCGTGAGTGCGGCGCGTTTGTGATTGCATCCTTACACTATGTGTATGACAAGATTCGACAATTTGGTGGAGACCCTCCGGGCCATTTTCGCCATCTCTGGGACGAATATAACGCCCAGATGGAAGCCACGCCGGAAACGCATCGACACATGCGGATTCACGCCGGGCATTGTACCTATCTCTTGCCCGAAGAAGCCAAGTTTGTGACGCCAGAGTTGATCAAATCAACCTGTTTGGTTGGGATGCCGGAAGAGATTATTGAGCAAATCCGTCAACTGGAGCGGGCGGGGCTCAAACATTTAATGCTGCTGCCATCGTTTGAGACGCAGTACAGTGTGATTGAGGATTTTGCCCGGAATGTGATGGAGAAGATGTAAGGTCTTGTCTGCTCTCAAACCTACTCGATTTTTCAATTTTTTCCTTACGCTTCGCCTAAGATTTCAAGAGCGCGTACCTGTTGTTCGAGCTCGAACACATGCTTATCCTTCACACCCATAATGCGTAAACTCTCTGCGAGTCGAGTCAAATATTCCTGGTTAGATCCGCTCAACCCTGTCGATGAGAAAATTTGCTGCGCCATCTCTGGTATAGGAGCAGGACCGATATAATTAGGATTATCGTCTTGAGCGACATAGACATAGGCGTCGCTGATTGGTTGTGGCTGCGTCGTCCTATTGGTCCTGGGATAAAAGTCGATGTGATGTCGACTAAACCCGCCTTTCTCTCGATAATCGAGATAAGAAAAGATTGCTTCCAACGAATCTCCAGCAACCTGATAGGCGACACCCCAACATATGGATATGGGATCAGCGACTAAGGTAGCGACTCGGCCTGGTGCTCCAGGTATGCCTCTGTGGTCGGTTGAACCCTGATAAAAACGACGCGCCCAACCTCGAATATAGCCGATCTGACTCTCTTCAAAAGAAAAGCCAGGGTTCCAGATCAATGATCCATAACCAAAAATCCAGACCTTTGTACGCATAGTTATCGAACGGGTCGAGGTAGCGGGAATGGGACGCTCGGTCAATCTTCTAGGATGGAAAAAGGTGGGAAGGTGGGCCGGATGACCCACCTTGCGTGTAGGCTACTACTCAGCGAGAGGGTCAGATTATCCCATATGGATGGCGTTTAGTTTGTTGCCGTCTAGGTCGCGGAAATATCCAATGGTCATGCCACCATCGCCACGCGAACCAGGCGCACCTTCGTCCGTACCGCCCAACTCCAGTGCTTTATTATATATTGCGGAGACTTGTTCCGGGCTGCTCGCGCTGAGCGCGACCATCACGCCATTGCCAACTGAGGCGGTCTTGCCATCAAATGGCTTGCACACCGCCAGTAGAGCCGCCCCTGGCGACCCCCATAAGATAATTCTCTCGTTCTCCATAAGACGCTTCGCTCCAACATCCGCCAACAGCGCGTCATAGAACTTGGCGGCACGTTCGAAGTCGTTCGTTCCGAGCGTTACATAACTAACCATATTCTATCTCCTTCTTTCGCTTGAAAATCTTTTAACGTTCCGACCTGAACCAGGCTCTAATTTAGCGGAATCTGTGCCCACCGGGAAGTGCCTGGTGCTAGCAGGTCATGCTGGCACATCGTTAGTTCGTGCCTGCAAATCCAGACACCGAGTCTCCTGCTATTCTTGCGGGGTACATAACCCGAGCTTCTGTCATATCCCATGGGCTGCCGCGGTGAAGCAGGCGGCGGTTATACCAAAGAACCGCATCTCCGGCTGTCCCAGTGTGGTGATAGACGCGTGGCACCCTCTCTCAGGATGCGTTTTCACGAGAGGTCTCAGTGGCGAATCCTGGACATCTAAACCATAGCCATTATAGTCACCACCTTTTTGAGTCGCAAATCCTACCTTTTTCTGTGAATGACGAAGGGAATGGTACGCCGAAAGACTCACAACCTTCTCTTTCATGTCTGCGTCAAGAGCATCATAGCCAGCGCGTAAACCCACCCAGCCGGTTTCCCCACGAGAGGAAGCAACAACTTGCGCCGTCAACACAGCTCCCTCTCTCTGGACGGGAATATAGATACTGTCACAATGCCAACCTATATTCCCTTTAATCACTTGAATCGTCTTCTATGCGAACGCTACCATCTTTTTTCATACTGCTAATCGCTACAAGATCAAATTCTAATTCACGGAATCATTTTACAAATGCAGCTTGTTGTTCTTCCGATAAATGTTGATCCGGGAAAATGAGCAGCGCATGCTCAAGCCAGGTACCGTACCGCCGCCTGAAGGATGCCTCATCAGTTTTTACGAGCTTTGATCTGGTCACCGTCGCGCCAAAGCTCGCATCGAAAGGTTCAACCTGGAAATCTGTCATCTGTATTCTTCCACCGACGTTCTCTGAGCGAGCCTGGCCGAGACAACGGGGAAACTGTACTCACCAGGGGTTTGGACCAATATTCTTCAGTTTCCTAAGAATGACGCTCGAATTCCTGCTTGAGCGAGGTCAGGTCGCTACGGGCGCTTTATGTCAAATCTGACGAACGTGTCAATTCGACAGCCACACAGGGCAAGATAGAAGGAAAGCCGAGAACTTTCATCCGTCTTACGTTCTGCGACGATATCAGCATGTATGATAGTCGGACTGCCAGTCACATTTCCTGGGTTAGGACTGGATTCCGAGGGGTCCTGGCCGGCGGATCAGCGTAGCGAAAAGAGCTGATCATGCCACTCATCGCGCGAGTTCAGGCTCATCTAGTCGGTCGCCAGTTAACACTTTGCGAACGATTGCTTGTAGCCCGCGAGTTTCGGCTTGGCGTAAGCTCGTCCGGTCAATGGCGAGTTCTAGATTCCGAACATCTTCTTCTAACAATCAGTTCACTCCCACGTCCACATGAAATCCTTGGTGAAGTACATGGTCGAACAAAAGGCGTCGCGTGAATGAGCTACGGCTCCCCTCTTGATCTAGCCGTTGCCACAGTAAAACTGAAGCCTATGTACGACAGGCTTCACAATCAGCTTCGAGCGTCGATAAGAGAAGAGTACGGCAGCCGTGTCGACGCTATCATAACCGTCACTTACGACTACTAGTCTAGCCGACACAGGACACGATCCAGAATGACGGAATCGAGAACCCCTGTGCTCCCGCGTCCGTATTGGTGGGGGGGTGTCAGGCGATTTCTTCAGTTCTGGACAAGCGATCCGTTTTCTTGAGCCAGATGCAGCCGCCCCGCCGCAACTCACAATGAAACCGCGTGCATTACGATCGGAAAGCGATCAGAAAACGCAACTAATTCAAACGAACACCCCTGTGCCGGAGCTACGTACCGTTACGGAACTCCAGCAAACGGCGCAGAGACAACGCGTCGCAGAATCCGTAGTGGTACCGCAGCCTCCCAAACGCCCGCCGCCTGAAGCCTTGCCGGTGCCCCAAGATATTGTGAAGTATAGTAAAACCCCGCATAAAGACCGGCGGAAGGAATTGCACTCTATCTACGAGCTGGACTTGATAAGCGAAGAGGAGTTCGAGGCGAAGCGGAAAAAATTACTCGATAGTCTGTAAGCCCGGTGATGATGATCGACCCCAGCCTCAACGCGTGCGGCGATACCCCTCAATAATCACGGCTAGGAGAATTCCCACCATAAAGGCCCCGATCCCGTCGTGCGTTACCAGCGGACCGACCAGCAAGGCGTAGAACCCGAGACCAACAGTCGCGGTGCCTTGGCCCACCGGCATCGACGTGAGCCAGGACGTGCACGACGGGAACGTGACTTACATACGATGGGGTGATGCTGTACAGAACCTTGCGATCACAGACGTTCAGTAGAGTACTCGCATTTTCCCTTTGTGTGCGATCGGTAAGAGTGGGCGTTCGCATCGCGCCGGGGGCATTCACATTTCAACTGACTTATACCTGGCATTCCTCTTCCTCACGGAAGGAATTTGTCATTGTTTCTTCCAAGAACGTGTGATTGAGACGTGGCGGGACCTATTGACCTGAGGGGGTCAGGAAGTCCGGTCACGTCCAAAGCGGGCCTTGGCATGGATACGCCCACTAGTCACTAAAAATCGGAAAAGGCTTTTTTACGAAAATCCGATTGCCAAGCTCTACAGAGAAAGCCGTGATGACATCTTGTTGTCTACAAGTCCGCTTGTATGGGCTACTAAAGGAATGGATAGCCAGGCCCATATGCTAATTCAGACGCCAATCCGACTTCTGACACCGCATAAACGCGGACTTTCAAATTATTTGTGTCCTCCACGGAGAGTGTAAAAGTGAACCCCGTCTGGAAGAGCGGCATCTTGAGAAAGTGCGCC
>CAZXFE010000179.1:0-8242 GCA_964639795.1 uncultured Enterobacteriaceae bacterium | reverse complement strand
CATGTCTTCTCGGAGGTATTGATCAATCAGGTGAGAGATGACTTCGGTATCGGTCTCTGAGCTAAACGTCCGCCCTTTTTCAATCAGGCTATGACGCAGATCGAGATAGTTTTCGATAATACCGTTATGGATCACGACAACGTCTCCGGCCCGATGCGGGTGGGCATTTTCTTCAGACGGAGAGCCGTGGGTAGCCCAGCGAGTATGTCCAATGCCGACTGAACCAGGCAGAGGTTCTTCCTTCAATAACTGATTGAGGTTGTTCAGCTTGCCGACCGCCCGGCGGATAGAGATATGTCCGTTTGTGAAAGCAGCGATGCCAGCGGAGTCATAGCCGCGATACTCAAGCCGCTTTAGCCCCTGAAAGAGCAATGGGGCTGCTTCACGCTGACCAACATAGCCCATGATGCCGCACATGATTGAGTCCTCTTCTGCGAAAGAATAGGGGTTGTGTTCTCACTGAGGGCAGCGGAATTAGCTGTCCTTGTGTGATTCAGCTTTGGCGCGTTTGGCCGCCGTCCAGCCTTCACGGGTCACTTCCTGGCGTCGATTAAAGACAAGCGCCCCGGCTGGAACGTCGTGGCGGACCGTCGTGGCCGTGGCGATATAGACATCGTCGTTGATGGTAATCGGAGCGATCAAAGTTGTGTCCGAGCCGATCTGAACCCGATCCCCGATCTGGGTCTTATGCTTGCGGAATCCGTCATAGTTGCAAGTAATGGTTCCTGCCCCGATATTGGTATCGCGGCCGATCTCAGTATCGCCGATATAGGCCAAGTGCTTAGCTTTTGTGTGTTCGCCTATTGTAGATTTCTTGACTTCGACAAAATTTCCTATCTCAGCGCGTGGAGCGAGAAAGGCGCCAGCACGCATATGTGAAAACGGACCGGCCGAGGAACCATCGCTTAGCTCGCTGTCGCGTAGGTCAACTGAGAAATAGATCTGGACGCCATCCCCGATTGTACAATTTTCAATATACGCACTGCCTTCAATGCGGCAGTGCGAGCCTATCGTCGTCTTTCCCTTGATATGGGTATTCGGACCAATGATCGTATCTTGGCCTATCGTGGCTTCGTCACTCAGGTAAACGGTCTGCGGGTCTTCAAGTGTGACGCCAGCGTCCATCCACTGACGGCGGAGTTGTTCTTGTCGTGTCGTTTCCATACGAGCGAGCTCCTGTCGAGAGTTTACGCCTTCGACTTCGTAAAAGTCTGGAGTGAGGACGGCCTGCGTCGGCAGTCCGGCCTGGACGGCGGTAGCCACCGTATCGGTCAAATAGTATTCGCCTTGGGCGTTGGTTGGCTGAAGGCGGTCAAGGGCGAAAAAAAGAAAATCGGTGTGTACACAATAAATACCGGTATTGATTTCTTGGATGGCAAGTTCTTGTTCCGACGCGTCACGGGCCTCGACGATCCGGTGCACTTGCCCGTCTGCTTGCCGAATAACGCGCCCGTATTGGGCCGGATCTTCAAGCCGTGCGGTGAGGACTGACAGCGTGGTCTGCTGAGCCCGATGCTCTGCGACGAACCGAGCAAGCGTTTGGGTCGTCAGGAGTGGGACATCGCCGTAGACGATAAGTATATCGCCCCGGAAGCCTTGAAACTGTTCCTCGGCTGCGCGAACAGCGTCTCCCGTCCCGCGCTGCTCCTTTTGGAGGGCGAAAAGAACATCGTCTCCGTCACAGATCCGTCGAACGGCATCGGCCTGATGACCGACCACCACCACAAGACGGCTCGGGTGGAGACGCTGGCTGGCTTGAATGACATGCCTGAGGAGTGGTTTCCCGGCCAAGCGATGCAGGACCTTTGCCTGGCTTGACCGCATGCGGGCGCCTTTTCCAGCAGCAAGAATAATAACCCCGAGCTGCTCCCTCGATGGTGAGTTCGTCGCGTTAGCAGTGCCCATCCCGAATGCATCCCGTTTCTATGGTATACCGTCCCAAATGGCTAGCTCTTGTCAGCTGCATGGAGCCGATCCGGGAGTTTTTCAAACCAAGGTAAAACAAGCGTTTCATTAATGGAGTAGGTATAGGCATGGCCCCAGTCCGGCAATTCCGTATACGTGAGACTTTCAAACTCTTGTCCTTCCAAAAAGTCCCGCGCCATCCGTGCTGAAGACACCGGGAAAATAAAATCCTTTGCTCCGTGTACGATGAAAACCGGCAGTGCTGTTGCCTGTTTAAAATCGAGCCCGGGAAGGAGGACGCCGGCAACGGGGGCAATACCGACGAACAATTTCGGACAACTAATGCCGAGCGCGTACGAAAACGTCCCGCCGTCAGAGAGCCCGCTGACCAAAATGCGGCTGGTGTTGACCGCGTATTCGTCCATGACTTCTTCGAGCATGGCCAGGATAGAGCGGATATCAAGGCCCGGTTGCTGGATTGACCAGGTTTGGCCCAGCGACTTAGGCGAGAGGAGAATGAGTCCCTTGCTCTTAGCTATCCTTAGCCAGGTCAGCATATAATCGTCCCCTCGTCCATGTCCGCCGTGTAAGGTGACTACCAGCGGCCAGCGTTGGCTAGGGTCGTAGTTCTCGGGAATATACAGCGAGTATTCCGCATGCTTATTGGTCTGGGTGCGATGCATGACGCCGGTTTGCAGACCGCTTCCTTTGACTGGCGTCTCTAGTTCCGCTAGACGAGGCAGCTCATCTGCGAGAAGCCAATACGGCTGGATGGGTGCCAGCTCGGACCGCAGGTCGTACAACAGATATTTTCCTAACGAAAACGCGCGTCGGCTTTGCATATAGGCAACAATAAAATTATACGGGGACCCTGTCCGAAAAGACGTGTAAGCGTCTTCAAGGTGCTCAAGTGCTTCGAGCCATTTTTTGTGAAATACATCGCGGTTCGGCGGGATCTTCAGTTTCTCTGTCTCGGAATTGATGCTGGAAAACAGCTCTCCTACTTTTTCGACCAGTTCTTCCTGATGCTCGTTGATTTTGCCGAGATGAATTTGTTCTTGGAGCGCTTCGAACGTACGTAAGAACAACAGAATCTGATCCGCATGCTGAGTAATGGTCTCTTGGTAGTGGGTCTCAACTGTCGCCATAGTCAGCCTCCTTCGATGCAAGGCGAAGCTAGCAGCTTGGCTTTTGCAGTTGCAAGGGGGAAGCCTGTATGCCAAGGTGAAGACGGGTATGAAAACACCAGGAGCTGATCCTAAAGCCCTTCTTCGCGCGCTCCCCTCCGTCGAAAAAATTCTGAGCGATTCGGCCTTTTTGCCTATTCTGGCGCGTTACAATAGGATCTACATTACCGATGCCATACGCGAGGTGCTGGCGACTGCGCGTCAGGACATTCTGGCTGGAACAATTATCGACCTGGTGAGTGAGGACGATGTTATCCAACGGGTGAATACAGTGCTGCGTCGCGACGACCAGTCCCCGCTGCGTTCGGTCATCAATGCAACTGGAACGGTGTTGCATACGAATCTCGGCCGCGCGTTGCTGGCCAAGGATGCGCTGGATGAAATGGTCCGAGCCGCTTCAAAACCGGTGACACTGGAATACGACGTGTCCAAGGCCGGACGCGGCGACCGGGATGATGTGATCGAAGCAGATGTGCTTGCACTGACGGGCGCAGAAGCGGCGACCGTTGTGAACAATAACGCGGCGGCAGTCCTGCTTGCACTCAATACGTTGGCTGAAGGCAAAGAGGGCATTGTGTCGCGCGGCGAGTTGATCGAGATCGGTGGGTCGTTTCGCATTCCGGACGTCATGCGCAAGAGCGGCGTGGTTCTGCGTGAAGTGGGAACGACCAATCGGACCCATCCCAAAGATTATGGTGATGCGATTTCTGCTGAGACAGGTGTATTACTGAAAGTCCACACCAGCAACTACCGTATCATTGGTTTTACTGCAGAAGTCGGACTGGAAGAACTGGTTGTCTTAGGTAGAGAACACAATATTCCAGTAGTGGAAGACCTTGGCGCAGGCGCGCTCATCGATCTGTCGCAATATGGCCTGCCAAGAGAACCCGTTGTAGCTGAGCGGATTGCGAAAGGGGCCGACGTCGTTACCTTTAGTGGCGATAAGCTGCTCGGCGGGCCACAAGCTGGACTCATTGTTGGTCGCAAAGAATGGATCGATAAGATCAAGAAGAACCCCCTCAAACGCGCTTTACGGCTCGGCAAACTGACCCTGGCCGCGCTGAGCGCAACTCTACGACTGTACCGCCGCTCGCCGGACCTGCTCCAGGCCTTGCCGACCTTGCGTTGGTTGACCCGGTCGATAGAAGATATGGAGGTGATTGCTGCGCAAGCCATACCGTTCCTGCGGAAAGCGCTTGGAGACGAATTCTGGATAACGGCTGACGACGCCATGGCACAGATCGGCAGCGGCGCTCTGCCGGAAGAAGAACTGCCGAGTAAAGTCATAGCCATTCGTCATCCCAGTCTATCGGCGGAGAAAATTGCGGCGCGTTTTCGGGACGCTAATCCACCCATCCTCGGCCGCATTCATGACGGGACGTTTTTGCTCGACCTGCGCGGGATTTTTGATGCAACTCAGCTCGTCCCATGTTCTTCCTGAAGTAGCAAGTTGAAGCTGGAAGACTTGGCGGAGAAGGGATGGAGTCGAACCATCCGCGCAACGTTACGCCACGCAACTCGGTTTTGAAGACCGGTACAGCCACCGGGCCATATCCTTCTCCACAGGCGTGTTTCTACACAGCTTTCTGCACCTTGGGAAGGGGGGCAGAAATAGGGGTGTTGTGGGCCCAGGGGGCTCCAGGAGTTCCTATGGGCGCTTGGAGATCTTCGTTGAAGATATCAATTTGGCTGTGTACGAGCGGCATCGGAGATCGCTCCCGCGCCGTTTGTGCGCTGAATGATGTGGACGTCCACCGGGATCGTGTACAGCGTCGCCGACGAGCCCACTATGTGCGACCTTGCATCTGTTTGCTACGGCGCTTCCGTTTCTGCTATAGCAAAAAACATCTATACATCTAGCTGGAGGAGAAGAGGGCGTCGTTGGATGCTTGCCTGGCTTCTCGACAGCGTCTCACCTGGCCCGACCGAGGACGGGGATTCAGACCAGTAGTGTTTGACATCGACCGCCTCTACCGGTACAGGACGTTGGAGTTAGCACTCACATTGGAGATACAGCATGAAGCTTCTTGACACGAGCAGTCTCGACTGGATCCATTTCACAGGGGACGACAGCTTTGACTATCCCATCGACTACTGGGCCTCGGTCCTCTGTATACGTGCTGACGGCCACATCGACATCCTGTTTCGCTGGGAGCCCGACTCCTATTGCCACTTCCATCGGCACCTTGTGGACACAACGACAACCGTGCTCCACGGTGAACACCACGTTATTGAGGTCGAGCACGGCACGGAGGGCGAGCACAAGGTCCGACTTGCCGGCGATTACGCGCATAAGCCGGCTGGGGACCTGCATATGGAGTACGCAGGCCCGACTGGCTCGCTTCTCCTCTTTAATATGTACGCCCCAGGGGGCAAGCTCTTTGAGATCCTCGACAAGGAGGAGAATGTAATCGCGCCCGTGTCGACCGAGGACCTGATGAAGCAACAGCGCCTCGCAAGCTAGCCGCGAGTAGGCTTGCGAATGGAAAATTCAGAGAGTTGCCGCCGATGGGAAGCTACGGCATAGGAACAGACGATGAAACCTGTTCCATAACGGCGCGCCTTCTACGCCAGACCTAAAGTGAATCGGCGAACCCTTTGATATCGCGGAGGGTGGCCGCGCATACGTTCGGGATCGCTTTACGGAAAAGCACGTCCGCCGCGTGGCAGGTGCCGTTGACGGTCCGACTGTATACTGACACCCCAGCTGACATGAGCATCTGATAATATTTCAGCCCCTCGTCCCGTAGGGGATCCAATTCGTTGACCGAGATGACGTGTGGGGGCAACCCCTGCAGGTCATCTCCTGTGGCCCAATATGGCCAGCACAGCGGATTTTTAGCGTTTTTGCCTTCAGGGTCATAGACGCTCGCCAGCACTTCCATCTGGCTACAGTTGATAAAGTAGTTGTCGTTTTCAAACAAAGAACGAAGCTCCCTACTCGGCTGTGCCCACCCTCCATAAATGTATGGGCACGAAGCGTAGACGCCGTCAATGTGTTCAAGGCGTCTGTCCTGCTTGGCCAGCAAACACGTAGCCAGACTGAGATTCCCGCCGCCAGACTCACCGGACACGATAATTTTCGAAATCCCCAGGCTGGCCTTGTGGTCAAACGTCCATTGCAGTCCACTCGTACAGTCGTTGAGACCGGCTGGAAATGGATGGTTGCCAAGCTTGCCTGCGCCATTACGGAATTCCACACCAATGGCCATCATGCCGGCGGCAGCTAATTCGTCGCGCCAACGTCGATACGTCGGATCATCGGCCGTCATTATGACCATGCCGCCGCCGTGCATATGATACAGACAGGGCAGCGGACCAGATACATGCTGGGGGGTATGGATGTAAAGATTGAGGTCGTTGCCGTCCACTCCCTTGATGACCTCAGTCCGCCGCTCGACATTCTGAATCTCCGGGAGGTCCTCAAACAGGGCGGCAAACACTTTTGCCATGCCAGCCTCGCTTGCCGCACTGAAGTCGAGCTTGTCCTGCAACGGCGAGTCCGCGTTGACGGGTATGGGCGGGAGAGCCTCAGCGAGTCCATACGGGCCACAGGCCGCGACTAAGCGAGAATCAGTGCGGGGATCGGTTTTTAAGACTCGTTCGGGATCACCCAGACGGCCTGGTAAGAGAGGTAGATCGTTCGTGTGTGATACGGGTGTTGTCATTGTGCTCCTCCTTCGTGTCTTTCTAAGCGACTATGCCGCTTTATGCTAGTTCGTCCAATGTGTGCGATGTGTAAGCCAAAGAACCACATCGATATGGACCACTTTTCTGTGGACGTGAGTCACGCAGAGTTAGTTGCGGGTAGCTTGTGGATCGTGCAGAATTATGGACGTTCGCCGAGAATCTCAACATAGTGGTAGATTCCTCGTGAGCGACATCCGTTGCTGATACCAGTAGAGATAATGGCATTACGCGTTGCACGAGTTCTAATTAGCAAAGCGCTGCCGCTGCCTGCAAGAGAAAACATTGGGGTATTAACGTATACGTGAACGGATTAGCGATGACGGTTAAAGAGTGTTAACGGAGAGGCGAGGGAACCAACGAAGGAAGGGTACATGCATCGTATCGTGATTGCCGTGGTTGCTGCCGTAGGTTTGCTTGCGAACATGGCCTGGACCCGCGAGACGGAACGAGTGAACGCCGTAGGATTTGAGAACGGCAGTGTCTTGATTGAGTATACGACCGAATATGGAAATCGCGCGTCGACCGCCTGGATCGCGCTAGGGCTCATTGATGGGCGAACAGACGTTGGGTGGTCCAGTCGTCGGTCAGCCCCCGCACCACACATGTTTCTTTTCGAACTAGCACGCCCTTACGATATCGATACATTGTCATTTGATGCGACGAATACCGAATGGCAAACGCACGACGGCATATCTGCAGGCCGCGTCACGGTCCTCGCCTCGAGCGAAACGAGAAAGGGGCCGTTCAATGTCGTTTTTGACGGAGACCTCGACGCAAATACCGCGACGGTAGTATCCTTGCCAGCGCCCGTTCGGGCGCGGTGGTTGAAATTGTCCATCATGAGCAATGGTGGGCACTCACAGTACACAGAACTTATGGAATTTCAGGCACTGGGTACACCAGAGCCGGGGGCGCGGGAACGCCCGGAGCTCGCTGGCACATATAAGACCAATTGGAATCCTTTTTTCATTGTGTCTGACACCGAGGAAGTCCGC
Organism: uncultured Enterobacteriaceae bacterium; assembly: GCA_964639795.1. Classification (GTDB taxonomy): domain Bacteria; phylum Desulfobacterota; class Binatia; order Bin18; family Bin18; genus Bin18. Next base: position 465 of record CAZXFE010000179.1, on the reverse strand, counting down.
GGTTGTTACGATTACGACGGAGGTACGTTTAGCGGCAACTACGCAGAAGACTTTGTGATCATGGAATGGCGCGAACATGGCCCCCAGATTGGGAAGGCTGTTCTGGCGATTACGGCGGACGGCGCGTACTTCAATGGGTTCTGGTACGAAGATGGTGCAATACAGGGTCATTGGCACGGCCAACGGAGTGACGATACCCCTAAACCCGCATGCGCTAGTCGGCTATTACAGAGAGCAAGTAATCCGGTCGAGCGGGCACTTAATGAGACGGGTCGCGCCGTCCTCTACGGCATTTATTTTGATTATGACTCTGATGTGTTGAAGCCGGATTCAGCTCGACAATTGCGAAGAGTGCATGCGTGGTTATCGGCGCACCCCGCAAACCGAGTCGTTTTCACAGGCCATACCGATTCGGATGGTTCCGAGGAATATAACGCTGATCTGTCCCTCCGCCGAGCACATGCC
>CAZXFE010000178.1:0-8272 GCA_964639795.1 uncultured Enterobacteriaceae bacterium | reverse complement strand
AATCAACCGCTATCTGCAGAAGCATGAATACGACAGTGCAGAAACTACCGATCTGTGGGACGCAATAGAAGAGTCCACCCAACAGCCGGTGCGGACCATGATGGATACCTGGGTCTTCCAGGCTGGCTATCCCCTAATTTCCGTTGAGGCCGACGGTGCGGATCTTGTTATCTCACAGCAACCGTTTTACTATCTCCAAAACGGCATGGACGACGCGAAACACTGGCAAGCGCCGATTTTTATCAAAGTCCAGGTGAACGGCGAAATCCAAACGCAGACCGCCCTTCTCGGCGATGCAGAGCTCCGCCTTTCATTATCCGGCAGCCCGGATTGGGCCGTCGTCAATGCGGGTGGACATGGATTTTACCGCGTCCGCTATAGCTCAGACATGCTCAATCAGCTAACGGGAAATATCCAGGCCCGGCTCTCCGCGATTGAGCGCTTTAATCTCATCAGCGATACCTGGGCTACAGCCCAGGCTGGCCTCACCCCGCTTACCGCCTATCTCGACTTGCTGACTTTGTTTCAGGAGGAGACTGATCATAATGTCTGGGCCGCAATTCTGGGTCCTTGCCATTACCTGTATCGATTGCTGAGCCCGACCCAGCGGCCGGCCCTGCAACGTCGGATTCGCGACCTCCTCGGTCCACTAACCCAACAGTTAGGCTGGAGTCCCAAAGATGGAGAGAATGCTCTCATTAGTCAGTTACGGGGAGAACTTCTCGGAGCCTTGGGGACGCTGGGGGATGACCGAGCGACGCAGGAAGAAGCGCACAATGTGTATGCGCACTACAAAGCCGATCGCGATACTGTTGATCGAAACCTCATCCCTTCCTTGGTTTCGATTCTCGCTTATACCGGGAGGGCAAACGTATACGAAGAATTTCGTCAGACCTCGCAAACGGCAAAGACACCGCAGGAAGAACAGCGCTATCAGTTTGCGCTGGCGGCCTTCCGGCATCAGGATCTTCTCAAACAGACGCTCGTCATGACACTGAACGGGGACGTCCGGACCCAGAACGCACCTTATCTTATGCGCTCACTACTGATGAACACCGATGGCCGCGAGCTGGCCTGGGCTTTCCTACAAGAGCACTGGGAAGAGATGGCTGAGAAGTTTCCGGATAATTCGGTAATCCGTATGTGCGAGGGCATTGTCGCCCTGGTAACGCCAGAACTTGAGGCTGAGGTCACAGACTTCTTTGCCGCCCATCCAGTTCCGCAGGGTGGAAAAATGATGGACCAGCACTTGGAGAAACTCCGGGTTGCAGTCGCTTGTCAGAAGCGCGAGGCAGCAAATTTGGAAACCTATTTCCCCGGCTAATGCCAACTTATGGGAGCGGGAGATTATCGCGGCCCATCGACTCCCTCTTCGTCCGTGCGGTGTAGGTAACCAGGCCCACGATTGGGAGCTGAGCGGACTTCGAGCCATGTCCCGGAAACGGCCCCGACAACTCTGACTTGTGTACCTGGCTTGAGCAGTGCGACCAAGGCGGCGGACGTCCGTGGTTCGGCACGCGCCTGCCGGTGCTGTCCTCCCCCTCGTATCATGACTCCATCCCTCATCTCCTGTTATGCTATGAAAACACAAAAAGGCAAAATGGGCTCGTACACGCTGGCAAGGCTGATTCATCGGCTTTCGAGCTTCCGTTGGTCGATGTAAGCTGAGAAAGGGACGACACATATTTTGGAACAGGACGGACCAGGCCTATCGCAAATGTCACCACTGATCTTTTCCTTGGTGCGCGGGCACACCCGCCAGGTTGAACGATCGCCTGCTGGCTCACAGCATATGCTTGATCTTAGCAACGTCCCACGCCTGCAGGGGCTAGAGGTTGCCGCTCTCCTCAGACTCGTACAGCAGGGAAAAGACCGTGGAGTCACCGTACGCTTTACTGGCTTGTCAGCCCAAGCCCAGCAAGCTTTTACCGGCCTTGATGCCAGCATTCTGGATCAGTCGGGACATTTGCCAGCGCAACTTTCCCTTGTGGAATATGTAGGAAAACAAACGCTGAGCGCGGTCACCACCGGCCGGCGTTTGCTCGCAATGGTTGGCGAACTCGCATATTGGCTCTTTCTTGCCCCATGGCGTGGCAAAGGAATCAAATGGGACAGAACCGTAGAACAAATTGTCAAGATTGGTGTGGACGGCGTTCCCATTGTAACCTTTCTATCTTTTCTCATAGGAGCGGTCTTAGCCCTCAATGCAGCCAGTCAGCTACGCCAATTTGGAGCGACTATCTATATTGCCAACCTCGTTGCGGTTTCAATGACCCGTGAGATGGCACCTTTGATTACTGCCATCATTGTCGCTGGACGCAGCGGTTCGGCCATCACCGCCGAGCTCGGCACCATGGTCGTGTCTGAAGAGATCGACGCAATGCAAACCATGGCCCTGAGTCCGGGCCGCTTCCTTCTCCTGCCGCGTATCCTCGCCTTGCTGTGTGCCGTGCCGTGTTTGACGGTGCTGTCGAATCTGACCGGAGTTTTCGGTGGCTATTGGATAGGCGTGATGTTACTGGGCCTTGGCAGCCAGAATTATTTGCAGCAGACCGGGCAGGCATTGCTCATGATTGATCTGGCAACCGGAATGGTGAAGAGTCTCGTCTTTGCGTTGCTGATTGGGCTTGTTGCCTGCTACCGTGGTTTTTATGTGCACGGTGGAGCAGAAGGTGTAGGGACAAATACCACAGCATCTGTGGTTGCCTCTATTGTGTTGTGTATTTTGGCGGATGCGGTGTTCACCACGATATTCTTCTATCTGACATAGACCATCGTACAACAGTCACAGAAAATCGGATGCCAACGTCAGATCTCAGCCCATACGTTCAGATTGAAGGCCTGGTTGCCCAGTACAACGGCCGGACTATCCTTGACGGGATCAGCTTGGATGCCTACCGAGGTGAAATCACAGTTGTTTTGGGCAGCAGCGGCTGCGGGAAAACCACACTCTTACGTCACATTGTCGGTCTGCTGACACCAACCGCCGGACGCGTCCTCATTGACGGACACGATTTCCATCAAGCAAATGAAGAAGAACGAGAAAATATTCTGCGGAATGTGGGCATGTCGTTTCAAGGGGGGGCACTCTTTAATTCGATGACTCTTGAAGAGAATATTGCCTTGCCTATTATTGAGCACACCAAGACGGATCAAAAAACCGCACGCATGCTGGCTCGGATGAAGCTCTCCCTAGTCGGCCTGGCTCGGGCGGCACATCTCCTTCCGGCGACAATCAGCGGGGGCATGAAAAAGCGGGCAGCAGTCGCACGGGCACTAGCTTTGGACCCAACCCTGCTACTTTTTGATGAACTCTCTGCCGGTCTCGATCCCATTACCGCACGGGAGTTGGACGAATTGGTTCTTCGGCTCAAAGAACAACTCAGCATGACCATCGTCATTGTGACCCACGAGCTGGGGAGCATTCAAATGATTGCCGATCGCGCAGTCATTTTGGACGCAGGACGCGTGCTTGCCGCCGGTCCGCTGGATGAGGTGCGGCAGACCGATCATCCACACATCCGCGCCTTTTTTGACCGCCGCCCACGACCAACGACCTTTCAACGCAGTTTGCTCGATACTTTGCTTGTGAATGGAGAACAGCATGGGACAGAATCGTCTTAAGGTCGGGCTGTTTGTCACGCTCAGCTTCTTTTTGTTCAGCGGCGCGCTGCTATGGCTGGCAGGCTCACGTTTTTTTCAGTCGCTCGATAGCTATGCCATCTTATTTGAAGAATCAGTCAGCGGCCTCTTACCTGGCGCGGTGGTGGAGTATCAAGGTGTCGCAGTCGGCAAAGTCGAAACCATTAGGCTCACCCAAGACACTCCACCCCTGGCTGAGGTGATGATTGCGCTGCAGCCGGGCATCCCCATCCGCCAAGATACAACCGCACATCTCATAGGCTCATTTGTGACCGGCATTCGGTATATCGAATTGACGGGCGGCTCGAGGGCCGCGCCTCTCTTAGAAATAGGTGCGAAAATCCTAGTCGAACGTGGAGGGCTAGAAGAGTTTCAAGATCGCGCGGGCGCAATCGCGGAACGCCTACTTGATACGCTCACTCGTATTGAACAGGATGTTTTGAGCCAGCAGAACCTAACCGCTGCCACCAACTTTCTGCGTAATATGTCGCTGTTCGCAAAAGATCTGCGCACCTCGCTGGATGAAGTCTCAACCCCAGACACGCGAACGGCTCTACGAGAGATGGTTGACAATCTGGCTCAGGCAGCAGTTGGGATCAAAAATGCAACGGATGCGATTAACACCATACGTGGAGATCTGTATGACGATGGCAAAGCCATAATGGACCAGATGCGAAAGACCGCGGCCGTGACGGCACAGCTGGCAAATGAGGTGCGCCAATTGACTGGCCACGTCGACGACGTTGTTGTCGACAATCGCCAAGAAGTACGTCGCCTGCTGGTGAATTTATCGAATACCTCACAAGAACTGCGGGAGCTGAGTGTATCCTTGCGAAATGACCCGTCTTCTATTGTTTGGGGGACAACGGTTTCAGCGAAAGAAATTCCTGACCCATGACTTACAACAAGCTCTTGTTCTGCCTTAGTCTCTGGAGCATGCTCCTCGCTGGGTGTAGCATCACGCAATCCAAGCAAGAGGTGTACCATTACGCGCTGTCTCTTCCCTCTCGCACTACCGGCTCTGCTTCTACAGCGCAAACCACAGCTTCACCGGCCTCATTGGTTGTGCGGCCGTTTACCGCCCACCAACCGTATAACCGAGATCGCATTGTCTATCGCTCCTCGCCCTACCAGGTAGATTTCTACCATTACCATCGCTGGGTCTCGAAACCTGCCGACATGGTGACAACGTTGACACGCCGCGCGTTGCAACAATCCCACCTCTTCAGCACGGTCTATCCGACTCCAGATGCCCCGGCCGATATGCGGCTCGGGGGCGTCATACGTCAGTGTGAGGAGATCGATCAGGCGCAGTCTTGGCAGGCAGTCCTGAGCATAGACGTCTGGCTCAGCCGCTCTCGCAATGCGTCCCCATTTTGGTTTGAGACCTATACTGCAACCCAGCAAGCAAGCAAGCGCAACCCAGCGGCCGTGGCAGAGGCCATGAGTAGGAATCTTCAAGAGATTCTTCAGCAACTTTCAGCTGACTTGGCAACTGAATTAGCTACGCTTCCTATACCAAGAGCGCAGGACTGAACAATAAGCCAGAAGGAAGACCACATACGAACTCAGAGGTAGTTATATAAAATTTAATGCTGCCGCAACAAAAAGGGGCGACCAGTCGGTCGCCCCTACGAGGATACCCAGGCCAGAAGCTTACTCGCCATTCACCGAGAACGCGATCAGCGCGTTCCCCGACATTCCTCCCCAAAAACCATACCCAGAATTGACATACATCATACCGTCTACAATCGTTGGTCCCGGACCATCGAACGAGCCGCCCTTCGTCTTAATGCCATTGATACTTTCATATTCCTGATCGGCATCATAATCCCACACGACTTCGCCCGTGCCAGTGGCATAGCCACGCAGATGCCCGTCTTCCGAGCCGGAAAAAACAACCCCCGGAATGGCGGTTACCGCCGCCGACTGGGCCGGACTGCATTGAGGCTTATCCCCACACCCCACAGGTGGTACATGCCAGTTGCGCTCGCCACTCTCAATGCCTATGGCAAACATGCCACCACCCACACTGCCATCCAGGGTCGTGGCCCAGCCCGCATCTGAGTTTTCTACAGCCTTAAGGCCAATATCGGACAGAGCGACATAGACCTGTTTAGCATCAGCCGCAGATCCCCACTGTATCCCTCCCGCTAGACCACCCTTGCCAACCCGATGTTGCCAGAGAATCTCGCCATCACGATCCGGATCTATGGCATGCATCACCCCAGATTTCTGTCCTGCCAGAATGATACGTCTGCCGTTGGGTAAAACGTGTAGGATGGGCGATGATGCAAAGTCGAGGTCCGGACCACGCGCCTCGGGACAGTTGGCATCGTCGTCCGTCTCACAACCCACATTCCAGGCATCGTTCGGCGTGAACTGCTTGGACCACAAAAACTTCCCGGTCCGCAGATCAAAGGCCATAACTGCGTCACTGGTGAGTGAGGCTGGATCAGAATAGTTATCGCCGGTGGTGACATATATTCGGCCGCGTTCAAGATCGAGGGCCGGTGAGGACCAAACCGAGGCTCCGGACGGCCCCCATAGCTGAACTCCAAACTCATTCTTACGGACGGGAGCGGGTGGATCTGGAATGGTATACGCCTTCCACACTTGTTTGCCATTGAACCGATTGAGGGCCAACACGGAACCACGAAACGTACAGCACTCATAATTCTGATCTCCGCCCGCGACTTCTTCGAATGTGGTAGCCGAGACATAGATCCGATTGCCTTGCGTTTTTGGCGTTGCGGTGATCCGAGCCAAAGGATGGTCATCAATTTTAACTTGCCATAGCTCCTTACCCGTTTGCGCATCCAGCGCATACAGGTTGGCCTCAGCGTCACCCACGTAGACGACGTAGCGAGCCGGGCTGGTGCCGGGCAGCGTATCCACAACCATTGTTGAGCGGACTCCAGCCTTCGTTTTGACAGACCAGTGCAGGCAGCCGCTTTTGGCATTAACGGAATACACACGGCCTTTCATAGTCCCCACGAAAACCCGGCCACCAACCACAGTCGGCTGCGAGGTTTGGAAATCCATAGGCAAACCAAAGACCCACTTGACCTTGAGGTTGGGCACTTGGTCTGCGCTCACGCCTGCATCGGCAGCAGTTTGGAAACGCGAGTTGAAGTTATTGACTCCCCAGCCATTCCACTCTGGAGCACCTTCTTCAATGGAGAACTCACCCGGCGCGTCTGGACAAAACCCAGCAACAGTTTCATCCGTGGCCGAGGCCGGTTTTAACTTCTTGCCCGTGATCCATTCGGACACGGCTCGACGTTCCGCAGTGGTCCGCGTCATCCCTTGGAACCTCATCTTGCCGAGTTCCAAAGAATGCAGCACCATATCGGCCGGCAGGCGCTGAATGACTTGACGATGCGGGGCGCGTTTGACTTGGCCCTCGTGACAGCGCGCGCAGTTTTCTTTGTAGAGCGTCTCGCCGTCAGCGCCCCCATTCGCTGGCGAGTAGGCCCAACTGGACGGAACAATGACACCCACTAACACAAAGCACAACGTGCCAAGCACTGTTCTCGCAGCGTTTCTTTTAGGCCAAGCCCAATCTCTTACGAACATGGAGTACCTCCTTAGCGGACGTTTCGTAGGGTGGGTCTTACGGCCCCACCCGTACAACGGAAAAAGATGATTATTCGCCATCCACTGAAAATGCGATCAGGGCATTTCCTCCCATTCCACCCTGAAAACCATACCCTGAATTCACATACACCATACCATCGACAATGGTCGGTCCCGGACCGTCGAACGAGCCACCACGCGTCTTGACGCCGTTGGTGCTTTCATATTCCTGGACCGCGTCGTAGTCCCACACCACCTCGCCACTCTGTGTCATATAACCACGCAGATGGCCGTCTATAGATCCAGAGAACACAACCCCGGGGATAGCCGACACGGCGGCGGACTGCGCCGGACTGCACTGTTTGCGGTCGCCGCAGCCTGGCGCTGGGATATACCATTTGCGCTCACCCGTCTCGATGTCATACGCAAACATGCCCCCGCCAACACTACTGTCGAGTGTCGTGTCAAAGCCAATGTCAGAATTCTTTACGGTAGTGACCCCAATATCGGATAAAGCCACATAGATCTGTTTGGCATCCACCGCAGAGCCCCACTGGATACCGCCGATGAGGCCGCCTTTCCCAACCCGCTGCTGCCACAGAATTTCCCCTTCCCGATCCGGGTCAATGGCGTGCAACATGCCCGACTTTTGTCCCGCCAGGATAACCCGCCTCCCGTCCGGTAAGATACGCAGGATAGGCGAAGAGGCAAAGTCTAAGTCCGGACCGCGCGCTTGCGGACAATTGGTCTGGTCCTGCTGCTCACAGCCGACATTCCAGGCATCGCCCGCGGTGAACTGCTTGGACCACAAAAATTCCCCGGTTCGCAGATCAAAGGCCACCACCGCATCGCTCGTCAAGGAAGCGGGGTCCGAGTAATTGTCGCCCGTGGTCACGTACATTCTGCCGCGTTCCGGATCGAGCGCGGGCGACGACCAGATCGACGCGCCGGATGGTCCCCACAACTGCACCCCAATCGCATTCTTGCGGATCGGTTCGGCAGCATCCAGCGTATACCCACGCCACACCAGCTTACCGTTAAACCGGTTGAG
>CAZXFE010000177.1:0-8366 GCA_964639795.1 uncultured Enterobacteriaceae bacterium | reverse complement strand
TACAGAGAAAAATCCATGGCCGAAGCAATCGTCTTGTCCTGCCACTTTGTCCCAAAACAACCAGAGACGCGTGGAAAAACATAGAATGCACCTTCCGGCAGTGTACACGAAATACCAGGTATCGCGCGCAGCCGGTCAACAACGTAATTGCGCCGTTTGGCAAACTCTTTTGCCATAATCCCAACCGGCTCTTGAGTGCCGGTAAGGGCTTCAATCGCGGCTGCCTGAGCCACGGAGTTCGGATTTGACGTGCTCTGGCTCTGGATCGTTTCCATGGCCTTAATGACTTCTTGTGGACCGGCTGCATAACCCAAGCGCCAGCCAGTCATCGCATAGGTTTTTGACACCGAATTAGCGACGAGCAGACGGTTGCGAAGATTGGGCTTGAGTGACAGCAGGTGGGCGCAGCGCGGCGCATCGTACAAAAATTTCTCGTACACATCGTCGGAGATAGTAAAAAGGGTGCTGTGCTCAATGACCTCAGCAATCTGTTTCAGTTCGTCTTCGGTGTACGCCGCACCAGTCGGGTTTGAGGGACTATTGAGGAGCAGGACCTTACTTTGCGAGCCAATCGCCTCTTGCAGCTGGGTTGCCGTAATCTTAAAACCTGTTTCTTCTGTGGTGGGAAGCAGTTTTGGCGTCGCACCAGCCAAGATCACGATGTCGGAATAACTGACCCAGTAGGGAGCTGGAATAAGGACTTCATCACCCGGACCGACAAGGGCGTGAAAGGCGTTGAAAAGAATATGCTTACCCCCACATCCGGTGGTGACTTCTGGGAGTGTATAACTGAGATCGTTCTCCCGCTGGAGCTTCGCGATGACGGCTTCTTTGACCTCAGCTGTCCCGCCAACAGGGGTGTATTTAGTCTTACCCTGTTTGATGGCGGTGATTGCCGCGTCCTTGATATGAACTGGGGTATCGAAATCTGGCTCGCCTGCCCCAAAGTCAATGACCGTGATCCCTTCGCGACGTAAGGCCGCGACTTTGACCGTAACCATGAGTGTTGGCGACGGTTTGACTAGCTCTAAACGTTTTGCAAGACGCATACTGTGCCTCAAGACCCCTTCGATCGAAAGGTGGCCGTATGGGATTTCTCGGCGTCCATTCCCAGCGAGCGGATGGACGCTGGCCGTTAGTCTGGCGTATTCGCGAACTTCTCTCGGAGTCGTTTTTCGACGTGTGGTGGGACTAAGCCTGTCACAGAACCGCCCAGGCTGGAAATTTCCTTGACTAAGCGAGCGGCAGTATAAAAGTGAGCCGCTCCAGTCGTCAGAAAAATCGTATCAATGTCCGGCTTCATATGACGATTCATGAGAGCCATCTGAAACTCGTACTCGAAGTCTGAAGCGGCCCGCAAACCACGAATAATAATGTTTGCCTGCATCCTTTCAACATAGTCAACGAGTAGTCCATGGAAGCTATCGTACACTACGCGGTCACCTTCAGCCTGGAGTTCCTCACGGAACATGTCGAGGCGTTCTTCTGGTGTGAACAGGTAGTCGTCCTTCTGCGGGTTATACACGACAGCAACGATCACTTCGTCAGTGAGCTGAAGACTACGACGAATGATATCTACATGCCCGCACGTTGGCGGGTCAAAAGATCCTGGATAAATAGCGCAACGTTTCACTCGGCTTCCTCACCCCTGTGCTGGTAGAAAGACACCCCGGTTGTGCCGTAACGGCGGCTGTCCGTCAATACCAACGGGGCATAGGACTCAGCTCCGGCTTCATGCCGGGCGTGCTCCACGACGATCCAGGCCCCTACTCGTAGAATTACGCTGCGAGCTAAACGCCGCAATGTTTTATCGACCCAGCCTTCTTCGTATGGAGGATCAAGAAAAACGCCACCAAACCGGAGACCTTGATCTTCGAGGATCGTGATCCCTTTGAGCGCATACGCACGCAGAATCCGACCCCGGTGGAGGAGCTTCGTCGTCCTCAGGTTGGCCCGGATGATTTTTTGCGCGTCTGGACTGGCATCAACAAAAACGGTAGAGCGAACGCCGCGGCTTAAAGCTTCTATACCCAGTGCACCTGTGCCGGCGAAGAGATCGAGAACGTCGATATCTGTGAGGGAATAGCGACTAGCAAGGATGTTGAACACAGATTCTCTGACTCGGTCAGTGGTCGGCCGGACCTTATGGCCTTTTGGAACCATGAGCGACAGCCCACCCACCGAGCCAGAGATGATACGCATTTAGACGCTAAGAATATGAACGGCGAGGGCTGCGGCTTCGCCGCGGACCATGCCCCCACCATTTTCGGTAATGCCGACCTTGGCGCCTTCAACCTGGCGTTTGCCGGCTTCGCCGCGCAGTTGCCAGAAGATCTCGGCAATTTGCGCTGTGCCCGTTGCGCCAACCGGATGGCCCTTGGCCAGCAGGCCACCACTCGGGTTCACCGGTGTCTTACCACCCAAGGCGGTAAACCCCTCGTCAATCAAGCGACCACCTTCACCCTGTTGGCATAAACCCAGTTCTTCATAGATGATGAGCTCCGCCGGTGCTGAGGCATCATGCACTTCGGCTACGTCGAGATCTTCCGGGCCAATGCCCGCGACTTCGTAGGCTTTTTGAGCGATACGCTCGGTAACTCCAGGATCGCCGGGTTGACGGTCCTGGCCGGAGCCCAGGACGGAAGCTTTCACATACACCGGTTTGGTGGTGAACTCTTTGGCTTTTTCCGCACTGGTCAGGACCACGGCCGCAGCACCGTCGCCAATCGGTGAGCACATCATCCGGGTCAGCGGATCGGCGATCATGGGTGACCCCAAGATGTCTTCTACGCTGCGTGGAGTCTGAAACTGTGCGTGCGGATTCAAGCTGCCATTGGTATGATTCTTGGCCGCGACTCCTGCATAGTGCTCTTTGGTCGTGCCGTATTTGCGCATATGACTACGCGCGAATTCAGCATAAAAGTCCATGAACATGCTACGTGACTTCCCCGCCCCTACGCCTTCGCCCTTATCTTTTGTGGTCTGTTTCATGTCGGCCAGCGTTTGTTGCATCAGTTCGACATCGATCGCACTGCCGATTGCTGCGAAAGATTTTTTCTTGTCCGCGTGGTAGAGCTTCTCCATGCCTAGAGCAAGCACGACATCGTACATACCCGAAGCAATGTACAACCAAGCCAGATGAAATGCCGTTGCTGCACTGGCGCAGGCGTTCTCGGTGTTAATTACGGGAATGCCACCAATGCCCATTTCACGCAGGACGACTTGACCTCGAATGCATTCCTGGCCGGTAATAAGTCCGGCCATGGCGTTGCCAACGGCGACGGCTTCAAGCGCGTTTGCCTCAACTCCGGCGGATTTGAGGGCCGCCTCAATTGCCTCGCGGGACAGCTCCTTCATTCCTTTATCCAGATGTTTCGCAAAACGGGTCATGCCCGCACCAACAATGGCAACTTCTCTCATGTGGCTCCTCCCTTTTTAGGGTATGTTTGCGGGGTGTGTTCGCAGGGTGTGTTTGATAGTCTCCCGACTATAACCCCATTCCCTCTTGTTCCGCAAGGAGAATTTCTTCAGGATGGCCATAGGATAACCACCGTGAATTATGTCCTTGTCCCTATAAAAGCCTTGGCTCATGGAAAGAGCCGCTTGTCGGCGCTGCTGTCGGATACACAGCGCCACATCCTCTCTCAGGCTATGCTGCGTGATGTGTTGACCAATCTACGTCACGCGTCCACCGTTGATCGCTTTGGGGTAGTGACCTCAGATCCGAGTCTGCTCGAAATAGCCCAGAGCTTGGGCGCGGAGGCGATTGATGAAGGCCATCCGCGTGGCTTGAACGGTGCTGTCGCCATTGGTACCGAAGTTTGTCTACAACAGGGGGCCACGGCGCTGCTCGTGCTTTTATCCGACCTCCCGCTTGTGACCTCTGAGGATATCGACTTACTGTTCTGCGAGACGACCGACGACCCCCAAGTCCTCCTTGTGACGTGCAAGGAGGGGGAAGGAACGAACGCACTCCTACGCGTCCCGCCACTGGTCATGCCAACCTGCTTTGGTGGTCCAAGCCTCGAGGCCCACAAAGTTTGTGCCCAGAAAGATGGTCTGGCCTGTCGTATGATCGAAGCGCCCCGTATTGCGTTTGACATCGATTCCGTTGAAGATCTGAAGCTGTTTGCCTCTGAGCCAACTGCTACGCATACCTATCAAGCATTGCACGAGCTCGGAGTGGTGGCTGCCTTTGGTCTGGAAGCGTAGTCTTTCTGGCCGGGGAATGCAGACGAAAGAAGGGCATAGTGACTGGCGTGGCTCTGTCCATCCGGCTCTCCTATACTTTTCGCTGTGAATCTCATATGTTAGCCCCACCGTATGGGCAAGCCGCAGCTCATTGTTATCACCGGACCAACTGCTACAGGAAAAAGTACACTCGCGCTCGAGTTGGCTATACGTTACAACGCTGAGATTGTGAGCGCTGATTCGCGCCAAGTGTATCGTTACTTGGACATTGGAACGGCGAAACCTACGGCTCATGAACAGGCGCAGGTTCCTCATCATATAATTGATGTTGTCAACCCCGATGGGCAGTTCGATACTGCCCGCTTTCGGACCCTGGCGCATGAAGCCATTCATGACATTATCCAACGCGGCAAACGCGTACTTGTGGTCGGCGGGACGGGTTTATACATCCGTACTCTGGTACGAGGGCTCTTTTCTGGACCGCAGGCGGATCCAACGTTACGCAGGCATCTTGAGACACAAGAGAAGGAGCAGGGACGTGGATTCCTGCATGCATGGCTCCGGAAGATTGATCCTGACGCGGCGCAGCGTTTGCACCCGAATGATACAATACGGCTGATTCGCGCTTTGGAGGTATGGCTGTTGAGTGGCAAGCCTATGAGCGTTTGGCAGCGGGAGCACGGCTTTCAGGAATGCCCGTTTTCTACTCTGATCCTTGCTTTAGCAGTGGAGCGGGAGACGTTAGCCCAACGGATTGAACGGCGCTGCCAGGCTATGGTCCGCGCCGGTCTTGTTGACGAGGTGCGCCGGGTCTGGGATATGGGGTATGACGTAAATCTTTCTGTGTTGCACACAATTGGCTATGCGCAGGTCGGGCTCATGCTCAACGGACACTACACGCTCGCCGAGGCAGTCGCCCAGATGGCCAAAGAAACCCGCCGACTCGCAAAGCGGCAGTTGACCTGGTTTCGCACAGAACCTGGGGTACGGTGGTTCTTGCCCGGCCAAGCTCGAGAGATCGATACGGCGATCAAAGAATTTTTGAGAGTTTTTTGATGAAATGACAACGAACGGAAAACACAAAAAGTAAAATGTAAAAAGGGTATGGGAATTCAAAATTTATATGTACGCAGCACGTATGAGGCTTTGATTTAAGGATTAGCTGTGCAGACAACCTATCTCGATTTTGAAAAAACATTGGAAGAACTGGACAAGCAGGTTGACAAACTCTTCGAGATAGAAACCCGATCTGCAAAGCAGCAGGCCGAGCTGGCCGAGCTAGGGGAACAGCTTCGTCAACAAGAGGCTGAACTGTCTGGCTCGCTTTCGTCATGGCAACGACTGCAGCTCGCGCGACATACCGACCGGCCGTTTACGCTTGACTACATAGAAGCCTTATGCTCCGAGTTTGTTGAGTTGCATGGCGACCGCGTTTTTTCCGATGACCCAGCTATTGTCGGTGGGCTGGCTCGCTTTCAGGGGATCCCGGTTGTGGTGGTCGGCCATCAGCGCGGAAAAACCGTTGCTGAAAAACGTCGCCGGAATTTCGGTATGCCTCGCCCTGAGGGGTATCGTAAGGCACTGCGTCTCTTCCATTTAGCCGAACGCTTTCAGCGGCCGGTCCTCACCTTTGTTGATACGCAAGGTGCCCATCCGGGAGTTGAGGCTGAGGAGCGCGGCCAGGCGGAAGCCATTGCCAAAAATATCCAGGATATGGCTGGCCTCCGGACCCCAATTATTGTCACTGTTATTGGAGAAGGCGGCAGTGGTGGTGCGTTGGCCTTAGGCGTTGGGGACCGTGTGTTGATGCAAGAAAATGCGTGTTATTCGGTCATCACTCCAGAGGGCTGCGCGGCCATTCTGTACGGAGAACGCACGCCCGAAAACTCAGCCTGGGCAACCGAAGCGCTCAAAGTCACTGCCCCGGACGTGCTCTCTTTAGGTGTGATCGATGAGATCATTGCAGAGCCGCTCGGCGGAGCACACCGGCATGCCCAAGCAGCCATGACCGCCGTCGGGACAGTGATCGCACAGCATCTCCAGTCGGTGAAGGGATTGTCAGTTGAAGAGCTGATGGAGCAGCGCTACGCCAAGTTTCGGCGGATGGGAGAGGTGGGCATTATCGAAGATGGGGAAGAGTATAACCAGGAAGCCCGGAGCGTCGATGGAGCCGGGGGTGTCAACGGGGCCAACTAATATGGACTGGCCTCGGCCAGTCCAGCCTTGGTATGGACTGGCCGGGTGAATCATAGTAAGAAACGCCGTGTGGCGCCAAAACGTCCTTCCCTTTCACTGGATACGCTCAGACACAAAATTGATCGTCTCGATGCGCAAGTCCTGATCTTATTGAACCGCCGCGCGCGGCTTGCCCAGCAGATCGGCAATCAGAAAGGCGAGAAACAGCGCGCCGCGTATGTGCCCAGTCGGGAACGGGCAATTTTCGCGCGCTTGGTCGAACTCAACACGGGCCCGCTTCCGGATGAATCTGTCCAAGCCGTGTATCGGGAGATTATCTCGGCTTCACGCGCCCTCGAACAATCGTTTCGTATCGCCTACCTTGGCCCGGAAGCGAGCTATGCGCATATGACGGCCTGTGAGCAGTTTGGGTCCAAAGCCGAGTTCGTGCCCGTGCCGACCATTCCCCATATTTTTGCTGAAGTCGAAAGCGGCCGGGTCACATACGGCGTGGTCCCGGTCGAGAACTCCGGTCAAGGCTCGGTCGCAATCACGCTGGATCTGTTCATTGAATCCAATCTGCATATTATTGCGGAGCGGTCGCTGGAGATTCGCCACTGTTTGCTGAGCCGAGCAAAAAAGCGTGAGCGCATTGGACGTGTACTAGCACACCCGCAGGCGTTAGCTCAGTGTCAGGACTGGCTGGCAACACATTTACCCGGCGTTCCGACAGAAGCGGCGTCAAGTAACTCGCGCGCGGCTGAGCTGGTCCAGAGCGATACGCATGCTGCGGCGATTGCCGGCCGATTGGCTGCGGAGCGCTATCGGCTCAATGTGTTAGATTCGGATATCCAAGATCAAGCCGCAAACTTCACCCGCTTCGCTGTCCTCAGCCGTAGTCCACAGCGGGGCAAGCCGACGGGGGACGATAAGACCTCTCTTGTACTTTCCGTCAGGGACGAACCCGGGGTGCTGTATCAGGTGCTCAAACCGTTTGCCGATCACAGTATTAACCTGTTACGGATTGAATCACGACCGCTCAAGGGGAGGCCCTGGGAATATGTCTTTTTTATCGATATTGAGGGCCATGTGAGCGAGGCAGCAATCGCAGACGCACTGCGCGAGATCAAGCCACGCTGTGTCTCTGTGAAGGTGCTTGGCTCGTATGCCTCTTTCGTGCATGCTTCGCAAGAACGGTGACATGGTATGGATATCCGAAAATACGTGCCAGACTGGGTCCTGAGTCTGACGCCGTATCAACCTGGGAAACCGATCGAAGAGGTGGAGCGGGAGTACGGGATAAGCAATTCAGTCAAGATCGCTTCGAACGAGAACCCGCTTGGCCCGTCGCCCAAAGCGATTGCGGCGATTACCGCAGCGCTGCCTCAACTAAACCTCTACCCCGACGGTGATGCCTTCTATCTGAAGAAGCGGATGGTCGAGAAATTCGGCTTGGACCGTTCGCGGCTTATTATTGGCAACGGCTCCAACGAGTTGATTGAGATGATCGTGCGAACTTTTCTGCGGGTAGGCGAATCCATAGTTGCGGCAGAGCACGCGTTTGCTATTTACCACTTGTGCGTGCACGCAGCAGGTGGGCACACCATTAGAGTCCCTCACAAAGAGTTTGCCTTTGATCTGGATGCCATGGCAGGTGCGATTACGTCTGATACGCGGATTATTTTTCTTGACAACCCGAATAATCCGACTGGGACGATCTATACCCGAGCGAACTGGGAGGTCTTTCTTGAGAAAGTTCCGCGCGATGTCGTGATTGTGGTGGATGAAGCCTATTTTGAATTTGTTGAGGATGCAGACTATCCGAATTCTCTCGACTATCATTCTGCTGAACGGTTGCTGATTACGTTGCGAACCTTTTCAAAGATCTGCGGCCTGGCTGGGGCCCGTGTTGGCTATGGAATTTCCTCACCGGAAGTCATAGACGCACTCAATCGCATTCGCCAGCCGTTCAATGTGAATGCCTTAGCCCAAGTCGGGGC
>CAZXFE010000176.1:0-8437 GCA_964639795.1 uncultured Enterobacteriaceae bacterium | reverse complement strand
GAAACCGGCTGTGCTGGGCTGGTCATTGGTCGAGCCGCATTGGCAAACCCTTGGGTGTTTCAAAACCTTCAGGCTGGATTCACTGGCGCCCCGCCTCCCCGTGAGCCTGCACTGGCCGAGCGGGTTGCCTTTATGAGCCGTCATTTCCAACGTGCAGTTGCCTTGCGGGGGGAGAAACTGGCCTGTACCCAATTTCGCAAGACCATAGACTGGTATGCGAAATCCTTTGGGCCTTGTCGCCCTCTACGGTTGGCGATGAAAGAGCTGAGCAGCGTCGAACAGTATCATGACCTGGTGGAACGGTTTTTAGACTACCGCCGTAGGCGTCCGCTTGTGACGCAGAATCATTCGCTTTTTACGCTTGTTCCTTCCCCTGTGTAAGATTGTATCTCTTTCGTGTAGCACTCCCTATTGACAAATATCGCTAGTTTACACCAGAATGGCGCAAAAGTATGCGTCCAAATGACGCAAACTACGGTGAGCAAACTAAAGTGTGATGATGGAACGCTCAGCCCTGGGAGGGGATATGCACAACGGGTCTAACGGACATCAGGAGAAAACACCGCAGCAACTGTACGATCACCTCGCCCAGCTCGATAGTGGATATACGCTCGAATCGTGTACTGAATATGCAGACTGGATTCATGAAATCCATGAACTGAAACGGCAACACAACGCGGTTATTTTGGCTCATAACTACCAGCGCCCAGAGATTTTTGAAGTTGCCGACATGATTGGCGACTCCCTGGAACTTGCACGTCAATCTAAAAAGGTCGAGTCGGATCTGGTCGTCTTTTGCGGCGTACATTTTATGGCCGAGACGGCTAAGATCGTGAATCCGGCACGAACGGTGCTGCTGCCTGACCTCAGGGCAGGCTGTTCCTTAGCGGATACTGCGACCGCTGATGCGCTGGCTGACCGGAAAGAAGAGCTCAGGAAAGTCTATCCTGATTTGCAAGTTGTCTGTTACGTCAATACCACGGCGGAGGTGAAAGCGGAGTCCGATGTGTGCTGCACCTCGTCAAACGCCGTTCAGGTGGTTGAGGCGCTCGCTAGTGAAAACATTCTCTTTGTTCCGGATGAAAACCTCGCACGCTATGTCCAGAGCGAGACCAATAAGAACATCATCGCCTGGGAAGGTAACTGTTATGTGCATCATCAAATTACGCCTGAGCAAATCCAAACGGTCCGGGATAAACTCCCGCGGGTGAAAATACTCGTCCATCCGGAATGTCGAGAAGACGTGACCGAACTGGCCGACGCGGTACTGTCCACGAGTGCCATGATGCGCTATGCCAAGGAAAGCCCAGCCCAAGAATTTCTCATCGTCACCGAGTGCGGTCTGTCTGACCGGCTGCTGCTCGAGATGCCGGAAAAGAAGTTCTACAAGAGCTGCAAGCTTTGCTCGTATATGAAGATGATCACCCTCGACGGTGTCCGCGACTCCCTCCGTGAAGGGCGCTATGAGATCACGTTGCCGGAAGACGTACGAGTCGGAGCGCAGCGCTCGCTTGACCGCATGCTCGAACTCAATGCCTAGTACGCTCTTGTGAGTAAAACTACAGGAAGGTGACGCGTGGCAACACAAATACATCCGCGCGTTGCTGTGGATGCCGTCCTTTTTACCATCAATCACGGAGAGCTGCGTACCCTTCTCATCAAGATTAAGAACGGGGTATTCGGTGGTCGGTGGGCCTTTCCTGGTGGGCTGGTGCAGGTGGCGGAGGCGCTGGATGAAGCGGCTCAGCGCGAGCTGTATGAAAAAACCGGGGTGCGCGATCTGTATCTTGAGCAGCTGTATACTTTTGGGGATGCGCAGCGGGACCCCTCAGCACGAACGGTTGCTGTATCCTATTTTGCGCTTGTGCCACCGCTCGACCATGCTCCCCATAGCGGTGATAAGTATGCGGATATCAACTGGTTCCCTGTTCATGCCTTACCCGAGCTTGCCTATGACCATAATGCGGTTGCGGCATACGCGCTCCATCGACTCCAGACCAAGCTGAGCTACACAAATATTGTCTACAGCCTTTTGTCCCGCGAGTTTACGGTGGCGGAGCTTCAGGAAATCTATGAGATCATTCTCGGCCGGAGCTTGGACAGGCGGAATTTTCGGCGCAAAATTCTGAGTGCGGGTTTACTCAAGCCGCTCTCCAAGACAAAGGGCGGCGCTCATCGCCCGGCCCAGTTGTACGCCTTTACACGCCGCCAGCCGATCAATCTCGACATTCTCTGAATCTGGCTTTGGCCTGATGTGAGGGCGGGAAGCCTATCCATTTTTATGGACCGGAACGATGGGAATTCCATTCTTGGGTGGTGCTGTTATGTATGGTAGCGTGACCGAAATGGCTACTCGTGCAGAAAGGAGATCGCGCGCATGCCAAGAAATTTAATATGCGCAGTGCTGCTCGCTTTAGGAATGAGTTCACTGCTCCAAACACCTTTAGATACATCCGTACCCGTTGCGTTGGCCGTGGATACACACGTCGTAGGCCAAGATGTCCAAACCCCACTGATGGGTGCACTGAAATCATTCGAAAGCGCACCAGCAGAAGGGAAGCCGCAAACGACAGTTCAAGCCACGCAGGAAAGCCCTGCAGCAGTCGATCGCCTTCCCCTGACACTCTCGCCCGAATTGTTTGATGGGTCAGTGAAAGAAGGATACCAAATTGCTCAGGCCATTCCTGATGTTCTCGCCGAGCTCCGATGCTATTGCGGCTGCGATCGATCTATTGGACATAGGAATTTGCTGGACTGTTTTGTGGACGATCACGCGGCTGGTTGAATGCACTGTCTGAGCGAAGCGCAGGATGCGCAGGCATTGTTTGAATCGGGGGCTCCCCCGGAAGCCATCAAGGAATTTATCGATCAGAAGTACGGACACTAGCTCGTAGGGGCGGAGAAACCCCGCCCCTACGAGCTACATGTCTTTCAGATAAAAACGCACGCCACACATATTCACTTGATCGTCTGATACGTAACAGCCTTGTTGTTCCGCTTCCTTCAGGAGTCGTTGGCGGTCAGCAACGATAACGTCGATGCCACCCAGCCCGTCTCCCCGTCCGTCTGTGGCCTCGACAAATCTTACATGTGCATTTTCAAGGGGCAGTATTGTTCGCTCATGACTGTCTTTCTTGAGAGGAATACCGGCGATACTGCTCCAGCGCTGGGCAAGTGACTGTGGTTCGTGGGACTGGAGTTCCACAGCGGAAAAGTCCGAGATGACTTCCGTGCGTCGCGCTGAGGGCCAGCCATCTCCGCCAGCAGGCTCCCAGTGTCCTTGTGGCTGCCCTTTGGAGTCCCAATCAAGCTCAAAGAAGGCGCCGCCGGTATCCGCCGGGTGGAGTTGCATACACTGAAAGCCGTTGATGTTGTGCTCCCAAGCAATCCGCACACCAAGTTCGGTAGCTCGAGCCCTGCGTGTCTGTTGCGTTTTCTGATTATCACATTGACAAATGACCATATAGCCGCCGTTTCCGTTTCGGCGTTTCAGAAACCGACCTGCCGCCGTCTTGTCCTTGATAGGCGCGACAATTTCAAAGAAATTAGATCCAACCGGAAAGAGTGAGTTTTCCAGCCCGAAAGCACGTACACCCTCGTCGACAAAACATACCTCAAGGCCGAAAATGGATGTAAAGTCTTCGACTACAGGTCTAAGCTTTCCCGCCACTAGGCAGATTTGTCGTAGGTATATCGTCATTCTGTTCCCGTAATCCCCATACCATCAAAAAATATACGGTTGACCCTAGTCTTCCTATCGGAACTCCTGGTGTATTTCTACCTTGCTGCGAGTCGCTTGCCTGCGTTGCCGGAGTCGTTATAACGTTGGATTTCTTTTGAGGCGAGAGGAACAGTCGATTGCACGTGTAGGCGGATACTGCTATACGCCTTTTTCTGAGAGGAAAAGCAATGGCACAAACCGAACGTGGCACGACACTCACGATCTTTGCCGCCTTGTTCACTATTTTAGCGGTGTCGAATTTATTTAAACCGCTCCAAATCGGAGGAGCGGAGACCGGCTTCGTCCTGTTCGGCGCTCGTTTGGCCGGTACACCGAACGTGATAGCTGGAATCATAGCTGGTCTCTACTTGCTCGTGTACGCCTACGGCATCTGGAATATGAAACGCTTCGCGGTCGGCATGGCCCACGCGTACGCCTTATACGTCATTCTGAATTTGCTCATGTTTATGTTTCGGGATGTCGAAGGAGCCAATCAGTTGGGCATTATCGGCAGTATTGCATACTCTGGTGTTGCCATTGGAGTTTCCCTGGGATCGGCAATCATGCTGACAAAACGAAAGGCTGAACTCGCGTAGCTTAGAGTGGGACTAGCAATCTCATTGTGAGTCAGGTAGCCTGATGGTTAACTAGACGCCGAACCGCGAGCAGGTCTCTTTCCCCTTCGTAAGATATCCCGCTCAGAAGCGGGCCTCTTGTCGCCCAGACGCGAGTTCCACTTTTCCCAGGTTCTTTACATAAACAGCACGCGCTGACCGTCAGCGCCACATCCATCTGTGTACCTGGGCGCCACGGAGAAAGAGACGACCCTTTGACAACATCAACCGAATTGACTGGATTTACTGAACTTGGGCTCATGCCCAAATTGCTGCGCGCTGTCGATGATGCGCAGTATAAGACTCCCACACCGATTCAGGTCCGAGCGATCCCTCTGGTCTTCCATGGCAGCGATATCGTTGCATGCGCGCAGACTGGTACGGGGAAGACGGCAGGCTTTCTGTTACCTATTCTCCAGCGCCTGGCACAGGAAGAACGTGGCGGGGTGCGCGCATTAGTCCTCACCCCGACCCGAGAATTAGCGATGCAGATCGGGGAGAGCGCCCGAATCTACGGCAAATACCTGAAAGTACGTACGACAGTCGTCTTTGGTGGGGTTGGCCTGGGACCGCAGGCAGATCGACTGCGCGGGGGGACGGATCTGTTGATCGCCACGCCGGGGCGGCTGCTCGACCATATGAATAGGGGCACGGTGAAATTTCCGAATCTGTACTGCTTGGTCCTTGATGAAGCAGATCGGATGCTCGACATGGGGTTCTTACCTGACGTACGTCGCATCCTGCGAGCATTACCGCAGTCTCGACAAACGCTCTTATTCTCAGCAACGATGCCCCGAGAGATTGAACGTCTCGCAAAAGATACCCTGAGGAAACCTGAAGTTATTGATATTGGCCAGCGGGCCACTCCGGTAGCGACTGTGCGACAGGTGCTTTATCTCGTGGAGATCGAGCAGAAACGCGATCTCTTGAACCATCTGTTACAAAGCAGCAATATGCGGCATGTGCTCGTCTTTACCCGCACCAAGATTCGGGCTGACCGTCTAGCTAAGCACTTGTCGAAGACGGATCGTCGGGTGGCCGCACTCCACGGGGATAAAACTCAGCGTACGCGCACGCAGACGCTCGACCGGTTTCGGAGCGGACAGGTTGATGTCCTGATCGCAACTGATATTGCAGCACGTGGCCTTGATGTCGACGGCATTTCTCACGTCGTGAATTTTGATGTGCCAAACAGTCCAGAAGATTACGTGCATCGGATCGGCCGCACTGCTCGGGCTGAAGCGAAAGGGGAAGCCATCACTTTTGCTTCAGCGGATGAAATTGATGCCGTTCGCGCGATCGAAAGCCTCTTGGGGGAGGAAGTCCCGCGTAAGGTGATACGCGGATTTGAGCCGACTTCATTTACCGTCCGTCGGTTTGAAAAGCCGGCGTCATCACGGGCGGCTCGTATCAGGAGTGGATCTATCCGGCACTTCACACCGCGTGGCCGACGGAGGAAAAGCGCGTAGGGGCGTTAACGGTTAATCAATACGGGCGCACGTCCGTGCGCCCCAACAGAAAGCATTATCCTCGTTCGACGAATTCCAGAATATTACCCTCCGGATCCTTGATCATGGCAATTCGGGTGCCGGGGCGGATTTCGGTTTCCTTGATGGTGAACTCGGCTCCTTTTTCCTTGAGCGAGGCACACAGCCCGCTCAGGTCTTTAATCACAAACGTGATATAGCCAATGCCCAGCCGCTTACCAAAACCATTCGGAGCAGCAGGTGGGATTTCCTTGGGGTCCATGAGTTTAATATCGCTCCTGCCATAGCGAAATCGGTGGATCGTTCCAAAGGATGTCGGTACTTCTTCTGTTTTTTCTAAGCCCAGCGTTCCTTGGTAAAAGTTGAGCATGGTGCTGATGTCTTTGACAAAAATACCGACGTCGATTGAATCTTTTGCTGCTTGCATGAAGGTCTCCTTTTTTAGTAGGGGCAGATCTCGTGCCTGCCCTTGATTTACCCGCGCATGCCTTTAAGGTCGATCAGTTCGACTTTGTAGCCGTTCGGGTCTTCGATAAACGCAATGACTGCACCGCCATGCGCCATGGGTCCGGGTTCACGCACAACGTTGACACCTTTCCCCTTGAGTTCATCGCATGTCTTATAAATATCGTCCACGCCTAGAGCCAGATGACCGAAAGCGGTGCCTTGCTCGTAGCTTGAGGTGCCCCAGTTGTGGGTCAGCTCGACGACGGTACTATTTTTTTCGTCCCCATAGCCGACAAATGCCAGGGTGAATTCTCCACCCGGATAGTCTTGCTTACGCAGCAATTTCATGCCTAGCGCGTCGCAATAGAATGTGAGCGATTCGTCCAAATTGTTGACCCGAATCATGGTGTGTAAGAATTGCATAGGAACCTCCTTCTTGAATGTCTGCCTCTATACTCTGCTTCCCCTATCCGGTTGCAACAGGCCCTGTCAAGGAAGCCCGTCTCCCCTCGCGTTGGTGAGGGCCACGGTAAGACACGCAGCCTCAGCTTCAGAAACGTGCGCCCCATACGACGGAAATATTTCACGTGCTTCAGACCTACTATGGCGCTCATGGATGGAACTCAGTGAAAAGAAAAGTGCACCGAGGGGGCGGCCTTCGGATGCTTGCGTCGAATCTTGTCCATGAGCTGTTGTAGGTCGGCATGCTCTTGTTTGAGTTGGGTCAGCAGGCTTTCGGCTTGTGGTTGCATGCGGTAAATAGCAGGAAAAAGGATGTCCTCTTCGGCTCCGAAGTGTGGCGCCAGGCTCTGCCTGAAAAAACGCACAGTGTCCGCCACTTGCGCCTGCGGACAGTCGTCAGGTTTGCGATTCTTTGGCAGGCGGACTGTGAAACGAAAAGCGAGCAGCAAGCCATGGTGATGTTCACGCGAGAGGGGATTGAGGCTGGGATGTCGCTTGGACATGGGCGAGAGCGAGTCTAATAAATTTAAACGGATTTTTTAGACACCTTCCTAAACGTCAACGTCCTCTACCTTAGGGGCATGATCCATGATGAAGGTAAACCGGGGCTGGACGTCTTTGCCCATTAGCGTTTGAATGGCCGACTCAGTCCGCGCAGCGTCTCCTACGGAAATGCGCAATAAAGTGCGCGAGCGTGGATCCAACGTGGTCTCTTTGAGGGTCCGGGGATTCATTTCGCCTAAGCCCTTAAAGCGCTGGACCTGGGCCTTGCCAGCATGGCCGTTTTGCTGAGCCAGAATCCGTTCTTTCTCGGCATCATCGTCAGCCCAATAGACTTCCTTGCCAACCTCGATTTTATACAGCGGCGGCTTGGCGATATACACACAACCGGCTTGGATCAGTCCGAGCAGATGGCGGTAAAAAAAAGTCAGCAGCAGAGTACAGATATGGTTACCGTCTGAATCCGCGTCCATAAGCAGACAGATCTTATCGTAGCGTAATTTGGAAAGATCGAACGCTTTCCCCACGCCGCAGCCTAAGGCTGACACAATGTCGTTCAATTCCTTATTGGTCAGTACCTTGTGTAACGCGGCTTGCTCTGTGTTTAAGACCTTACCACGCAAGGGTAATATGGCTTGAAAGCCACGGTCGCGGCCCTGTTTGGCAGAGCCACCAGCAGAATCTCCCTCGACTATGAATAATTCACTCTTAGACGGATTAGTGGATGAACAGTCGGCCAGCTTGCCGGGCAGATTCAGGCGATGCGAGACCGAGCCTTTGCGTCGCACAGTTTCGAGCGCCGCGCGGGAGGCTGATCGGGCCCGCGCGGCTAGAATAACCCGTTGGGCAATGGTGTCTGCTTGGGAGCGATTACGCAGAAGAAAATTCTCCAGGGCAGTCCGGATGAAGCCGTCAATCTGAGCGGTTGTTTCCGGGTTGCCCAACTTCTCTTTGGTCTGGCCTTGGAACTGCGGTTCTTTGAGATACAGACTCAGGATAGCTATTAGTCCTTCGCGTGTGTCTTCGGCTGTCAGGGGTAAGCCTTTGGGGGTGAGGTTGTTGACGTTGATATAGTTGCGGACCGCTTTGACAATACCGGTCTTTAAGCCGGTTTCATGCGTGCCGCCGTGTGGGGTTGGGATACCGTTCACAAATGAGTGAATGCGTTCTTCGGGTGACTCAGTCCAGGTCAGGACGCATTCCAG
>CAZXFE010000175.1:0-8460 GCA_964639795.1 uncultured Enterobacteriaceae bacterium | reverse complement strand
TACAAGTCATTGCTCCAATAGCTCGCTCCCCAGTTCATATGTGTATCAATAGTTGATGCCAGGGCGGCTAAAAGACCAACCAGCATGATACCGCGCGCACCGCTAGACAGCAGGTCATTAATCCCAGTGCCAAAGACAAGGTCACGGCTGGCAGTGAACTGTTGACCGCCGCCGTTCGCAATATCAGCAGGATTAAAAGCATAAATGACCAATAGACTGACCGCAATCACCAGCCCTGCGATCCGCGCCTTACCGCCTGTTCTACACGCCATGGCGCGCTGCGCCTGAGAACCGCTGCCGTCGCTGCTGACTTGTAAGAACCATTGCAAACTGATCAGTATGAGGAAGGGCATCTGCACCTCGCCTTTGGAAGGTGTAAAAGGAGCATCACCTCAGTAGCCTCTTCCCCGTAGTGTGCGGCAAGCTGCTTCGGGAGTTCTTCCAATCCGCCGATGTGGGCGACCACCACACGCGCATAGATGAGCGTTCTTGCCATAGCCAGAAAAAATTGGACAGTGTCTGTCATAACAACGCTGCGCTGCCCGCCAGCAATCGAATAGAAGGCAGTAAAACTCACCAGCGCAATCATGCTGATGAGATTATTTATCGTCGCAATAGACGGATCGAGACCAGTTGCCTCGAAACAGGAGAAATCCCCGAGCCTTGAATCGCCTGGGAAAACCCGGCGTACAGCCCTGTCGGGACCCAGGCATGCCATACAAGAAACACTTCGGCGATACGCAGAGCTGCCACCAACACCATGGCGATCACTACACAGTTAATGACCGTGCAGTAGTACAGTGCTTGCACCCCAAGCACGGCCAGGACCCCTGCCCGCCAACCAATCAGGGTTTTACCCGAGAGGAAGTATTCAGACAGATTTTGTGAAGCACGCTTGCGCGCCTGCAGTCCTGAAGAGACAGCGTACAGGACAAATGCGAAAACGATAAGGAGATCGACCATCTCCTTATTCTAGGGCGGTACAAGGGAAATGCAATGTTCCGTGGGGAATCGATGATCGCAATATGGATTGATGTTGCGATATTGCCAGGCCCCTCGGTCTGGCTTACGCCCCGCACGTTTGGCTGGCAAAGTCCTGAATCTTAGCCTTGAGTTTTTGATCACCGAGACGATGAAGCATACGCTGGGCGCTGCTGACGGTCTTACACGCTTGGTCAGCATTGCCAATATCACCATTGAGCCGCGCCACCTCAAACGTACCGCGAAACCAGAGCGGATCGCCTACGTGAGTCCCCTTGAGCGCGCCCTCCCAGAGCGATAAGGATAGCTTTTTATTGCCCCGTACCTCGTAAATCTGGGCCAAGCCAACGAGTGACACCAGCGAGTACGGACCCTGTTTTTGTTCCAGATCCTTATACAGGACCTCGGCCTTGTCGTACTGTTTGGTATCGAGATAGAGCTGGGCAAGATCGTACCGGAATCGATCCGGAGATTCGTCTCCGGCAAAGTCCCCACCATTCTCGAGTCGGTCTGCATACAGCTGGGTGAGCGTCCGCTTGGCGGCGAGCTCTCCGTCACGATCATTCTGACGGCGGAGTTTACCGACATCTTTCTCTAAGACGCCGGCCAAGCCGGTAAGGAGTTCTTTTTGTTGTTCGGGTAGAAAACGAGCAAAAATCTTATCCACATCCTTTTCCAGGTTAATGTATTGCCCCGTCTTCTGCAGAGCGATCAGCCGCATCCGCGCCACGGTTTCAAAGGCGTCGGGCTGCTTGGGGTATTTCTCTTCAAAGCCGGTAAGCAGGGACACGATTTGTGCCGCATTTTCGTCAGTATCCTTGCTCAAATACACCGCATTCATCACGCCGACTTTACCCGTATACTCACGGTAGGGGTCGCGTTTGGCGAGCTTCGGACTCCTCTCGACCAGCGTGGCGGTATTTTTCCAGAAAGCATCGAGGCTCGTCCCGATCCGCTTCCGCAGGTCATCCTCACTCAGCCCGTTACTTGTGTCTCCGTCTTCGATTGCGTGCAAAACTTCAAAGTAGGACTGCAAGGTAGCGTAGTCGGCGCGGACGCGATACGCTTGCTGTCCTCTCACCTTTTTGTACGCACCCGCCGCCTTCAGATAGTTTTCCTTATCCTGATAGTACTCACCAAGCCGGAAGTGCGCCTCGTATGTGGAGCGGTGTTTCGGATACTTCCGGGTATAGTCCTTAATTTGTTTCAGATAGATCTTTGCCGTTCGGTGGCTTTGGTCCCCAGCGTACAGCGACTCGGCTGACTTAAACTGAAAATATTCCGCGTCAGACGCGCGCTTGGTCTTTGCCCCGCCATTACTGAGAAAGGCATCCAATTTCGCAATGGCCTCTCGATACCGACGTTGTTCATACAGCCCGACTCCTAGGTAGTACTGAGCGTCGGTTTTGTACACAGCGGCATTTGATTCGTTTGACGTCAGGACTTCCTCTAGAAAAGGCACCGCCTTGGCAAAGCGGCGTTTTTTCATAAGCTCTTTGGCTTTCAGCCACGGCGGAAAGGGATATATATTTTCCGCGAGTGCGAGTTGCTCTTCAGCCGTCAGTTCTGCCCTGGCCAACTCATCCGCGCGCGCCTTCCACTTGCCACCCCCCTTGCGGACCTCAAGAATCAATGTGAGCGCCTGACCACGCTGCGTGCGTCGCTTCTTACCACTCGCCTTACGACTCTGCTTTATGAGGATCTTCGCTTTTTGATAATTAGCCTGAGCCAATTCCGTCGGAGAGGCTACCACCTTGCCACCGCTCTTAGCGAATTTGCGCGTTTGGGCCAACGCTCGCTGGGCTTTACGCCGCATGTCTGCGGACAATATACCCTGTTTTAAGAGCAGCTCGAAATCGCGTACTGCCCAGTCAAATTTCTGGAGCTCGCGTTCGCTCAGCGCGCGAAAAAACAAACTTTCGTTTTTGAGTCGCGAAGCCTTATCACCAACAACGAACTCGGAATATCCGTTCATGGCCTCTGTGAGTAGTTTGTTCTTTTTCTTGTCGTCATACGCGAAAGAGCCGATGTAGTTGAGGTGATTCAAAAAATACAAAGCGCGCGCAGCAACACCCTGTTCATCTTGATATGCCTGTGAATCTTGTACGGCCTCCAGGTCACCATCCTGCGCGATGACCTGCTGCGTCATCTGGTCAATGCGCTTGAAACTGCCTGTGTAGATATCGTTGAGTGGACCATGGAGCGTCTCGTAGACGGCGCGGACGGCTTTCCTACCAGACGTCGTTTTGACGGATGCGGCGAGACTGGGAACCCCCACAAAATCAAGCACAACCGGACCGAGTGTTTGAATGGCTTCGATCTTTTTGGAGGCACTCCAGCCACTTTTTTTCAGCCCATTGACCTTAGCGCGGGCCTGCTTTGCGCGTGAAGACAGGTCAGTGAACGAGGCGGCCTCGACCCGAGAGGTCAGAGACACCATGTTCATCACAAGAGACACCATGCCGATAATGGAAACCAGACGCCGCACGCTCGTACTCCTTTTTTAGATCCTGCTACTCATTTTGCGCTCAAAGCCCCGACTTTCCATCCCCTCCCCATGAAGAGAAAGCTTGCACAGCGCACGAGCAAGCTCATCTTTTTTCATATTCGCTGGGCCTCGGATGTCAGTCGTCCTTCCGATTCCAACTTTCTCAGGTATGCTTCTGTCTCCACCGGCCAACGCCAACCAAAGTTCGCTTTGGGTCTTTCGTACGGATAGGGGCATATCGAATGAAGCCATGACGCTGACCTCCCCTCGCTCGTCCGGCTATTCCAAGTCTCGCAGATATTTCGCCATTTCCACTTCCCAACGCGAACCAAAAGTCATGATAATAATATTCTTGGTCAGCGCCTTCTCCTCGGTCAGCGGGATGAAGTCTCCACCACCCGCCTGCGCCACCGATGACATCGTATTTCGGAAGTCCCGATAAAATCCAGGCAGAGGCGTCGGCTTAAAGGGGACGTTCATAACCTTGCTGGTCTGTTCCCACAGGGCATACTCAAAATCTTCGTGCATCTTTTCCGCCAGGTCCATCACGCTGACCACTCCGCCACGAGACTGGAAGCTCTGAGCCAAGCTCAGAACCCCACCCATACTTTCCGGGTGCGGAGGAGAGCCGGAAACGAGGACGACAACACGACGTGAGCGTTTACGCCAGCCCAGATCATTTACCGCAGCGTCCATGCCTTCATATACTGCTTCAGGCCAGTCCCCGCCTCCATCCGCATGTAAATTAGCTAGAAAATTTTTGAGCTTCGAAGTCGAAAAGCTCAAGTCCACCCACCTCGTCACATACTCTTCGCCTCTATCGCGGTAGGTCACGATCCCGATGCGCGAGGTCGGTACGAGTTTACGCAAGAGGCTAACCAATTTAGTCAATCGACTGCGCACCGAGTCGATGACAAACTGCATACTATCCGTAGCATCAATCACCAATGCGACATCGAGACCAACCTTACGGAGCCCTCGGCCATAATCACCAAACCCACCACCACCGCCAAAATCTCCGGCTCCAACCAGACCGCTGAGCTGGGTTGCGATGCCAGAGAAGCTATCGTCCGTACGCTTCACGTCTATGGTAACAAGACCATACCCGGAAAAGACTGGAATAGATGCGCGTTGAATTGGTGCAAGTGGTCCGGTTGACGCCGGCCCGGTGGGGCGGGCTTTGCTCAGAGCCAGATCCTCCATGGTCAGGATGCCCGGAATATCCTCCAAAGACGGCTCGCCTTCCCAATCGTCATCCACCGCATCTTCCATGGCCGCCAGCTCTTCTGCCGTCAGCGGTAAGGCTTTGACCTTAATCATTTCTGGCTCTCGCATGATGGTCACAGCCGTCGTTGCAAATATGGATAAGATAAGGATATGTGCCGCGGTTGAGAAGGCAAACCACCGAGCATTTTTGCCAAATCCCGCTTCCCGAGACAACCACAGGTCCTCTTGCATGTTACGCTCGACCGAAGATTCCTCGGGCGTTTTTGTATTTTCCTCGGATGAAGCCATAACCATGCCCTTCCTGCGGTACGGGGTCACTTAAACTTTTCAGCCCGCTTGTCGGGCGGCAATTGCGACCTGGGTTGCCCCAGCACGCTGCGCAATGGAGAGGATTTTTACAGCCTCCCCCAGGACGACTTCCTGATCACCTTCGAGTACGACCGGTACGTCCGGCTTTGCTATTATAAGTTGACGAAGCGCCACTTCGAGTTCCACCATTTTCACTGGCCGGGCATTCACAAAGATCTCTTTTTGTGGCGTGACCGTAATGACAATCTGTCGCGGCTCAGAATCGGTCTCTTG
The DNA here is from genome assembly GCA_964639795.1 of uncultured Enterobacteriaceae bacterium. GTDB lineage: Bacteria > Desulfobacterota > Binatia > Bin18 > Bin18 > Bin18. The sequence goes on along the minus strand of CAZXFE010000175.1, from coordinate 3,182 downwards.
AACCTCGGGCAAAGTAATCTCCGCTCCGGATTGGACCATCGCCACGCTGGTCACCATAAAGATGATCAGTAGCACAAGAAAGATGTCGCACAAGGGGACGATATTGATCTCGGCCATAATGGCAGACCCACTCCCGCTCCTCTTGCGTGGACTAGCCATTCCCATGAGCTTTCCTCCCAAGACGGACTGCTTCGAGGACACGGTCTGAGCTAATCGTCATTGCCGCCTCGATCCGCTCAAGTTTGGTATGAAAATAATTATAGAAGATCACCGCAATGATCCCGACTGCGAGGCCAAGAGCCGTTGCAATCAGGGCCTCAGAAATACCACCGGCGACGACAGCAAAACCACCGCTGCCCTCAAACGCCATACTTGTAAAGGATTTGATAATCCCTATGACGGTACCGAGTAGCCCTATGAAAGGCGCACTCACGCCGACTGTTCCCAGGACCCAGATGCTGCCTTTGAGCGCTTCGATTTCCTCGAAGCGCCGGTCTTCAATGACTTCAGACAGATATTCAAGAGATTCCCCTTCTTGTTGGGAAATAACGTCGCAAAATATACGACCGGCCGGTTTTTTCTGATTCTCCTCGGCGGAAGCAAGGGCCGCTTGGAAATCACCTTTCTTTAATTGTCCAACCAGCCCGCCGGCAGTCTTGAGTGTGCCGGCGATCAGTCCACGCAGAGCGAATATTCGTTCAAATATAATCGTGATAACGACCATAGACATCACGATCAGGGGATAGGTGATGTACCACCCCTGCTGAATCATATCGAGGATACTTAAACCTTCCATCCTGGACCCTCCTCTTGTATGGGATTTTTGCGCGTTTGTTCAACCGCCTCCTCACCTTGGGGAAAAGAGACACCCAGGGACATATCCGCCTTTAATTCCTGACCATCTTGTGTTTCAAGGCCAGCCAGGACAGCCAAGAACTGTTCGAGCCAAGTGATTTCCGCTTTGAAGTGAGCAAGCCCGTGCTCAATAATCTGGACTTGCGGCAACGTCGCCCTCCCGGCGCCCCAATATGCTTGCTGCTCAGTCACCCGAGCAAGCCTTTTCTGCGCCCACTCCAGATGGCTTTGAAGCGCGGTATATAACTCATCCGTGTTTAGGAAGTGGCCAAAAGCTAGGGCAGCATTGAGCGGATCAAAAATCTTGTCTCGTTCTTCAGTATTGGATAAGAGGCGTCGCAACTCAGCCTGGAGGTATTCTTTGCCCCCCGGCGTAATTTGGTAGACTTGACGGGCAGGATAACGTCCCTTCTGCTCGATTCGGGTCTTTTCTACGTAGCCGGCACGCTCCAATTGCCCGAGGTTGTAGTAGAGTGATCCCCCGCTGAGGTTAATATATGACGCATACAACCGACGTTCGACTTCTTGTCGCAGTTCATAACCGTGACTCGGCTTCTCAGATAATAACCCTAGGACGACAAGTTGGACGCTCATGTTTATTTCTTATTCCATAGTCTAATCAAACTAGATAAACTAGATTAAAAAAGAAATCAAGCCAACCCAACTTCTTTTGCGGTAATTTCTCCTTTTTTCATCGCCTTCTTCTAATTCTTTGATAAAAATCAAAAACATAGAGGAGCCCTGGCAGGTGCTATAAGTCTGTTGTGGTAGGAGCGCCGTCCAGAAAATCGAGAAATTTTTCTTCTTATTCACTGTTGATCAGGCTCAATAACCCCGCGACCTCTGAGCAGCTTAAGAATGATATCCAAGCTGTGCTCTCGAAGATTAATTTTGAGCTGATCATACAGGGTAAAATTGGCCAAACGAAGAAAAGGTCGATCTTTAACGAAGTCTATGATGTTGATGCACCCAAAGTCCTGCTCAATATTGAACACCCGTCCACTCGTTGTCCCAGTAGCAAGGGCTAAAAAAGCATTATTCACTCCCCCGTGCGCAACGAGGAGAAGCGTTTGCCAGTCATCCTTGCTCAGGAGAGTCTTAAGGAATCGACCAGCCCGCTCATACACCTGCTGAAAACTCTCACCCCCCAAGTAAGATTCGCCCCAATCTGAGTCTGCGTTCTTAAAGAATTCCTGAATATCCTCGAATATCTCGGTAAGACTCTTTTTTTCGAGCACTGCATCGCTGGGAATAATTTCACTGAGCTCTAGCGCAACCTGAATGTCCAGCTCTTTTTCCTTGGCAATAATTTGGGCGGTTTCATAAGCACGCTCAAGCGGACTGGTGTATATTGCATCGAGAGCAACACCACCAAATAAAAGAGCCGCTGTTGCGATCTGCTCTTGCCCGCGTTCGGTGAGTGCACCATTGCCAAGTGCCCCCTCATTTGCCACACGTTGGTAGAGGGTTTCGCCATGGCGCATAAGATAGATTCGACGACCCTTCATAGCCGATGTCTCACCTTATTTCTTGGCGAATGGTTTGTCCCGGTCCCGCAGAGCCTCTTTAAGCCCTCGCTCCATCATCTTCTTGACCTCGTTTTTGACCGTGACCGTCTGGTGAGCAATAACATCAAATTCCGTTGCCGATTGCTCTGCTGTATACAGGCCCATGGCTTCGAAAAAACGATTTGTGGCTGCTTTATGCAGGGTCAATAAATCAACCGGGACTGTTGCCACACGGCGGGCATACATCAACACTTCCTCCTCAAGCTGCTCCTTGGGGTAGACGCGATTAATCAAGCCGTTTTCAAGCGCTTCTGCTGCCGTCATCGAGTCTCCGGTGAAAAGAAACTCTTTAGTCTTGCGCATTCCCATAAGATACGGCCACATGGCAAGCGAGGGTAATACTCCTAGCGAACGTCCAGCTGGGTGACCGAAGAGGGCATCGTCTGCGGCAAAGACGAGGTCGCAATGCCCAACAAACTCGGTCGCCCCAGCCAGACAATACCCGTGCACCTGAGCAATCGTCGGCTTAGGTAGATTCCATAATCGCTGCCAACGTGCAACGATCTTTCGCAATCCCCAGCGATCACTGGTGACAGTAAATCTTCCGCCCGGTCCGGAAACTGGCTGTAGATCATACCCGGCACAGAAAGCGCGGCCCTCTCCACGGATAATCAACACGCTCGCGTCATCGTCCTGCTCGAACTCATCCAAGGCATCATCCAGTTCAGACAGTAGCTGCCGACTCATGGCGTTCAGTTTCTCAGGACGGTTAAGCGTCACACGGGAAATTTTGTCTTCGACACTCTCATAAACGACAGC
>CAZXFE010000174.1:0-8499 GCA_964639795.1 uncultured Enterobacteriaceae bacterium | reverse complement strand
TATGGTTCGCGGTATATAATAACGTCCGATTTTCCTCAGAAAACTGGTCCGGGTCGATTTTTCTTATAGCATATTCCCTGGTTTTCTTACAAAAATCAGAAAATAGATCACATTATTTCCTGATTGGTTTTCTGTTTGGGCTGGCTTTTTTGTTTAGATACCAAGTGGGCCTTCTCATCGCTGGCTTTATGCTGTGGCTTTTCTGTATACAGAAAGGAAATTTCTTTCTGTCAATCCTATTGAGTACCGGTATTATCCTCTCTATCACTCTCGGTCTTTTGATAGACTGCTGGTATTATGGCGATTGGACACTGACAGCGTGGAATTATTTTGAGCAGGGTATTATATTAGACAAGCTGTCAGGATTTGGCGTAAGACCCTGGTGGTATTACTTCAAGGCCGTGTTCATTAAGGCAATCCCTCCCATTGGCATTGTATGCATTCTGAGCCTGATCATTGTTTCCATATACAAAGGGAAAGATGCGCTTATTTGGACAATAATACCTTTTGTACTAGTACAAAGTATTATCGGCCACAAGGAAACTCGCTACTTATTTCCAATAATTGGTTTCGCCCCAATTCTGATTATTAAGTCCATTGAGATAGTACAGGATAGATGGTGCAGTAACCTTCTCAATACGGCGCTATCCGGCACTGCTATTAAGGTCTTTTGGGTCGTCAACATTATCATTTTGGGAATTGTCGCGTTTCGTCCAGCGGACCCCAATATCTCTTTATACAAGACTATATTCGACAGCTACAAAGGCCCAACTACATTGTACTATACGGGAAGCAGTCCCTACCAAAGAGCACAACTAGATATTCTTTTTTATAGGCGCAGCAATTTGGAAATGCGGGAAGTTCGATCGATTGCTGAAATTGACTTCAATAGGGATGGGGTGTGTTTATTTGTCACAAGGAAGCCGGATTCCATAAGCGAGGCCGGGTACAAATTCAGATTAATATATAGTACATTGCCCGAATGGGTAAAAAGACTTAATTTTAACAATTGGGTTGAACGAACGAAGTTGTGGTCTGTGTACGAGATGAATGTTGCAGAGCGTGGCTGCCATTCTTACACCGAACCGGCACTGATTCAACGTGGGCCAATGGATCCGAAATAGTCGACCATTGACAACCTCTGATAGAACTCGCAGTGGGACCCAATGCCCTATAAAGTGCGGACGCATAGTGAGGACTATGTAAATTGGTATGGTCGTGGCACGACAGGCTGCGGACAAGTGTCGCAGAAAAGGAGCTGAATCTCGCATGCTGGGAATGTCTTGCGTTGCTTCCTGAAAGCGAAAGCAATTTTTAAACTGGGCCACTATCACCAATATACTTTCTTCTTCTTCCATACTGGCCTGCTGGACAACCTCGACCAAACCCAAAGCACCCCATAGAAGAGTCGCTTCGGGCTCTTTTTGATTTTGTCTTTATTGCTCTCGAGGAGAGGCACGAATACTCTGAACTTTCGCTGGGAGAGATGAGTGACAAGTGGCTTTATTGCCTCCTGGTCACGCTGGTCGTATATAGAGTAGACGTGGGTTTTATTGGGTGTCGTGCCTGTTGTGGTTGCTTTTTTGGGCTTTTACGGATGGCGTTCGTCTTGGGTGATAGTTTTCAGATCTTCTAGGCTGGTTCGTAGGAGATCCTCGCCTGACTGAAGCGCCGGGTCGTTTCGCAGAGAGGAAAGAATGACTTCTCAGCACTCGTCAGAAATTTGCAACCCGTTGGAAAGCCACAACAACCGAGTAAATTTAGGGTTCTAGCCACTATACCCAACGCCTAAGGTATTTTACAGTTCCACGGCTGAATAAGTTTCCCCCTCAGGGACCAAACCATGGTGTTTTCCTATCAGATGGATAGAGAGATGAAAGTGTTGAAGACTGTCTTGTACAGTACTTTCGAATTCCTGTTTACATAGGGACAGAGAGTTACCTTGAAGAACAGTGTAATCAGGCGCTTCTAGTTCAGGTCTGAAGTCGCTTCGGCCAAGTAAACACCGATACTAGAGGAAGGTTTCGGCGGCCATGCGATATTTGCTATCGCCATGGGCTGGTAACACACACGGCTCATCGTCCCAAAAGCAGTGTACGTTCCCCCATGCAAACTCGTTTCGATACGTATCGCTCGCAAGGCAGGCACGTACGCCTCGTGGTGTCGAACCACAAGACAGCGCAACGTATCGCCCCCTGGCTGTAATTGCCTCGTCCGCCAATTTTCCGGAGAGGTCTGTGGGTTTAGAGAAGAGACCAGTTTTATCTGCGCAAATGTGAAACTCTGCCACTTTGTGGAGGTTTGTCTCCTTATGAACGTTTGCCATTTTCGGAGAACCTATACGCTTCATCACCTCTGGCTTTTGATGGCAATGGGGAGCCCGAGGAATCGTTGGTGCTGACTAGCCCAGCAACTCCCGTGCAGCGTGCGCAGCACCGGCTTGGGCTGCTTTGGGGTTGAGGATGATGCTGACCCGCATGTCTCGTAGGAGTTGGGCAAAGCGCCCTTTGTCGACAAAAGCGTCCATAAATAGGCCAGACGTCATCTTAGGCATTATCTTGGTCACAATGCCCCCGCCAATATAAACACCACCCACGCTCATGACCGTCAGCGCTAGATTGCTGGCCTGGGCGCCATACAAACTCACAAATATGTCCACAGCTTCAGTACACGCGCCGCAGGTGCCAGAAACGCCGGCTTCACCAATAACTGCCGCAGGGTCTTCAGCTTGCATACGCGCTCGAATTTCCGCAGAAGTCGGCCGGCTGAGGACCTGGTCAAGGAACTGAAAAATACTCACAAGTCCCGGACCCGAGAGCACCCGTTCATAAGACACCCGTCCCTTGTGTCGTTTTTTCAAAAAGCGGAGGAGTTCGACTTCTTTTTCGTCCCGAGGAGAAAAATCAACATGCCCTCCTTCAGTCGCAGTAGGGATATAGCGTTGCCCGTCCCAAAAGAGAAAAGCTTGGCCGAGACCGGTCCCTGCAGCAATGACCGCACAGTTGGCGCTTCTGGGATTGCCCGCATTCAGGATGTATATTTCTTCGTCCGCTAGAAAGAGCGCGCCATAGGCGGTCGCTTCAAGATCGTTCATCAAACGGACCGGACTCCCACCCAAGATTTTGCTCAGGTTTGAAGCTTCCACCTTCCAGGTTAGGTTTGTTACCATTACCTTGCCCTCGAGAACTGGTCCAGCAATGCCAAAGGCACCAGCTGCTATGGGTTCTTGTCCAGCCTGGCGGAAGTCGCGGATTACTCCCTCTACACCGTCATAGTCAGCACTGGGGAAAGACGCCTCACGGACGAGGGCGATCTGATTCGACTCCTCGACCGCATACAGAGCAAGATTGGTCTTCGTTCCACCAATGTCCCCGGCAAGCACATAGATCGTCATTGTGAACTGATCCGGTTGAGCGGCTTAGAGTAACGATACCCCGCCCGAGGATCGCCAGCGGACCTGGGTCCCCTCCGGCAACCGGTTGGCCTCATCAGGGGCATCCGTAAAAGGATAATAATTCGGGAATTTGGGCGCAGGCAAGTTCGCCCAAGCTTCGTGGATGGACGAAATAAATTTCCATGCATATTCCACCTCGTCCGAGCGCGTAAAGAGAGATGCATCGCCGCGGAGCGCATCGAGAAACAGCCGCTCATGGGCTTCTGGCGAACGCTGCTGAAAGATACGATAGATGAAGTCCATATTCACTTCTTCCAGCTGAATCCACATGCCAGGACGCTTGCACGCAAAGTCAAGGCTGATCCCTTCGTCTGGCTGGATGCGTATAACCAACACGTTGGACTTGGGCGGCGTAACATCATCCTCGCTGGTGAGCTGGTGGAAGAGATGCAGCGGAGGTTGTCTGAACTCAATCGTTGTTTCAGACACGCGTTTAGGCAGCCGTTTGCCTGAAAGCTGCAAGACCGGAACACCTGTCCAGCGCCAATTGTCGATCTTGGTCTGGAGTGCTACATAGGTTTCAGTTGTCGAGCGCGGATCAACACCTTTCTCCTGGCGATCGCCCGTCAACACTGCGCTGTCTTTTTCTCCCCACCCATACTGACCACGGACTGTTGAGGCTGCCACTTCTTTACAGGACAGCGGAATGAGTTCCAGTAAGGTTTTGACCTTTTCATCCCGGATCGATTGTGCATCCAACGCAGACGGGGACTCCATAGCAATAAGACACCGGCGGCGCCAATCTCTATGTACTCCCGAAGCGCTCCGAGCATTTTGTCTCGGTAGACATCGTCCGTCATCTCTGTCCGGGAATAGCCGACCACCGCATAGCAATCGGGTAGAGAGCGGGGATAAGTTTACACCGACCCAAGTCGCCGGACGCGCCAGAAATAACCAGCGTGAAGGGATCTTTGGCCCGAAAAAGTTCATGGCCAGGATCCTCTTTAACCTTCATGGCAATATGAACTTCCACTTTCATTCTCGTCTCCGTGTTCATACTGCTGTATCCTTTCTGTTTAGCTCTTACCGATTACCAACCTCATCCAGCCTTAGGCGGCTCCACATGTCCGCCGAACTTAAATCGCATAGCCGATAGGACTTTTTCTGCAAAGGTATGGGACTGGCGTGATCGAAAACGTGTGTACAGCGATGCCGACAGGACCTCGGCCGGCACAGCTTCTTCAATCGCCGTCTCAATCGTCCAACGTCCCTCACCGGAATCTTGAACCTCGCCGGAGAAGTCTGCCAACTCCGGACTCTCGGCAAGCGCCATGGCCGTCAAGTCAAGCAACCACGATCCGACTACGCTGCCGCGTCGCCACACTTCGGCGACATCCGGCAAATTCAACTCGTAGCGATAGGTTAACCCTTCGGCGCTCGCACCACGCATAATATCAAAACCTTCGGCGTAGGCTTGCATCAGTCCATACTCAATACCGTTGTGGACCATTTTGACAAAATGCCCGGCGCCAGCCGGACCACAGTGCAAATAGCCTTCCTCGGCCGTCCCGTTCATATTCTCGCGACCTTCTGTCTTTGGGATATAACCTTCGCCAGGCGCCAGCGTTCGAAAAATGGGATCGAGCCGCTGCACTGCCTCTTTGTCACCACCGATCATGAGGCAATACCCGCGCTCTACGCCGCACACACCTCCGCTTGTCCCAGTGTCAACGTAAAGGATACCTTTGGCACCCAGTTCTTCGGCACGCCGGATGTCATCTTTAAAGTTAGAGTTCCCACCATCTATGACGATGTCGCCCGCGTCCATTTTCTCAGCAAGTGCGCCCACGGTTTGATCGGTCGCGGCGCCGGCAGGAACCATGACCCAAGCGGCTCGTGGCGGAGTCAGTTTCTGCACAAAGTCTTCAAGTGAAGTGGCACCAATCGCGCCCTCCTGTTCAAACTGTTTGACATTGTCCTGGTTCACGTCAAACACAATGCACTGATGCCCTCCGCGCATCAGCCGGCGAACCATGTTCCCCCCCATACGGCCTAAACCAATCAAACCCAGTTGCATAGCGCCGGCTCCTCTCAGTCGGGTGTGACACGGGGGACCGCCAGAGCGTGCTCCCTCGCCTTCGCAATACGTCTGTCCGTTCTCTCCACAGCCAGGGCACTCTCGTTACCCTAGTTGGGCGTATCCCGTTCCCGCACCTGGACTGCTTCTCCTTCTTGCCCATTTTGGATGAGGACGGTATGCGCCATCCCCACAAACAGTCCGGTTCCGACGACGCCGGGAATCGACAGGATTCTCTGTTCGAATTCGACGGGATGGGCAATCGTGCTGATCTCACAATCTATGAGGGCATTTCCATTGTCTGACACAAACAAGCCGGCCTCAGTTTGCCGAGGAGTTGGATTACAGGACAATGCGCGCAGATGACGACAACAGGTTGTCAGTCCAAACGGGACAACTTCAACTGGGAGCTTGCCTCGTTCTCCCAAGTTGGTTACCAATTTCCCCGTCCCAACCAGAATAACAAACCGTTTAGCCGCCGCTGCAACGATTTTTTCGCGCACAAGCGCGCCGCCATAGCCCTTGATGAGGTTGAGTTGCGGATCAACCTCATCCGCCCCATCTACCGCTACGTCAATCGTGTCGACTTGTTGGAATGTTGTCAGTGGGATACCGAGCTCCCGAGCAAGATCCGTCGTAACTTGAGAGGTCGGGATGCCGCGGATACGCAAACCGGCGTGGACTCTCATCCCAAGGGCGCGTACAAAAGCAGTCGCCGCCCGGCCCGTTCCCAGGCCAACCACATCGCCATCTTTCACAAATTCGAGTGCGCGTTCCGCTATGTTCATACCCTACTCGCCATACGCCGAACACCGGAAGTCCTTCGGTATTCCAGGTGTCCTTGACATCGGCTGTCGAGCTGGCAAAAGCGCTGAATATTATCAAGTGGAACCGAGAGTTCTCCCGGCGTTTCGTACCTCGGGTTGACTGCTTTGACTCCACACAGATGCAGCAAGGAGTACAGCAGCATGGAGGTATGCCCAATTGACAATACAAACCGATCCCGATTCGGCCAAATTGGACCGGCTGGGTCAAATCGTAAAAAGCGTTGCCACAGGCAATAGATAACCGGTACCATCGCCATGGCCGTTCCGGGATGGCCCGAATTCGCGGCTTGCACGGCATCCATAGCGAGTGTTCGTATCGTGTTGATACTGGTGAGTTCAGCACGCTCTTGCTCAGTCATACGGAATCCTTTCCAATCCTTACGCAAGGATACTAACGACGGCCTCTCGCAAGGTTTGCAGACCGGCTTGCACATCTTTTCCTAAATGCACGCGCAACGCGCGGCGGCCAACTTCGGCCAGGACCTCAAAGTCCCCCTGGGCTTGGAATCGTTTCAGGGTCCCAAAACTGCAGCGTTGGCCAGGAATGGACAGGTCTTGGTAGTCGTCTGATGTAATCTGGAGGAAGACCCCGGTGTTCGGACCACCCTTATGGAGTTGGCCGGTGGAATGCAAGAAACGTGGACCATAGCCCAGAGTGGTCGCGACTCTCTTCGTATCTCGTACCGCATGTCTGATGGTCTGCAACTCTTGCTGATTCGCCTCATTCATCTCCACATAGGCATTGATCCCCAAATAGTCGCCAGCCCGAATCCGTCCCAGATGCGCGGCAAGACAGGCAACGGCATCGTGGCCCGAGGCGGCGGCTTGCAAGGCAGCAACGTTCTTGGGGTCTGAGAAGAAACGTAGCCCTCGGTCTTCCACAAACGGAGTCTCGTCCGGTAGCTGGCCCGTCTCTTCATAGGCCGCCGTGAGATTGCGCGTCGCAATTTTACTCGCTTCCACATCCGGCTGGTTAAAGGTATTAGTACCGAGAATGGATCCGGCTACCGCGGTGGCTATTTCCCAGCGGAAGAACTCTTGTCCAAGGTCCAGGCGCTCGTTCAGGCTGATCCGAACCACGGGTTGCCCTGCAATTTCGAGCGCACTAACGGCAACATCCTGCTCAGCCGACGGGGCGGCATTCAAGCGCACATAGACAAACAATCTGTCTTTCCCGTATACATCGGGAGAGCCGAGCTGCTCGTCATCAATGGGAATGATGCCCGTGCCCTCTTTTCCTGTCGATTCTGCAAGCAACTGCTCCAGCCAGACTCCAAGAGCGCCTATGCCGGGAGACGTCACAATGGTCACTTTGTCTCGGCCCTGCTTAGCCAAAGTGCCAAGAATCGTTCCCAGCGTTACTCCGGGATTAACCTCAGCTGGAACACTTGCGGAACACGACTGGACCATGAGCGCAGTGCTGTCCAAGAAGCGCGGGACATCTACACCCATAATTGCGGCAGGAACCATGCCGAAATTCGACAACGCAGAGTAGCGCCCGCCGATACTCTGCACGCCAGGGAAGACTGCTCGGAACAGGTCCTTTTCTGCAAGCTGATGGAGCTTGGTATCGGGATCGGTAATCGCAATAAACCGCGGGCCCGCCTTATCTGCACCGACGGCCTGGGCCACAACATCAAAAAAGTATTGCTTAAAGACGTTGGTCTCGGTAGTCCCGCCCGATTTTGAGGAGACGATGAACAGTGTTTTACCGGGATCAATCTTTTGCGCGGCTGCCTTGACTTGGGCGGGCACAGTGGAATCGAGCACCAGGAGCTCGGGACAGCCATCGATAACCCCAAAAGTCCGTTTCAGGACCTCCGGACACAAACTCGAACCACCCATGCCGAGTAACAGGACGTGCTGGAACTTACCCCGTTTGACCTCTTCGGCAATCTCGGTCAGATGGCTACCGTTAGTGCGCTGCTCCTCGACAATATGCAGCCAGCCCAACCACTGATCTTCATCCGTACCAGACCACAACGACGTATCTTTTTGCCACAGACGACGTATCTTGCCGCTCGCCTGCCAGTCTTTGAGGCTGGCAGCAACCGGATCTGAGTCGCCATTCAGACTATACGTCTGCTGGGCCAGATCCGCGCCCAACATGGTTTGTCGTTTACGTTCAATCGAACTGAGTAATGTGTCAAACGGTTCAACGAATTTGCGCACGGCTTCGGCCAGAAGCTGATCAGTGGCCT
>CAZXFE010000173.1:0-8591 GCA_964639795.1 uncultured Enterobacteriaceae bacterium | reverse complement strand
ATTCGTAATCAGTAGGTCGTCGGTTCGACTCCGATGGGTGGCTTCCTCTAACCCCCTGCTTTTGCAGGGGGTTTTTCGTTTATCATGCGCCGTTGCTTGTGCGGGTTCAGCTTTGGTTGCGGATTGTTGCGGGTGAGTCATCCAGCTTGTCTACCGCAGCCTTGTTTCCACCAGGCACGAGATGCCCATAGATGTCTACCGTAACCTGGATGGAATGATGTCCCATCTGCTCCTTCACATACGCAAGCGATTCGCCCTGCTGAATAAGCAGCGACGCGAAGGTATGCCGAAGATCCTTCATTTGCATATGGCGAAATCCCGCCTTGGTCAGGAGCCTTAACCACACGCGCCGACGGAAGTTGTCCGAATCCATCATCGCCCCATTGGTGCTGGTGAAGACCCATTCCGGCATACCCCGCCAGCCATGCTGGAGAGTCTCCTTTCTGCGTTCCCGCTGCAAGGCCTCCAATCTTTCCGTCAGTTGCAGGGACATGTCGACCCGTCGCCATTTTCCGCTCTTCGGCGTCTGCAATTTCCCCTTACTATAAGTGCGACGCACTTCAATGAAGCGGTCACGGAAGTCGATATCGCCCCATTCAAGTGCAACCGCCTCACCGAGTCGCAACCCGGTACGAACCAGGAGCAGGACGAAAGGAGAATGGGCCGGGAAATACTCTTTAAACGCTTCGAGAAGGTCGCCTACCTCGTCTCTCGTCAGAAAGTTAATTCGTCCTTTTCGTTCCCCGTGTTCTGCGCGAATATTACGCATCACTCCTTGACACGGGTTGCGGTCTAGGTGTCCGTCCTCAAGGGCGTGATTGAACATCTCACGAAGCGGAGCGAGATACCCTCGTACTGTGTTTCGCGCCAATCCCGCGTTTAGCTTGTCATATATGAATCGTTTGACCTCTGATCTGGAAATGGTGCGGATGTCCTTATCTCCGAACAATGCGAGCAAGTGCACCCGATACGCCAATTCGTAGCTTACGTACGTAGCCTCTTTGGTATTGTTTCTGACGTAGGAATCCAGCCAGTCGGTCTGAAAGATACGCTCCTGTTCCAATTTATACGTGTTAGGTGAAGTGTAAAAATCCCCAGGGAGATGGTGCCCCTCAAGTAAGGGAGCCCTCGTCTTCGCAATGGCAGTGGCGAACAGGGCCTCGTTGTTTTGTGGGGTGTTTGATGAGGTCATGCTGATTTCCTTCCTTTTGAGTAGCTGACTCGCTTGTGCGGCGATATCGGAAAATTTGGGTGCCGGCAACGATTCGTTGGGAATTGGGCCGTTTCGTCTACGCCGTGCCTCTCCGGCGTGTACCCCATGCAACCGGACACTGTGAATCGGAAATATAATCCGAAACAACAGGCGATCATTGTGCCCTGGCACAATGGGAAATTCCTTACCGTGCGGATAGTTACGCCGGCTGTCCCACCGGAGGACGCATTCCTGGCTGTCGTGGGTACGCCGGCATTCCCGCCCGCAAAGTCCCTCATGACTTCTTCAGTATCGTTTGCTTTCGCCCCCCCGAATTGATAGGCGATAACGTGGGAAGGAGGGAGATATGGATCTTGGTTTAAAAGATCGCGTAGCGGTCATTACTGGAGCGAGCTACGGTCTGGGCGAGGCCATGGCCCAGTGCCTGGTCAAAGAGGGGGCACACGTCGTGATTTGCGCCCGCGGTGAGGAGCAATTAGCGCGCACCGCCCAAGCGTTAGGTCCGCAGGCCCTAGCAGTCAAGGCTGATGTCAGTCAAGCGGCAGGCATCCAGACACTCTTTGACACAACGGTCCAGCAGTTCGGCAAGCTGGATATCCTGGTCAATAATGCTGGCTGGTACCATCTGAGTCAGGGGCTGGGGCTGTCAGATGAGGAGTGGCAAGAGAATCTTGATATTAATCTGTTCAGCGTGATTCGCTGCTCCCGGCTGGCCATTCCCCTGATGCAACAACAAAAATGGGGCCGGATTATCAATATTTCGTCCATCTTCGGCAAACAGCCCAACGCTGGATTGATCGACTATAACACCACGAAAGCGGCGGTCATCAGTCTAAGCAAAACCTTAGCCGACGAACTGGCCAAGGATAACATCCTGGTGAACGTCGTCTGCCCAGGGCCGACGCAGACTCCATTGTGGGATGGGCTGGCAAAGACGTTGAATCCCGACGACCCAGACGGGATGATCAACGACTTTGCCGCCGCCAATATTCCGCTCGGTCGGTTTGGCCGGCCTGAAGAGATTGCCGCCCTAGTCGCCTTTCTGTGCTCCGAACGCGCCAGCTTTATCACGGGGGCGGCGTATGACATCGACGGCGGCATGGTGAAGAATATGGGCTAGGAGATGGGAGCTCGGTGTGAGCCCCTCGCCTGACGCCCATCTAATGACACTTCCAAAGGGCGTCCAATCGTCCCAGAATCCATCTGTACCATCACTGGTGAGTGGCCGTGGCAGAAAGGATCGATACAGAACCGGTGGACTGTCAGGATCGGACTTATCACGCTTACCACGCAACGCGGACCCCGTTGACGCGGGACATGATGCCATTGCCTTTCGTCGGGTATACGTGTTGGTCCCACGCAATTCGGCTCTCACTTGTCTGGCGATATCTGTATATTTGCTCATTTTGCCCCCAGTAAGCAGTGCGTGGTAAGCGTCTTAAGTGCCCGGGAGACCATCGAGCGGATTCTGGCCCTGTCGGTCTAACGTCGCAGATCAACAGAGCTGAAAAATGTTAAACTTGCCTTATTAAACGTTTGCCTATGCTCCGACGATATCGTCTTTCAAGCTCAAGACGAACGCAACGACATCGTCACATTCTTGTTGGGGAACCTGCAGCGTCTTCAGCGTGGCACCAGCGTGTTCAAGAAATATGGACCAATCACTTGTACTGATTTTCATACCTGTATGTGACGTCTTCATATCTCGGCCAGTGTAGTACATCGGACCACCGGCACTTGAGGACAAATAATCAATCAGCAACTGCTTTTCTCTCGCAATACCATCGTCTCCCCGATTCTGCCAGAAACGGCCCAATTGCGAATCCCCTTGTAGGCGTGGCAGCAAAACATCGACAAAAGCTGTCACGCCATCATAACCGCCCAGACGCTCATAGAGTGATTTTTGATTCATGGCATGTCTCCTTCTTGTTGAAAAATTGTATAACGGTTCGGGCTTCAGCTCCAAGCCTTTTGTTTAAGCAGCGCGCCCCTCGCTTGGCAAAAGCAGCTTGCGCAATATCAGTTGGGAGTACCCACGCGGATACACGGAGAGGTCGCAACTTTCCCGGTGGACCGCCGTGTACTAACTCTGTGTTGACGATGTTGAGATTTACCTCACCAAATTTGCAAATTTTTCATGGGCTGTGGAACCCAGACCAAGGTCGGTAGGGGGAAGCCGCTTGTCATGAGACCAATTGCAGGCACGAGCGAGCATCAGGTGTCTAGTGTCCAGATAGCGACTATAGGCCATACAAAGCCATGTCGTCCAGTATCAACACTCCGTAACACCAGAGCGTGTGCCGTGCCCGCTAACAACTCCAGCCCCATCCAGCTCAGGCTCAGCAACCACACCAAGTTCGGCCGCCCCCGCCGCGCGGACCCCCTTCCGTTTACTGCCGCTTATACCCCACCTCCGTCTGCCCTATGGTGGGTCTGGATCTATAGGATTCACAGTCGCCGGATAAATGGACTTCACCCTCATCCTCAGTTTCCTCTTGCAAACGGCGAAGAAACGTTGCTTAGCGTAAAGTTACGCTGTTGCTTTCACTTCGGGTGACGAGTGATATGAAGCCGGCGAGGGAGAAGGCGCTGGGGCCAGACCATCCCGATGTGGCCCAGAGCCTGAACAACCTAGCGGCGCTCTCCCGAGCTACGGAGCGAGAGACAGAAGCCGAAGTCCTGGAGCAACGGGCGGAGGAACCGCAGGAGGCAGCAGTGAAACCACCTGTGCAGCAGCCCCAGCACGGTGCGAAACCCCAACGACCAAAGGCAGCAAATCACCGCGAGGACTCTCTACCTGTTGCGAAACCTGGCCAGCGTGCAGGGAAAGGGCCCCTGCCGGAGCCCCAAGACGTTGGGAAACCTAGACAACGCACGGTGAGGGACAGGCTACAGGAGTTGCTTTCCATCTACGAGCTAGGCTTGATAAACGAAGAGGAGTTTGCGGCGAAGCGGAAAGAATTACTCGATAGCCTCTAATTCCGGTGCGGACAACTTGCAGCGCAACCATCGGCCCCGCCTGAGCGGGTTATCGCAAGGGGATGGGTATAAGAACTTGGCCCCAGCGCGCTATATTTGGTTGCTTTCTGAACCAAATTTGATTTAAGAGGAAGACAGGCATGCGCTGTCGACGTTGTCATAATTTTTTTGCTCTTTCACGCACAGCTGTTCAGACGCAACAAGGTAAACCAAGCACGTCTACCGAGGGAAAATATGAACCTTGGGATATTGTTAACTGGTGATCAGATCACGCTTGAGGAAACCAATGGGTTCGCCCGTGACGCCGAAGAGGCCGGCTTGGATACCATCTGGGTCAACGAATTCATTCGTGAGGCCTTCGTCCCCTTGACCGCTATCGCCTTGTCGACCTCCCGGATTCGCATTGGCGCGGCCGTTGTGCTGGCCATGGCGCGAAGCCCCGTCCTGACCGAACTGGCGGCGGCCTCGGTCGATGAACTCTCCCACGGCCGTTTTGTCTTAGGTGTGGGGCCCGGGCCGAAAGACTACAATGAGAACTGGCATGCCGTGCCGTTCCGCCCGGCCGCCGCCTACGTCAAAGAATACGCCGAAGTGCTGCGACTGATGTGGACCGCCCATTCCGGCAAGACGATCAACTATGCCGGCAAGCATTTGCAGATCATCGACTACCAGCGTCATATGCGGCCGTTGCGCGAACAGATCCCGGTGCACTTTGGCGCGACGATGCCGCAGAATCTGCGAGCGGCTGGGTCCGTGGCCGATGGGCTGATCCTTGCTCCGGTCCACACGCCCGCATACTTGACCGATGTGGTCCTGCCTAACCTCGAAGCGGGACGCCGGCGAGGAACGCGAGCCGGGGAAAAGTTCGAATTATCGGGCATGGTTTTTTGTGCGAGTGACGACGATCGTCACACCGCCCGGCAGTGGACCAAAGGCCAGATCGCGTTCTACTGTACCCTGGCGTACTACGACATTGTGTTAGAGCGAGCGGGGTTTAGCGCCGAAACGGCACGCATCCGGGAAGCGTGGGCACGTGGCGATAGTAGGGCGATGGTCGCCGGCGTGAGTGAGGCGATGGTCGATGCCTTCGCGATTGCCGGGACCCCGAGTGAATGTCGTACTGCCTTAAAGCGGTATGCTGGGGTGTTCGATGAGGTGATCCTTTATCCGCCGTCTTTTGGCATGAGTCGGGAAGACGTGGTAAAAAACTACCGTGCACTGGTGACGACCTTTCGCAAGCTTGACTGAGCTGGCGACCATCAACTGGTTGCAGGAAACACACGCGCTGTTGAGTGCCACCCCGGCACCAAGTGCCCCTGGGTGTCCACCGTCATGCGAATCTAGTGATGTCCCAACTGTTCCTTGAGGAGGCGCAAGCATGGATTGTTCTCTCAGCTCAGTGCACAAGCGGATTCAGACCCTGGGGCAGGAACTTGCTGCGGATTTTGAGACGCGGACTGCCGTGCATGACCGAGATGCGAGTGCACCTCGCGAGAACTATGCCGCGTTACAGCAAGCGGGCTTCTTCGGCCTAACCGTCCCACAAGAATTAGGCGGCTGGGGCGGCGGCTTTTTCGGCCATGTCCTCGCGGTCGAGGCGCTGGCACAGGGCTGTCCGGCCACAGCGCTCACCTTTAATATGCACACCTCGGCTTTGGGCCTCATCATCGATGATCCCATTGCTTCGCCAGGGGTGAAGCAGCGGGCGGCTGACTTGGCCGTGCGTGACGGGAAGCTCATTGCCGCAACGTTTTCCGAACCAGGCACCTCAAGCTTGCTGCTTTCGACCTATCTTCCGACGCTGCATGCCCAGCGTGTTGACGGCGGATATCGTCTGACCGGACGGAAAGTCTTTGTTTCGATGATCGAAGCAGCAGACTACGTGTACCTGGTCGCGCACCCAGAGGACGCTGACAGTCCGCTGGCCAGCATGGGCCTCTTGGTCCCGCGTCATGCTGCTGGCCAGAGGGTCGAACAAGTCTGGGATACCCTCGGCATGCGAGCGACGCGCAGTAATACGCTCATCTTTGAAGGTTGTCAGATCTCGGACGAAGCCGTTTGCTCTCGAACGGACAATTTCTTTAAATGGTCACAGATCAGTCCCCAATGGTCGTTTGGTTCCTACACGGCCGTCTATCTCGGGGTTGGGGCGGCTGCGTATCAGTACGCACTCAAGGCGCTCAAGGAACGGGTACCCAAGGGCTATACGCAATCTATGGCGTATCACCCCGACGTGCGACGGCGGGTTGCTGAGATGAATACGGACTTAGAGGCTTCCCGGCTGGTGATGTACCATGCAGCCTGGCTGGTCGATAGCGAAGGCATTACTCCACGTACGACGGCTGCGCTCTTTCGAGCCAAGTATGTTGTTGGAGAGGCGGTCGCGCGCATTACGCGCACGGCGTTGACGACGTGCGGCGCGCATGCCCTGTTTAAGACCGGTATATTAGAGCAGCTTTTTCGTGACGGCGCGTCGGCTCCTATCATGGCCCCGAATAGCGATTCCTCGCTGTCCAACCTTGGCAGTCTAGAGTTGGGGCTCGACCCTCGCGAGGTCTTGCCTCCGCTGAAGAAAGGGCGGTAGAAGCGGTAGGGAGGGTCCTCCCGACCCACCCTACGATATCTACGTAAGGTATCGAAATTCCATATGGTAGCCTGGATGGAACAGAGTGGAATCCGGGGACTCCGCGC
The DNA here is from genome assembly GCA_964639795.1 of uncultured Enterobacteriaceae bacterium. Taxonomy (GTDB): domain Bacteria; phylum Desulfobacterota; class Binatia; order Bin18; family Bin18; genus Bin18. Next base: position 1,708 of record CAZXFE010000173.1, on the reverse strand, counting down.
ACCCAAAGATCCTATGGCGTTCCATAAATTGATCCACGGTATTCGTGCGGTGTCTGGGCCACAGAATCACATTGATATGGACCACTTTTCTGGGACCAATAGTCACAGAACGTTAGTTGCGGATAGGGTGCGGATCGTGCAGCATTATGCGCGATCCTGCATAGTTAAGTCCGCTAAGTCATTGATTTTCCACAACTCGTGGAGAATTCGTAATCAGTAGGTCGTCGGTTCGACTCCGATGGGTGGCTTCCTGTAACCCCCTGCTTTTGCAGGGGGTTTTTCGTTTATCATGCTCGGCGTTCAGTGCCAGGATTGTTTGCGGTCACCGTATGGTCACCAGAAGGATGTCTTTCACCACCCCGCCTTTGCCGTGTATTTTGTCTTTATTACTGGCGGGCTTAGCGGGCTCATTTGACCCTGTGGGTATTCTACTCGTCGGACCCGCTCCTATTTGCGATGCTCCTCAACCGTCGTAAGAAAACTACGAATGTTCTTCCTATCTTCTAATGAAATGGTATATTTGTCACCGCACACTTGATATTCAATCTTTTCCGTTGCCGGTGAAGAGCCCTGATACAGCCCTAGACCTACAGTCACACCGATTGACACTGCCGATGAATCTCTAATGCCCATAATTCTCATTTTTGCTACAATTTACAAATATCCTCTGTGACGATTGAAACTACTCGACGGTAACCGACTTTTTTGAGAGTGGCATATCGGAATCGTTTTCTCCTGCTCTCTTGCGGAAGGTGGAGGTTCGCAGTAGTCGGAAATGAACCAGGAATTACTCTTGAACCCCTGTTCTAGGCGAGTTTTGGAATCCACCAAATTTGTACACCCGAATTTGTGTTTATGATGAACGTCATTGTGTGTCTCCTACAGCGAACCCTCTCGGAGTACGTTTTATGATTGGTAAAATATTCTCTGGAATCATTGGCGGTTTAATTGTTTCCTTGCTTGGTACAATGGTAGTCGTATTTGGAGTTGGCGTGGGCGTAGAAGGCGGGCAATGAACGATGGGGGCCGTCGTCTGGGCACGGCGTCGGGTGAAAGGCAGCAAGTGGCACACGAACGAGCCAACGTCATTTCTCACGTTGTCTACGCCCTGCGGTTGCTCGTGGCCGCGGTCGTGCTGGCGTCTATCCCCGCTGGAGCGGTGGAGCCTTGTGCCCCATGGCAAGGTATCCCGGGGTGTTTACATGACTTTATGGATTTAAAGGGGCTCGACGGGACAGTATTATTGATTGTGTCCGCGGCAGAAGCTGAGGCGCGGGTGGAGTATCGAATGAGCCAATTCGTGCGCGTGTCCATGCCTCACGAGTACACCTTCGTTCCCGAAAAAGTCAGGGTCCGTGTCTCGTTCTACGGGACGAGACGGCCTGGGGCCAGCGTGTGCAAGGCTCATGCCGGGGGCACTCGCACGTTCGAAGTCTCGGTTGAGGACGTGGTGAAGGCGGCACCGCGGAAGGAAACGGAAGATGGACTCTCCCAGTGGAATTTCATGGGAACTCTGCTCAGTCGGCTACCCATTCTCATTCGGCTCCACCGGCGAGACGAATATTTCAAAGATGAGGCCGACGCGTTCCGTCTGCAGGAAAGCCAAGAAATGGTTGCACATTTTGGGCCCACACGAACCCCGGGTGACACATCCGAGGTCAACGCGCGGGCGCGCGCATGGTCCTACGAACGCGATAAACGGTCAACG
>CAZXFE010000172.1:0-8730 GCA_964639795.1 uncultured Enterobacteriaceae bacterium | reverse complement strand
ATCAACGGGCACGAGAGCTGATCCGTAAAGTGAATGGGTGAACGCTCCCGGTATAGGTCTTGTCGTTCCGGGTATGGGCCGACCAGGCTTTCTTCGTAGCGGGACTCAAACTTGTGCGTATCCTGAGCCAGGGCTTCGAGATCACTAATACCATAATGACTCGCCCCAGCCCGGAAAGTGTCACGGAAAGTTAGCGCACATAAAGTCGTATACCCTCCGGCACTGCCTCCAGTAATGGTGAGACGTGTGCCATCCACATCGCCGCGCCCGACAAGGAAGCGTGCGCCGTTCACACAGTCGTCAACATCAACAATGCCCCACTGTCCGTTCAGACGTTGCCGATAGGAGCGGCCATAACCACTACTACCACCATAGTTCACATCGAGGACGGCAAAGCCACGACTCGTCCAGTACTGAATACGCAGATCGCAGGCAGTCTGAGCGGCTGACGTCGGCCCGCCGTGACTTTTCACTAGCAGCGGTGGACGCTCATCTCGTGGTGTTGAGAAGTTAGTATTCTTCGGCGGGTAAAAAAGCCCGTAAGCAGTCCGGCCCTGCTCAGTCGGGAATGCGACCGCTTGAGGTGCGGAGAGATAGCCTGGAGCAAGGGTGAGCTCACTGGAGCGTCGGAGGACAGTCGCGTGCTGTTTTTTCAGATCCAGACGGACGATAGAAAGCGGTTCGGTCGGCGATCCAGCAATAAAAAAAGAGTTTCCCGATTTGACCTGGACATCGCCCAACTCGGTATACGGCAATGTAATAGGGTCGAATTGCAAGGTCCCTGGGTCGAGGCTCGCCATATACCAGGTGCCGTTTTCAGTGTAGGTACAGATGATCTGGCTGGCAGAGACAAAGGCATACGTCCCCACGCCGAACATCCACTGGGCGCGGCCGAAGTCGGCGTCTTTTTCACACAGGGCATCAATGTTACCGTTACGCGCCCGGTACAGATTCCACCATCCGGAGCGGTCAGAGATAAAATACAAAATACCAAAAGGAGACCATTCCGGCTGAAAAATGGATTCTGTGCTCCCACCAGCGATATGGGCATTCTCCGCTAATGAACCATCTGCCTGAGTTTTACCAACCCACAGTTCTGTTCCATCCCACGGCATATTCGGATGTTTCCAGGTCAGCCAGGCGAGCTGTGAGCCATCGGGGCTCAGGCGTGGGTTTGAGTAGAAATCATTCCCAGAAACCAAGACGGTCTCTTCCCCATTCGTCAGATCAATACTTACCAGCGTATTCAGCGCTTCTTGCCCCTCAGTGCGGTGATCTTCGCGCACGCAGATCAAACGATTGCGACTTGAATCCACAAGAGCGTCGGCATAACGCAACGCTTCCCCAGACGTCAGTGCTTGCGGTTCTGCACTCCCAACCTGGCAGTACAGGCGTTGGTCCGTAAAATTGGAGAAATAGATCGCCCCGTCGTGTACCACATACGCCCCACCGCCGTACTCATGGACTCCTGTCCGAGCATTGAACGGCGACGGATTTCTATCGGTTATCTTGCCATCCGGCGTCCGCCGAACCACCACATTCCGTCCGCCTTCTGTCGGTCGCTGTTCAATCCAATACACATCCTCCCCATCCAGCCGGACCTGTCCCAACCCCACCGTCCCAGCAACAATGAGGTCTGAGGTAATGGGTGATTTCCATGAGCCATAGGCGACAAGTTTTTTATCAGCCATTGTCTCTCCAAGTCTTAATTTCTGTATACAGAAGTGCCAGCTCTCCTCATAAGGGCCTCTCTCCTTGTACTAAGGCGGGGAATAGCGTTCAAGCCTGCCTCGCTCATCCTAAGGCAGCACTTTTCCACCTTCTCCCTTCTGCCTTGGCACCTTTCTCTTTACTCCTTGGCATGCATAGCGCTATGCTCCTGACCAGTCTCCAATTGGGGGTAGACGCATGGCAACAGTTCACTCTTCAGAATGTGGCTTCGACGAAAGGCGGACCGGTCACCCCGTTACCAGCTTCAAGAGCGATATTGACCGGGAGCAATATGACGGGGCGGTAGTTATTGTCGCTCGGGGCCCTAAGGTCGGACTGCATGAGGCTATTGGTTTTGCCGAACGGGCCAGTGGGCGGACCACGCAAAAGGACGATGTATTTTGCCTATTCTCGGTCACCAAGCGGATTACAGAAACAGCGAACTTTTCGTGTATTGATCGGAACGAATTGGCGCAACAAACCATACCGGCTTGCAGTCCAATGATCTGTGGAACTATGCCAGAGAGATGCGCGGCTGGGACAAGTTTCCCGCTTGTCTCGGACTCGGCTTCTTTATGCGAGGAACAGACATTTGTCCCGCGTATCTTGGCAGTATGGCCTCGCCTGGAACTTTTGGTGGGGTTGGTCAGGGTTCTACCTTGTTCTAAATCGATCCAGAGCGTTATGTGACTTTTGTCTGTCTGACCTCGTCCTGGCCGCGGTTGTTGATTAAGAAGGACTTCGGAGAAACGCGTAGAGACTCTCTTTGAGAGACTAATGATTACTGAGCAGCAGCTGAGACAGGTATTTGCCCCGATTAGCGGAGAGCAGCCACTGCGCATATGTGAAACGTTGTCAGGCAATATCAACACCATTCTTAAAATCGAAGTGAGAGATCATTTATATGGTCTGCGTGTACGTACTCAGGAACACGTCTATCGCTACGAACCTGACCTCATCAAAGAAGTGTTCATAAGCTGGCTGCTTGATCCAGACAATTCGGAAAAAAATGATGCCGAAAAAGCAACCGCGCTGGCTCGTATCCTTACCGAGAGACAGGGTGTTGGCCGAGACGGCAGTGGCCTCGAGCCTAATGGATTAGCTTTTGACTGGACCCGGCAGTGTCTCCCGCATCCCTATTTTGTGTACGAGTGGATCGACGGCGATCCGCTCTGGAACCAGCCGACGCCGCGGCTCTATTTTTTGGCCGGGCAAACACTCGCCACCATCCATGCCGTGCAGTTTGAGGCATTCTATGCTGATTTTTTGGCTCTCGGGAAATTACCCGCACACTGGCCTGATCGCTTTCGAGCCGCGCTGAACAAGGAAGTTGCGGATGTTCAAGGGCAACTGAGCCGTTCTCTGACTGCTGCTCTTGAAACGATCTCGATTCCGTCTAGTACTCCCTACTCTCCTTGTCTTATCCACAACGATTTTTCACCAGGCAATATTTTAGTGAAGGATGGCCATCTCACTGCCGTCATTGATTGGGATAATGCAGTTGTGGATGCAACCCCGCTCGATTTTGTGAAAATGAAATATTGGACAGCCAAGGATGGCCGCGGACTGCTCAGCCACGAACCTGCTTTATTTCGCGCCTTTGTTGATGGCTACGGCCCAAGGGGGACTGAGATCGTCCAGTCAGAGATCTTTGCCTTGTACGAGGCCCTCTGGCTGTTGCGCGTCTTTAATTTTGAGATTTCCAAGCAAGAGTCTGGCCTGGAATGTGCTCCGGGCTATCCTGAAGCAGCCGTGTATGCGGAGTTTCTTACAGGCGTGCTCGCCCGGCTCCCTCTGAACCGACAGCATTCTGCTTCTTTGCCCCAACCCGACTACACATGAGTTTTTCAAATACGCCTTCAGACCAGAGTATAGAACCGCTCTCCCGTGGAAAATGGTTGTTCTTTATCTCCACCCGTGAATGTCTCTTGCGTTTGGCGCTGTATATGAACTCATTGAATAGTGGGCCGCACTCATTGGTTAGGAATGCGCGGAAGCATTTCTCGGTAAGTAGGGCGAAGTGTGGGAGACGCAGTGGGATATATTTCTGGCTTTGCTTGGAGCCCTGAGCTCTCATCTGCTGCTTGCCCAGCTAGATGATCGACAACTCGGGATGCAGAAGCAGTAGGAGGATAGACGCCCACTGAACAATCTGCCTTGCGTATGCTAGAGAGAATTGCGATACGGGGTTGATAGAAACCCGTGGCTGATTTCAAAACCCATCTAGCCGTCGCTGCGGTTGGCAGCGGCCTGCTTCCGGACGTTGATCTCGACAACTCCAGTCCGACCAAGCTGATGTTTCCTGCGTTGGCCATCGTGTCTGCGTTTTTAGTCGCCTTCAACCGTGCGGCCCAGTGTTCCTTCATTGAACTCTAGCTGGTCTGGGCTTTGTCGTATGGGGCGATCCGCTATCTAGCCTGTCGCATGTTTGCCCAGCCCAGCATCCACCGAGGCATCTTTCATTCACTTGTCGTCGCCCTCTTTTTCTGCTTCTTGGCCACCAGTCTCAGTTACTCTGTATTTGACCTCAAAGCCTTATTCGCGTGGTCGATCGGCTGCTTCATCCTTTTCTGCTATATCCTACATCTGCTGTTCGACGAACTGTTTAGGGTAGACTTTCTCAATACGCGGCTCAAAACCTCATTTGGCACGACACTCAAAATCGTAGATTTCAATGATGCGCGCACCTCAATGATGATGGCCCCGGCAACCTTGCAGGGCGTGGATTATGAATAAGCAGACCTACCGCAACGTTGCCAACCGGTTTCTTCCCGAGACCATGTGGTTCTCGTTATAGCCAAATCGCCATACAGCTCAGATGCCGGCTACGGGATCACTAGATCGTTTAGTGAGAAAACGGAACGACGGATCATACTAATCTCGGTGTCGAGTCCTTTTCAGCACGAGTGTGTTTACTATTTTGAAACCACGGTGCAGGGAGGACAAGAAGCACACGAAACGCACGACATTCCTTGCTCTGCCGCGCTGAGCCTTTCTGATTCTCTCGAGCTTACCAGCACAGGCGTAATATGCGAATCAGCCGTCTTGTCTGCTGTCACGCCTTATCCAGCAATTTGTCCGACCTGGGGACTGCCTTTATAGCCTATATTCGGTCGATGCACAGAACTCGAATCGATACGGTCTACAGGGATTGGGCCGGTACGATCCATCTCGAAACGATCCGCATCGCTCCAATGGGAGAGATCGTTCTCCACGCGACTTCTATGGCGACGATTTTTATCCCGATCCCAACCGTCGTTATACATTTGAGCAACGACGAGCCGAGCTTGAACGTAAGCACCACAAAGCTATGCGTCGGCTTCTAGTCCGGCAGGAACGCGACGCGATGGATTATGCCTATCGTAAATATCGCGGAGATACTTCTCATCCTGGCTATCGTGAACGCATGGCAAAAATTCAGCGCAAGCTTGACCACAAACGGTTCGAGGTTGAGCAGAATATCGGCAAGGATTATAGCAAACTGGTCAGGCGGAGCGGCCACGGCGATAGTCGCTCTGGCTGCAGAATAACGTACAACCGATCGGCTTGCTAACGACGGTTCTTCCCGTTGGTCTTGATACTCTATAAGAGATCATGCTTACTAAGGGCGGGACGAAAGCGCGGAGTGCTTCGGCCCCAGTAAGCTTTCATTCTCCCCCTGAAAAATGTAATATTTATACTAAAGGGGCATAGTACTATGGCTGCTTCCAGGTCTTCAATCGGTCCACTTCTCTCTCGCTGTCTTGTTTTAGGACTGGTATTACGTGGACTTTTTTCTCTTGCACTGCTGCAGGATACGACCCCGTTGCGCCCCGCGGGGATCCTGCCCGTAGACGCCCCTGTCAGTCTAGGAATGCTCCAAGGGGAACCAAAAAAAATAGGGCAAATGCCTGCATCGCGTCAGATCCCTCTGACTTTGGAGGGGTATACACGCTGTCTCGCAAAACAGCTTGAGGTCGATGAGGCTTTAGCACTTGCTGTGCTGGTCCAGGAGAGCCATCCCACAGATCCTTTTCGGATTGGCAAAGGGGATAGTCGTGGGCCTTTTCAGATTAAACCGATTGCACTGGAAGAAGTGGGATTGTCGCGGGATGCTCAACAGCTTCCTTTTCTCGTGTATGGCGGCATCCTTTATCTGAAGGCTATGCTGACCCGCTTTTCTGATCTGCCAACCGCATTAGCGGCCTATAATATGGGTCCGTTTCGCCTGAAACAGCGTGAGTATCGCCCCTACATAGTTACCCAGCTTTATGTCAGCCAAATTCTGATGAGACAGGAACAGATCCGCTCCGCCACTTTTCGCCCTCGTACGGTTCTCCACTATCCTCTTTCTGCGGAGGAGCTAGCTGTCTTTCCCGATCAGGCAACATATCCCTCCGAATGCCATCTGCAGCAATTTGCCGCGGCGGCATAAGCAACATCTTCGGCAGTAGACAAAACCTAGCCGGCGTCTGTCATCTGAGTCTTACCTGGCCTGGCAGACACGCGACTTTTTTCTTTCGGAGTTGTTCTTTTTATCGTCCGAGAGGTATACCTTTTCCAGGAGACACAACGACATACAGAGGTAGAGGGACTCCATTTGGTCTAACAGACTGGACAGACCGCACAAATTTATTTGACAACAAGGACGAATGAAGCATGGGTACTGTCGAGACTTTGGCCCTCGCCATGGGAACGGCTTGGACTTCCGGTATTAACCTGTACGCGACCGTCGCCGTCCTTGGGCTGGCACATCACGCCGGGATGATCGATCTTCCGCCAGAACTTCAGGAGACGGTCGCCAACCCGTTCGTTATTGGTATTGCGAGCATCATGTATCTGGTGGAATTCTTTGCTGACAAAATTCCGTATGTCGATAACGCGTGGGACAGCATCCATACCTTCATCCGCGTACCAGCAGGTGCGTTACTCGCTGCGGGCGCGGTTGCAGACACGACTCCGGTATTGGAGCTGGCGGCGCTGCTTGGCGGGGGCACCGTCGCCCTCGCTTCACACGGGACTAAAGCAACGGCCCGTCTTGCTGTGAATACCAGCCCCGAACCGTTCAGTAATTGGATTGCAAGTATTGGGGAGGACCTGGCAGTTATTGGCGGCATCTGGGTCAGCTTCCAATACCCCTGGGTCATGTTAACTTTTCTTATCCTCTTTCTCCTATTTGCGGCCTGGTTGATCCCCAAATTATTTCGCCTTGCCAAACGGGGCTTTCAAGCCCTTCGGTCATGGCTGCGAGGCGATCGGCAGCGGAACGCACCGCTCGAAGCACCGACCAGCCCGACCTTATAGATTTCTGTAAATGGATAGAAAAAACAAGACAGAAGAGAACCAGACTTCGCATAAGCATATCTGCGCATATATGCTTCACTATAAGAAGAAGGTCGGCTAGGCCGATGCCCAAACCATCGCGCATCTACCGGGTGGAATATGCACGCGCGTATTTATCCGACAAAGGCATTGATCTTGAAGCCATAGCCGCCAAGATACACGGCAAGTTCGGGAGTGCCTTTGTCCGCGCAAAGAGGCCGGCTACGAGCTAGGTAGGAGAGAGTGGGCCGCCTCTTGACCTGCCCCAAACGGCAAGACATTATGCTCCGACCTAGTTTCTTATGGCACACACAGATTCATGTTAGGACGACTCGGGACAGTATGGGGTATTGGAGGTGTCACCCTCCTCCTAATCTATTCGACGGTGCGGCTGTCTTCTATTGCCCTTGACGCATTGTCTCACGAGTTCAGCTGGTACCATTGGCTGGCTTTGGTACTGAATGTCATCTACATGGCGTACTCCGAAGGCTACGCCGGCTTTCAACGCGGCTTTTCGCCTCGGGTCGTAGCGCGCGCGAAATATTTGTTTGAGCACCCAAATCTGTTGCACGCTCTTTTGGCCCCCCTCTTTTGCATGGGCTATTTTCATATTCAGAAACGCCGCCAGGTGTTCATTTTCGCGCTTACGGCTATGATTGTCCTGTTTGTCATTGTTTTGCCATACTTAGCCCAACCTTGGCGCGGGATTATTGACGCTGGAGTGGTTGTTGGCCTGATCTGGGGTCTTGCCTCGATATGGATCTTCGCGTTCCGGGCTTTTACTTCAGACGATTTTTCTTATTCGCCTGAAGTCCCAGAATAAAGAAGTATCCCGTCCCCTGTCGTTTTCCCTTTTTGCTACTTCTCTCCCCTCTCTTCAAGCTGCTGATGCTCACTGACGGGCAACCTTTAACCTTTTCGACGGGCAGCCGCTAGCCTATTCATACAGCATATAGTCTATTTTAAACTGTTTCTTGATCGATAAGATGAAAAGACAGATCTCTATAGACCAACTCAAACCGTGTATGTATGTCGTGGAAATCAAGAATGTTTCGTGGCTCAAACATCTCATCAAGAACGAGGATGAAGTCTAAGCCCTAAAAGATTGTGAAGGGTGTGAAATATATATTGACACTGATATCGGCGATGATCTCGACCCAAACCAAGACAAAACGGAAGAAGCTGAGAACACACTGGGGACAGAACGCTACGCTGATGAGTGTCCACCGTCAGAGCAACCGCAGCCGGATACCCTAGACCAGGAGAACACTTCATCTACAGAATACGTCGATTGGCACTGGGACTTCGACCGAGCTGAAGAAGTTGTTCAGTTCTTCGATGTCGAGCAGTCCCTGTCCCACATGGATTGGAACGAAGCATTCCTCAGAGAGACTGTCCAGATCTTTCTTGAAGAGTACCCTCAAATTCTAGCTCGACTTCGAGTCGCGCTCGACGATGCGGATGCCAGGACTGTGAAAATGGAAGCGCACTCCATGAAGGGAGCTATGGCCGATCTCGGTTCCACATCGGCATACGATGCGGCCTTCCGGCTTGAACAAATAGGACGAACAGAGAGTTGGAGACGCGCTTACAGACTTAGAACTTGAACTCAAACGTCTCGAAAATTACTCTTCGGCTTCCTATCGCGAAAGGGAAACTCACCCGCCCGGCAGTCAACAGAATTTTCAGTGCCCCACGTTTCCACCTTTTCCCCTCTCG
>CAZXFE010000171.1:0-8770 GCA_964639795.1 uncultured Enterobacteriaceae bacterium | reverse complement strand
TGGCAGCCAGTGCGATTGTTCCATCACTCCATTCCCCAAGATAAAACGTTGCGGTGAGAGGGCGCCTAGGATATGGACGACCACCAAAGCAAGATAGTGGACTTCCAGCTCCTAGGCCGGATGATCTTCCCGCAGCTCTTCTCCTGGTTTACGCCACCGCTTTTCCAACGCCGGACCGGAGGCCAGCCGCAGAAACGGATCAGCCTGCGCATCATGCGGAACGTTTAGATAGCCCATTTCCAGGTGCATTATGCCATGAAACCGAGCACCGTTGACCATGCCTCCAACACCAATGCCTGTACCGAGGTGAGATATACAAAGGTGTCTAAGCCCTGCGCTGCACCCCGGAGGCCTTGTCCCGGGGCAACTACGTTCGCGTCGGAGTCAAAGCCGATGGGTACGGCTGACGCTTTTTGCAGTGTGCCGACAAAGTTGGTCTGCGCCCAATATGTTTTCGGCATGCTGGTAATATATCCAAATGCGAGCGAGCCCGGGTTTGGGTCACTCGGGCCAAAGAAGCCGGTGCCGATGGCGCTAAGGGTACCGTTTTATTTGTACTGCTGAATAAACTCGGTCGTTTGCGCGAGTGCCTCAGCTGCCCGCCCGCTCACTAAGCGTACCTCCGCCTGAATATAGTGAGGGTTAGTCCAGACGACGCACACCAATTTTGTTCCGCCAGCCGCAACCCCACCCCACATAGGTATCTTGTATCTCGCGCGCTTTGTTGCCCCAAGCGCGCGAGGACGGAGACCATCTAGCTACGCGCTGCTACGCTCGGCGTCCACACTCCACATCCCTGCTCCATGTGCGGAGATGAACAGAAAGGCGAAACAGTACACCACGGCCAGTTCGCCTTGGTTTTGGATCGGCAGGATCGCGTTCCCACCATGCGCCATCCAGTAAGCGGCAGCCATCAAGCCGCTGGCGATGAACGCAGCCCAGCTTGTCATCAGCCCAATCATGATCAGAGCGCCCCCAACTAACTCGATAATGCCTGCGGTGTAGAGGACGAACGCCGGCGCCTCTGGCGGAGGTAGCGGAAACCCTAGGAGCTTTTGGCTGCCGTGAGCCAAGAAAGTGAATCCCAGGACAATGCGCATCAGCGCGTACGTCTGCCCCCCATACGATCCCATGAACGAGGCCATAACATCCCTCCTCTTATGACTAGGATGTCCTCTTCATAACAATATGACACAGAATATCAAGTAATTTTTTCAATCATCTCTGAATACTGATCTAAGAAGGCGAGCACGCTATCACGTCCTTCTGTTGGAATTCGAACGACAGTGCGCACCGCACCATGTTTTTGAAAGCGTTCCAGGATATGAATTTTCGGTGCATTGGTACAAAAACAGGTGATCGGAATAGACTGCGGATCGCGCCCAACTTCCTCAGCGTAATCGTGCAATTTGGCGATCGATCCCGGCAAATCCTCGACCGCCGCAGCAACCGGAATCCAGCCGTCACACAGCTCAACAACACGCTTGAGTCCGATCTTTGAACTCATACTTCCGAGCAGAATCGGCGGATGAGGTGTAGTCAGGGGCTTGGGATAGGACCACACCCGGTCGAAGTTCACAAACTCGCCGTGATACGAGGCTTCGTCTTGGGTCCACAGTTTCTTCATGGCCTCAATCCGTTCGGTCAATACCTTCCAACGTCTATTTGGCGGCGTACCATGATTGACCATCTCTTCTTTATTCCAACCCGCACCAATCCCGAACAGGAAGCGACCGTTCGAAATACGATCTAACGAAGCCACCTGCTTGGCCTGAACTATAGGATCGTGTTCAACAACGAGAGAGATGCCTGTGCCGAGTTTGATTTTCTTCGTCACCGCAGCCGCAGCGGCCAGTCCGATGAAGGGATCTGACATGTGGACATATTCTTTAGGTAACTCCCCACCACCAGGAAAAGGAGACTCCCGGCTGGCTGGAATATGCGTATGCTCCGGCAGCCATAACGATTCATACCCGCGCTCTTCGCAGGCGACCGCCACCTCATCGGCCGGCATAGAGTATTCGGTGTTATAGCTAAATACGCCAATGTCCATGAATGCTCCTTAATTTGTCCTCTCTCCCGGTCGGGTAAGATGGAGTGAGGGGCCTCTTTATCATGACCAAGCTGGTAGAGAATCACAAAATCATCCAATCCTTCTATGCTCACTCATTCCGTTGACCAGCGAGGCCGGTACTATATCTTCCCTATTGAGACTGGGCCGAAAAGGATTTTTATGCGCGTTCAAGTTCAAAAGTGAGGCATCGGCTTCACCTTACGCATTCCAAAACCGATTGCTGAGAAAATAAAGATTTCAGAGCGAACCTTTTGTGGATCTGCGCGCCACAGAGGGGGAACTTGTCGCCCCCCAACAACAAGAAAGAAAGTCACACAGAGCCAGCTTTTCCCAAAAGTAACCAAGTCGAACCATCACGAGGAAGTACACCCCGGCCCTTCGGGTGGGCGGGAAACCTGGCAATGGCGCGCAGGAGCCCCTCTTAGTCCCTATCCGAATAACCATAGGCGCCCGGTTCTCTCATGTCGAGCGCAGCGAAGAATCTCTCCCCTAGGAGCGGAGTTAAGATGTTTCACTGCGCTCGACATGACACCTTGAAAGTGTTGTTTGGATAGCCCCTCAATACTTCCCCATCACCCTCTCCGCAAAGTCCGTCATCTGTCGAACCGGATCGTCGTCCATGACCTGAAAAGCAAAATGGGACAAACCGGCATCTTCAAGCTTGTGCATACGGTCAATGAGCTCATCCGGTTCACCGATCATAGCAACCGCGTCTGCTAATTCTGGCACGATGAACTCTTTCTCATCTTCACGGGGATAAATGATATGTCCTTCATGCAAGGTGAGGTGACGCGATTCTGCGGGCAAGGCTGACGCATACCGTTTGTAGCGTTCTACCCATTCGGCGAGTGCGGGAACAGGCGGCAGGAGATCGCTACCCCATTCCACCTGGACGTGCAGGAAATTCATAATAAACGGCGCAACCAGGCTCATAATACGCGGTGTTGTGGTAGATTCGCCTGGTGAGAGGACGGCGGTCGGGAAAAAACATTTTGAGGGAACATCACTCGGCGTTTTGCCGCGCTTCTGGGCGGTTTCATCGATGATCGAGCGCGCAGTTCGCAATCCGTCCGGATCAATGCCCCAGGTGATATGCCCGTCCGCTTCCGAGGCACAATATTGCAAGGTCTTCGGACCGAGAGCTGAGATACTGACCGTAATGTGATCGTTCAGATTGATATAGCTTCTATTTGGATGCAAAAAACGAACCGGATGCTCTTCGCCTTCTTCTTCTAAGCTGCCTGTCTCACCAGCCAGTAAAGTTTGGATCAAGCGTACTTCTTTTTTCATGCGCGACAGCGTAATCGGTCGCAGGCCCATGGTCAGACGAGCCGTGTTGCCAGTTCCGACCCCCAATTCCACGCGGCCCGGAGCAAGCTGGTTAATCGTTGCGATCGAATGGGCAACTGTAGGGGCCATGCGCGTAGTTGGTACGGCTACACCTGTTCCAAGCCGGATTTTAGAGGTCTTAAAAGCGGCCAAGGCCATGGTCGCATAGACGTCCGAATAGATCATCTGCGAATCGTAGAACCAGGCTTGGCGATAGCCGAGCCGTTCGGCCAGTTCGACCAGTTCAAAATCTCCGACGCGAGACGGAAAGGTGACTCCAAAATCCATCAAATTCTCCTTTTCGGAAAAGGATTCATGCGGAATGCATATAGGTACAGCAAAGGAAGGTCCAGCGGGCAAGAATTACTGAGCCATCGTGACGTGAGCATGACAATGATTTCTACTCATACCCTGAATCGCGAGTGATGCATGGTATACATTCTACCGGATTGACTCTGATCGAGGTAGAATACGGCTATTAAGGAGTCGTTTGCTGGAAGATCGGAGGATTCAATCGACCACAAGTCCAGCAAGCGAGTGGGGTACGGCATCCGCAAGAACGAGTCTGGGAGTTCCTCTATAACCAAGTCGGGCACTTGCAGCTGACAAGTCGATTCGTAGGACTATCCGGTCTCTAGGACTGACGTGATGGTCCAGCTAATCTAATGTTACGACTTTTCGAGAACCAACCATGCGCCCGTTCGATCTGTCGGGGTGACCCTGCTGCTGTTCGACCTGACGGGAGTCATCCTTATCCTGGCGTCAGTGGTGTTGCCCGACGCTCGCCGATTACTCAGAGACTTCCCAAGGGAACTTGGTATCGTTCTGGTGACCGTGTGTAGTGTCTCGATGATCGATGAGGTATTCGTCGCGGCGCGGCACTTCGCACCGTTCTCAGAGTTAATGCGACAACAGATAGCAGGCGGTGAGGCCAATGCCGCGATCTGCGAGCGCCTGGGAATAGCGCGCATCTACCCTTCTCGCAAAGATTTCCAGACAGCGTATCAGCTCCTTAAGGTCGCGCAAAGTGCGTCCCCTGATTGGCGATTCCACATGGTCGGGAAAAGTCTATTTTGAGTTTTGACCAGTGGCGCCAACATCAAAGAGGCAGTGAAGAGAGGAACAAAGGCGGTATTATGCGGCATACCTTCGGCAAGACCGTCGCCGGCTCTCTCGAGGGCTGGCATGGCCGCGTCCGACACCGAAGCTGCATCGGCAAGGTTCCGTGATAATTTGGAAACTGTCTCACTGACGCTAAGCCGACCCGCTCGCCGTATATCCAGTATCATAGCGTAGACTTGTTCGACAGCTACTTCGCAGTCCACCACGCCGGTGCCGACCTCACGATGTGGGACATCAGTTTCGGCGCGGATCCCGGAGATAAACGGACGTTTCTGCTTGATTCCAAAGGGCCTGGGCGTCGATCTAGAAAGGCGGTACCGATCTATTTGGAACAATTCAGCACAAAAAGTTCGCATACGAGGACGGAACTATAGTAATGGATGAACTTATCGGCTGATTTGTCGACAAAAGATAAGGTGACGGTGAGACTCTAGGATGAACTCTATGGCGACGCTCTAATCTTCTTAACCTTGCACGCGACCGTCGTCTTATTAAGATTTGACCATTTGATGAATCTCAGCGCGTGCTAGCGTATCAGTCTCGGTAAACATTAGTAATGAAGAATGACATGTCTCTGGGATCGAGTCACGCAATTTGCTCAAGATCTTCACAAGAATCCACTTCCGAAAGTATGGTGGGTTATCATGGACAACTCTCCAAAGTGACAATCATGAATTCCATTAAATTTACTATCTCGGAGGAGCTGAGATAAATACCAAAATCTTTACCAATGAAGAGCAGATGCCTACGAAAGCAGTGGATGTTCTGATAAAGGAACTTAGGCAAGTCGAGGCGAGCCGTTTCCTTACCTTATCGAAGAAGAAATCCATGGGGTCAGTCAACCGCCATCGGCAATGACAGGCGTCACTGCAGAAAGAAGAGTTCTTTGCATGTATTCGGTACACGTTCGAGAGGGTCTGTTGAGAAATGGCATCTCTCGCGGTGTAATGATGGCAACGTTACGCGGCCCCAGGTTAGCACTCAGCGACGGCTCTCACCCTCACCACTTCTTTCTCGTCAGGAGTAATACATGTCCGCAGAGAACATTATCGATCGGGCGATCGAGCACCACATAAAAGGACAGTTGGACCAGGCCCTCATTCTCTACCTGCAAGCACTCCAAAAGAATCCGCAGACCCCTGACGCCGCAGACCTCATATCAGCGATACTACGGACGCACTTCGAATTGGCCCTCGCTTTGATGAAGGTGGGTCGCGACAAAGAGGCCATCCTGAGCTTTCAGCGCGTTCTCGCCATACAACCTGATGAGTCTGTCGCGCATGCCTATCTCAGTAGGCTCTTAATATCCTGTAACGATTTACAACAGGCCAGCCTTCACCTACGCCACTATCTGCGTCTTGTGCCGGAGGATCATATAGGAGCCAGGATGCTGCTTGCCTATACGGGGGCGGAAACTATTCCAGCACGGCCGGCATCATCGTATATAACACGCTACTATGACAACTATGCGGCCTCGTACGATCAGAAATTGGTCACCAGTCTGAACTACCAATGTCCGCAGATTATCCTTGCGGCATTAAAGAAACACTGCCGAGTCAAAGTCGATATTCTCGACCTGGGATGCGGTACTGGTCTATGTGGTCAAGCCGTGCGGCCGCTGGCAAAGCGCCTGTATGGTGTGGACTTATCACCTCAAATGCTCGCCAAAGCGAAACAGCGCAATATCTATCACGAGCTAGAAGTAGCAGACATGTACCCGTTCCTGGAGAAAAAAGCCGGCCGGTATGATGCAATTGTTGCCGCCGGCGTATTTGAACATATCGGTGACCCCCTTTACGTTTTCCAGGCTGCTTTCAGAGCACTGAAGGACCGTGGCTTCTTCATTTTTACGGCGGAAGACAACCCTATTCAGAAATTGAGTGTGAACAGCTCCGGCTACTATATGCATGCTCGGACTTACCTGGAAAAACGAGCAACGCAGTGCGGATTCAGCGTCAGATCGTTTGAATCGGTCGAGATGCGGATTGACAACGGCACCCCGGTACAGGGACTCTGTGCTGTTCTCTGCAAGCCCTTATGATGAAAGGAAAGAAGTGGGGCCAGATTCTTTTAGTCCGCAAACACCCTATCTGCCCTGTCTCTTCGCGTGAGTGTGTCCCACTGCTTCCCAGACGCGGACAACGTTACGCGAGGAAATTGATATGGGTATCCAACTGACCCCTCAGCAGCAACAAGCGCTAAATGCCCAGAAAGACGATCCACTGCGTATTATCAACCCCCGCTCTCACTCGCCTTATATCCTTGTTCCAGAGATGGACTATGAAACCGGCGGGGAGCTGCTTGAAGACGATCATAAGCAGCAAACCCTCCATGAGGTGGCATTGCGCAATGCATCTGGTCGCATGGACGAGACTCCACGATCCAGCCGATCGAAGTCTATATGGCTAACTTCGGCCCAGCGGGTCCTCATCCGGTGATCGTGGTGTCACAGGAGGAACCAAACCGAGGGCGGCATGCCTTTGTCGTCGCTTGCACGTCGGTGCGTTTCGCAGTACGCAGCAGGTCAGCGAACTGCGTGCCTTTCATGAGGGTAATCTCGGGTTCACAGTAGACTGTGTCGCCCTGTGCGAGAACATTCTCTCCATCGAGCATGCGCAACCCTACCTGGCACCGTTTCCGAGGGGGGGGGTATTGGATAAGGCGGTTCTTGGGAATGTTGTCAAGACGATTGGCTAGGTTTTCAAGTCGGCATGCCAGCCACTACGAGACTCGGACTCGCAATCCCCCTGCACCCGACCGTAGCCACACTGCGGCCGTAAGGGCTGCCGGCTTACTCAACCGTCTCTGCCGGTTCAGCCAACTCTTCTCTATCACTTGCCGTAGGCGCATACGAAAAAGTCAGCTTCCCGTCATCCAAGTCGATCTCGACTTCTCCGCCCTCCTCGAGTTGTCCAAATAAAATTTCATCCGCCAGGACTTGCTTGACCTCAGTCTGGATCAAGCGTGCCATAGACCGAGCGCCAAAGGTCTTGTCATAGCCTTTTTCTGCTAGATAGTGCCTGGCAGCAGGAGTCAACGAAATCGTGACCTTGCGTTCGGTCAACTGCTGCACAAGTTCCTTGACGAACTTTTCCACCACCCGCTCAATGGCCTGCATGGGCAAGGTTCGGAAATGCACAGTCGCATCCAAACGGTTGCGGAATTCTGGATTAAAGAGCTTTTCTAGAGCCTGTTGGTCTTTGCCCTCGTTGGAGCTATGGCCAAAGCCGATAGCGGCTGCAGCCATCTCACGTGCCCCAGCATTGCTTGTCATAATAATAATGACGTGCCGAAAGTCGGCCTTTTTGCCGTTGTTATCGGTCAGGGTCGCATGGTCCATGACCTGCAGGAGAATATTGAACAAATCAGGATGGGCCTTCTCAATCTCATCCAGCAACAAAACGGAGTGCGGGTTGCGCGTGACTGCTTCGGTCAGCAGTCCACCTTGATCAAAGCCGACATAGCCGGGGGGCGCACCGATCAGACGCGACACAGTATGCTTCTCCATGTACTCACTCATGTCGAACCGCAGGAATTCTAGGCCCAGAGTCTCGGCAAGCTGTTTGGCCATTTCAGTCTTGCCTACTCCTGTCGGTCCTGAGAACAGAAAAGAGCCAACCGGTTTCTCGGGTTGACCGAGTCCCGCCCGTGCGAGCCGGATGGCCCGAACCAAGGTTTCGATGGCTGTGTCCTGACCAAACACGACACCCTTGAGATCCGTATCCAAACTCTGCAGGCGTTCCTTGTCCGAAACGGACACACTGCGAGGCGGTATACGGGCTATCTTGGCCACAATGGACTCGACATCCGTGTCGTGAATAATCTTCTTTCCGTCCTCCTCTGGGGCAGGACGAATCTGGAAAGACGCGCCGACCTCATCAATCACATCAATGGCTTTATCCGGCAGAAAACGGTCGTTAATATATTTAGACGAAAGTTCGGCGGCGGCCTTGAGCGCGTCATGCGTATACTCTACACCGTGGTGCTCTTCGTAATGAGGCTTGAGTCCCTTGAGAATCTCAACCGCCTCTTCGACGCTAGGCTCCTGCACCTCGATTTTTTGGAACCTGCGTGCCAGCGCCCGATCGCGTTCAAAATAACTCCGGTACTCATGGTAGGTTGTGGCGCCAATACAGCGCAATGTCCCGGACGCCAGCGCAGGCTTAAGAATATTCGAGGCGTCCATGGACCCCCCGCTGGTTGCGCCAGCACCGACAATCGTATGGATCTCATCAATAAACAGCA
>CAZXFE010000170.1:1478-8801 GCA_964639795.1 uncultured Enterobacteriaceae bacterium | reverse complement strand
GCAATGCCAACTCCTCCACTTGCCCCATGCACAAAGAGCGTTTCACCAGGCGCAGCATGTCCGCAATGAAATAAGGCTTGGTAGGCGGTCGCATAAGGAACAAAAATAGCTGCCCCTTGGGCAAACGCCGCCTTCTCACCAAGTAGGTGAACCTGGCCTTCATTGCACAACGCTTGTTCTGCGTAAGTACCGCTCAGTGAGCCTGCAAGATACACACGGTCTCCCACGGAAACACGATTCACGGCTTCGCCCACGGCCTCAATGACACCTGCTCCGTCTGAGCCGGGAGTGAAAGGAGTAGGGGGCTTCGGGTAGATACCAGAACGAATATAGGTCTCAACCGGATTGACTCCGATTGCATGCATGCGCACGACGACTTGACCGGCCCCAGGGGTAAGATCCGCGACTTCTTCAAGTTTTAGCACCTCAGGAGCACCAAACTCGTGGATACGAATGGCTTTCATGGCTATTCCTCGCGGTTGTGGCTATGATGCGGCTTGCCGCTCGCCCGCATCTCTTGTGTCAAGCGTGGCAAGCATCTCTTCGACCGTCGTCATTTTTTCACGCGGCTTGCCAATTTTTTTCCCTGTCTCGACCTCTATCTGGTCCAGAAACTTCCAGTCATCAAAGGACACATAGCGGACACCCTTTTCAGCCAGCAAGGCTGGAACAGCTTCTTCATCCGTTTGGATGTTGTTTGGCACTTGGCCCTTTTGCAGGTCTTCAAACATAAGACCAACGGTTTCAACCGCGTCCGGCTTATTCGTACCAACCACTCCGGACGGCCCGCGCTTAATCCAGCCAGCAACATACAGTCGCTCAAGAGGCGCCTTATTTTCTGGATCAATGACTCGTCCCGTATCATTCGGAATAATGCCGCTACGGTCATCAAACGGGATGTCTTTGAGCGGATGGCCTTTATACCCGATAGACCGAAAGACCATTTGAATGTTGGGCAGCTCTTCGTATTCGCCGGTGCCACGTGCGCGCGGCGTTCCTGCATCATCCTTCATCAAACGGTTCTTTTCGAGCTTCATGCCTTCAACACGGTCGGTCCCATAAATTTCGACTGGAGAGACAAAGAAGCGGGCACGGATTTTTCTCTGTCGTGTTCCTTCACCCTTCGGAATTTGGGCATTCAGAATGTCCATGTTGCGCTGATGGACGGGTTCCGTCACATTGTCGAGGAACTCTTGGTTGAGTTCATCGAGTTCGAGATCTTCGGGCTCGACGACCAAATCGGTAATCGGCATGTCGGAGAGTTCCCGAATCTCGGGATTGGTAAAGACCGCTTGCGCCGGACCACGCCGCCCGAGCAAATAGATTTCTCTGACGGCGCTTTTCTTAAGCACCTCAAGCGCATAGTCGGCAATATCGGTTTTTGAGAGTTCTTCAATAGAACGCGCCAGAATACGGGCGACATCCATTGCCACATTGCCGTTTCCTATTACGGCTACACGTTCGACATTGCTCAGGTCATATTTAAGATCCCGGTAGTCGGGATGCCCATTATACCAGCCGACAAAAATGGTCGCCGGATCGCTGCCGGTTAAGCCTTCACCCGGAATGCCGAGCTGCCGGTCGGATTCCGCGCCGGTTGAAAACAGTACTTGATGATAGTGCGCCAAGACATCGGCCAGCAGTAGATCTTCGCCAAAGGTCACATTGCCAAAAAAGCGAAAGCCAGGCCGGTTTGCGATTTTCTCATACTGCCGAATAACGGCCTTGATCTTTTGATGATCCGGTGCGACCCCACCACGCACCAGCCCATACGGAGTGGGCAGCCGGTCAAACAGGTCAACGGTAACGGTTATATCTTTTTGTCGCAGCAATTCGCCTACGGCATAGAAGCCGGCTGGCCCAGAGCCAAAGATAGCCACGCGGAGCGGGTTAGAAGCGCTTCCAATCTGTTCTGCCATGCAGCCCCTTTTCCCAGAAAAGCAGTGGACTCTTTCCTGAGCATACTCTTCTTGCGGAACTTGTACGCTATACATAGATCGATTTCAGCCGTCAACGTCAACCGGGAAGATAGGAAAAATTCCTTGCTTTAAGAACGAGAGAATGGCAAGTCATGAAGTGCCGTATATTGAACGCGTGGAAAAGGAGAGCAGTCTATGAGTGAGAACGGTAACCCTAAAATCCGCTTTGGCATGTGGTACGACTTTCGCAACCCGCCAGCCTGGAAACGTCCCTATGACCAACTCTACAACGAAATTATCGACCAGATTGTGTGGGGGGAAGAGAACGGCTTTGACGATATTTGGTTGTCAGAACACCATTTTATAGAAGACGGCTATTCCCCTGCGCTGATGCCGATAGCAGCCGCAATCGCCTCTCGGACTAAGAAAATCCACATTGGTACTAGCGTTATGCTCATGCCTTTCCATAACCCGATTCGGCTTGCTGAAGATGCCGCGACCGTGGATGTGATCTCAAGTGGACGGTTCGAGTTAGGCGTCGGTGTTGGGTACAAGGTTGAAGAATTCGAGAGCTTTGGTGTGTCGAGCAAGGAGCGCGGAGCACGCACGAATGAGGGTCTCGAAATCATCCGTCGCTTATGGGAGGGCGAAACGCTCACGTTTGAAGGCAAATATTATACGGTGACCAAGGCCAAGCTCACCCCAGAGCCAATTCAGCAACCACGGCCACCCATTTGGGTAGGAGGCTTCACTCCGCCAGCCCTTAGGCGGGCGGCGAAATATGGTGACGGCTATATCGGTGTCGGACCGCTCAAAGAAGCCTATGAGCGCTATGTCACTGCGCTTAAAAAGATCGGCAAACCAACTACGGATATTCGCCTCGCGGGTGGCTATTTTTGGCTAATTCCTTCTGAAGATCCGGAAAAGACTTGGAACGAAGCCGCCGAACACGTGCGTTACCAGATCAATGCCTACGCGAAGTGGTCGGAAATGGCCGGAATGCCACTGTTTCCCCATATGCCGGATCTGGCAGCGTTACGGGAATCTGGTATGTTCCAAGTAGTTGACGTGGACACCTGTATTCAGATGATCCGCGACTATGCTTTAGAGACACCGCTAACTCACTATTATTCCTGGACGCTTCCTCCGGGTCTGCCGGCTAGTTGGATTCAGCCACATTTAGAGTTGTTTACCAGCAAGGTCATTCCGGCATTTCGATAATATGGACACGGTAGGGGCGACCGGCCGGTCGCCCCTACGAAGCCGCCTGGACAGGAGACAGTTGTGAACCTTCAAACACCCGGCGTTTTTACCTTTCTCGACGGCCTCAACGGTGCACAAACCGGCCAGCTCGCCCGCAAAGTCGAACAACTCGGCTATAGTGCTCTGTGGTTTCCCGAAGTCCTTGGACGCGAGCCCTTTTCATTTGCGTCCTATCTGTTGAGCCAAACGGAACGGCTAGTAATTGCCACCGGCATTGTCGTGCCGTATGCCTACGAACCCATCGTTATTGCCAATGCCACACGCACGCTAGCAGAACTCTTTGGTGACCGTTTTCTTCTTGGCTTGGGTGTGAGCAATGCGCAGGCCAATGCCAGACGCGGCATCCCGTACGGCAAGCCGCTCAGTTTCACACGCGAGTATCTCGCCAAGATGAAAGCGGCCCCGTACACAGCTCCGGCTCCGCAAAACGATCCACCCGTTGTGCTGGCTGGGATGATGCCCAAGATGCTCCAACTTGCGGCAACACAGACCCAAGGAACACATACTTACTTCACCGTAGTCGAGCAGATTGCCGCGACTCGAAAGGCTCTCGGACCTGAGCCATGGCTGTGTGCTGAGATCGGCGTGATGCTGGAGTCAGACGCTGACAAGGCACGCTCGGCCGCACGCAGTTATATGCAAATTTATCTTCAAGTTGACCACTATGTACAGCGGCTGAAAGAGGTTGGCTTCACCGATGCTGACTTTGCCAACGGAGGCAGTGATCGGCTGGTGGATGCCGTCGTTGCCTGGGGAGATGCGGACAAGATTCGAGAGTCTATTACAGCGTATTATAAGGCGGGCGCATCGCACGTATGCCTCATGCCACTTCGTTCGGAAGGTGGCATGAACCCGAACGAGCAGGCAATCGAAGTATTGGCACCAAATTGATTTGTTGATTGTTGAGTTCTTAGCTCACTCGCTGTCTTTAAACCACGTCACTGCCTCGTCTTCCGAATGAAAGAAACGCGTGCTAACAGTCCGCCGCCGGTCGGGGTTGACGCTGACATCCTGAGCAGGAGGAAGCTGAACGTCCGGTCTGATAATATACCCCATCTTTTGAACGCCGACGGGATTATAGCGCGGGATAATTGAGCTATCTCGCCACTGACCGATTGCTTCCGAGAGCGAATGTTGAAAGCGCTGGACGTCCACAAGCAAACACCGGGCGCTGCGTTCCTCAGCGTGGCTAGCAAACCGACTGAGAGCGTCCTTAAAATCATCGTCCGTCATGCGCGCCGTCTTCTCAGTGCAGTCGATTTTTACGCTGGATACGGCTTAAATGGAGCATTCGACCTTGGGGTCGTTCAAGGCCTGAATCGATCCTACCCACTCGCGGATAGCAGACTCCTGTTCCGCGATTTTATCCCCCTTGATCGTGTATTGGACCAAAACAGTTCATGTTGGATTTTGCATAGCGGTCTCCTTGCTTCGTTTATGTTTGTGTCAGCTGTTTCCCTCATTTCTTGCATTGCCTGTGGGCTCTTGGTCGGCCTGGTCAAGCTGGGTGAGTAAGTAAGAAACATTGATGTAGTCGCGAATATATTTGACAGTGCTGTCAGCCCACCCGATACGAGCAATGCCACGCAGTTGCCATCGTCCTACCACTTCATGCCAGCCGGCCATAATTTCTTCACCATCAACCCAGGCCCGTGTCATTTTTCACGGCCACAAGCCGGTGTAGGTCTGCAGATAATTCCCCGCGAAAGTGTCTCGACCACGACCGGAGAAGTCGCCAACTACGTCACATTGCGTGTCAACCCTGAAGAGTTGTTTGACCCCTGTCAGATCACGTCGATTGAACAGCGCAACATACCGTTCCAAGAGTTCAGGGTCTCAGCAATTTCGTTAAGCGTGTGATCCAGCAGGTCTTTCAAAATCACGCAGGCACGTTCTCTCGGGGGACGTAAGGCAATGAGGGACGACCATGCCTCGGTTGCCATTTCTTGTTGTTCAAGCGTCTCAGACGCTTCGGGAGTTGTATCCGGGATGTTGTCCCACTCTTCCTCCCAAGTCATAAGTTGTGCCTGGAGGCTATGCAAAAAATAAATGCATTTATTATGGGCAATCTTAAACAACCACGATCGCAGCGGGACGTCTCGTTTTAACACGGAGAGTTTGTAATCAGGTGTAAAAAGCCCACTATTTAGTAACTGACCATTTAGCGAGCGCTTATCAGGAGAGGCTCCAACACCGAGGTACCAGGTCGTTTGAGGCAAGAAGATTCCAGGATTGTACTTGGTATTCAAGTGGCTGACGTTGCAGCAGGCATCGCGACGCAAGAACGAGCATCATACGAAGAACCGCCGTGAAGGTGCTGTTTCACTCAAACAAATTTTCAACAGAATCTTCTTGAAAGATATATGGATATAGCTCGGAGAGAAACACGAAAGCCGGGGCTTAAAATAGCACTCACCTACCTTCTCAAATTCTTCGGTTGGTAGTATGTCTCTTCTACATCCAGGAATTAAGGAGGGAATTCATGAAATTAGGACTGTTTGGCATCAATATGGGGCCGTGCAGTACGCCCGAAGCTTCGGCGCGGGTGGCGCAGGCAGCGGAAGCGGCGGGGTTTGAGTCAGTCTGGGCAGGTGAGCACGTTGTGCTTCCGGACCCACAAGAGCCGCCTTCTCCTTTGCCGCCAACCTACCCGATGCTCGACCCGAATATCGCTTTTGCCTTTCTGGCTGGTCAAACAAAAACGATTCGGATGGGAACCGGCATTATTATTCTTCCCCAGCGCAATCCGCTTGTACTGGCCAAAGAAATGGCCAGCCTCGACGTACTGTCAGGCGGACGGCTCATCTTTGGCGTAGGCATTGGCTATCTCAAGCCGGAATTTGGTGCGCTGGGTATACCGTTTGCTCAAAAAGGGCCGCGTACGCTCGATTACGTCGAGGCCATGCGCGCAATTTGGAGCCAGGACAATCCAGCGCATCAAGGCCAGTTTGTGTCCTTTAGTGGCATTCAGGCCTTTCCCAAGCCCGTTCAGCAATCAGGTCCGCCGGTTGTCTTTGGCGGTATGACGCCTCAGGCATTCCAGCGCTCTGTCACGCATGGGAACGGTTGGTATGGATTTGCGCTTGATGCGGACGGAACCAAGAAATGCCTCGACGGCCTCAAGGCCGCACAAGAGCAAAACAAACGGCCGAGCGAACTCGGCAAGTTGGAAATCAGTGTGACTCCGCTAGGGCGGGTAGATCACGATATGGCCAAACGTTTCGCCGACCTTGGCGTGGATCGTTTGGTTTCGCTCTTTCCGCCCAAAGGCAAAGAACTCTTCTCGCTCAACTCCTCAGAGACAGAAATTACCGATTACATCAAAGAGGTCGGAGATACGGTGGTTGGCAAGGTGTGATTAGGTAGAAATGACTACGCCTCTATGATGACTGCACCCGGCCACGCCGCTGCACGCCCTCACGCCGGGCGGCGATGTCGTCCGGCGTAACTCCACGGACCTGTTCACGCCAGGCGGTCGCTTCAATTTGCAGGCCGTCATACAAGGTTTGCGCATAGCCTGCGTTAATCACCCGCTTCATGCTTCGCAGCATCTCGGGCACGCAGGACAACATGTCTTTTGCCAGCGCGCGACACGTCGAGACAAGCTCGTCTGGGGGAACCACACGATTCACCAACCCCCAGGATTCTGCCCGTTCCGCTGACAAATAATTTCCAGTCAACGAGAGTTCACGCGCGCGGTAGATGCCAATCACACGCGAAAGTTTCTGACTCAGCCCCCAGCCCGGCATCACACCCAGCCGAGCGTGCGTGTCAGCAAAACGCGCTTCGCTGGAGGCAATCAACACATCACACGCCAAGGCCAGTTCGAATCCTCCGGTAATGGCAAAACCATTGATTGCGCCAATGATCGGTCGGTCAAACGCCTGCATGGTTTGCACAATATCCATACCACCTTGATTATCCGGACGGCCCTCGGTTGGTTCTGATTCGCGCAGGGGGTCACTCGTGCGGCTGAGTTCCTTGAGATCCATACCAGCACAAAACGCTCGGCCCGTTCCAGTTAGAATCACCACGTGGGTGTCCGTTTCCTTTTGCAGCATCTCAAATGCCTTCACAATTGCGAGGCGCAATTCAAGCGATAAGGCATTCATGGCCTTGGGACGGTTCAAAGTCAGGGTTG
>CAZXFE010000170.1:0-1378 GCA_964639795.1 uncultured Enterobacteriaceae bacterium | reverse complement strand
AGACCCACATGAAATTCGCCCCACTAAGGCATACACCGCGTAGCGGGGTTAGGCAGATTTTTGGAACAACAGAAATCCTATTCGCCTGAATCGGCCTTTTCCTATCCCAACTTTCAGCGCTATTGGGCCGCCCGGCTATGCGTCACGCTAGCCATTCAAATGCAGGCCGTGGCCATAGGCTGGCAGGTCTATGACCTCACCCGCAATCCGCTTGATTTGGGCCTTGTTGGACTCGCGCAATTCTTACCTTCGCTCGGTTTAGCGCTCATCACTGGCCATGTGGCCGACCGTTATGACCGGCGGCGTGTGTTAGCGGTGTGCATTGTCGTTGAGGTGATCTGCGCGCTGCTCTTCCTCGCCTTCACTGTACAGGGTGGCACGAATACGTTGTTTCTCTTTGGCGTGCTCGTTCTGTTTGGAACAGCACGCGCGTTCGAATTCCCTGCCTCGGTGGCCCTCATGCCCAATTTGGTGCCCCAACGTCTTTTCACCAATGCTGCGGCGTGGAGTTCGTCTGCGTGGCAATCGGCGACTATTGCGGGCCCAGCAATCGGCGGCTTGCTGTACGCGGTCGGCCCGGAGGTTGTGTACGGCTGCTGTGTTTTGATGTTCAGCGTTTCCATCCTCCTGGTCAGTATTATTCATATTGGGCCACGAACGGTCGAACAGAAAGCTGCGACGTGGAAGTCACTTGTCGCCGGAATTTCTTTCATCCGGAGTCAGCCGGTTGTACTAGGCGCGGTGTCTCTCGATCTGTTTGCTGTGCTATTAGGCGGGGCAACTGCACTGCTGCCCATCTATGCGCGCGATATTCTGCACGTTGGCCCCTGGGGACTTGGCATCCTACGTAGCGCGCCGGCGCTTGGCGCGCTGGTGACAGCCGTCATCATAGCCCGCCGACCTATTCAGCATCATGCAGGCGTTATTCTGCTCGCAGCGGTGGGGATATTTGGGTTGTCCATCGTCGGCTTTGGGCTGTCGCGGAACCTATGGTTATCCCTTGTCATGCTCATCATGCTCGGCGCGTCGGATATGGTCAGCGTAGTGATTCGCCGGGTCTTGGTTTTAGTCAAGACTCCAGACCAGATGCGGGGTCGGGTGAGTGCAGTGGAGTCGGTTTTTATTGGCGGATCAAACGAACTCGGGGAATTTGAGTCCGGCGTAACCGCAGCGTGGTTCGGCGTTGTACCGGCAGTGGTCCTGGGCGGTCTTGGGACACTCGCGATAGTTGGCTTATGGGCACGGATTTTTCCTCAATTGCGGCAGGTTGATTCCTTGGAGGAAGAGGCAGTGGAGGACCCCTAGGCGTTGATTTCCCGTAGGGAGTGTGTTTCCCATAGCATCCCGTCCGGAGCAATGGAGGAGATATGAAACTTGA
>CAZXFE010000169.1:0-8900 GCA_964639795.1 uncultured Enterobacteriaceae bacterium | reverse complement strand
TTAGCCCAAGTGCGAGGAGCCTACTCCCTCGTGTTTCTCAGCGAAGACCATATGGTCGCCGCACGCGATCCGCACGGATTCCGACCCCTTGTATTGGGTCGACTGAAGCACTCGGGACGCACGGGTTATGTAGTGGCCTCTGAGACCTGTGCCCTGGATCTGATTGGTGCGCAATACGAACGTGATGTCCAGGCCGGAGAAGTTTTGCTCTTCGACGCGCACGGTATGACTTCGCATTCTCCGTTCCCGCGCAAATCTTCAGCCCAGTGTATTTTTGAACATGTCTATTTTGCACGGCCGGATAGCGCCATATTCGGACAAAACGTCTACCAAGCCCGGAAAGCCTTTGGCCATCAGCTTGCTAAGGAATCCCCCGTGCCAGCGGACGTCGTGATTCCCGTTCCAGACTCTGGGAACCCCGCCGCTCTCGGCTATGCCGAAGAATCCAAGCTGCCCTTTGAAATGGGTCTGATCCGTAATCATTATGTCGGCCGGACCTTTATTGAGCCCCAATCGTCCATCCGTCATTTTGGGGTCAAAGTCAAACTGAACGCGCTGGCGGAAGTCTTGCGCGGCAAGCGCGTCGTGGTGGTAGACGACTCAATCGTACGTGGAACGACAAGTCAGAAAATCGTTAAAATGATTAGAGCTGCTGGGGCGAGCGAAGTGCATTTACGCATTAGTTCTCCCCCGACCACAGGCCCCTGTTTTTATGGAGTCGACACACCGACCCGCCGGGAGCTGATTGGCGCGGCTCATTCCGTGGAAGAGATCTGCCGCTATGTCACCGCCGATAGCTTAGCCTATCTGAGTGAAGCTGGCATGTATGCCGGACTCAACGGCCAGGACAACGGCTATTGTGACGCCTGCTTCACCGGCCGCTACCCGCTAGCCCTAGGGAGCCGCCCGAAAGGGAGCCAGCTTCCTCTGTTTGGCGAACAGGAGCAGTAGCGCCCAGCACGGTATCCCGCCGCCACTCTTTGTCGTCTGTATCAGGATAGTCAGCTGTTGCATGCAATCCGCGACTTTCCTTGCGCTGGCTTGCACACCGGATAATCAGTTCGGCGACCGTCGCCAGGTTCCGCAATTCCAGCAGATCAGTCGTGACCAAGAACTTCCAGTAATAGTCTCGGATTTCTTTCTGAATGAGGGCGATCCGGCTCCGGGCGCTTGCCAAACGCCGGTCACTGCGCATCACGCCAACATAGTCCCACATCAACCGCCGAATCTCTTCCCACGTGTGCATCACAACGACACGCTCATTACTGCGTACGGCATGGCCTGGATTCCACGTTGGAAAGGTCGGGCAGCGCGAGGTATCTTCCGTGAGTAGTGCCTGTGCGTGCAGAAAAACACGCTGGGCAAATACCACGGCTTCAAGCAACGAGTTTGAGGCGAGCCGGTTTGCCCCATGTAAGCCGGTCATCGCCACCTCTCCGGCTGCGTAGAGACGCGATATGGACGTTGCCCCGTGGAGATCAACCACTACACCGCCACACAAATAGTGTGCAGCAGGCACGACAGGGATAGGATCCGTCGTCAGATCAATCCCAAATTCCAAACAGCGCTGAGAGATAGTCGGAAAGCGGCGATGCAAGTAATCAGCCTCACGATGGCGAATATCGAGCAACACGTGCGAAAATCCGTACGTCTTCATTTCCGTATCAATGGCCCGGGCGACCACATCTCGTGGCGCGAGTTCGGCCCGGGAATCATACTGAGACATAAAGGGCTGCCCATCAGGCCGCTTGAGGATGGCCCCTTCTCCGCGTAACGCCTCGGAAATAAGGAAAGATTTTGCCTTGGGGTGGAATACGCAGGTTGGATGAAACTGGAAAAATTCCATGTTCGCGATAGGCGCGCCTGCTCGGTATGCCATGGCGATGCCGTCGCCGGTCGCCACATCCGGATTGCTTGTATACAAATAAACCTTTCCGGCTCCGCCAGTACACAGCACGGTAACGCGGGCCGCTAAGGTTTTCACCGTATTCGCTTCTTGATCAAGGACATACGCGCCCCAGCATTCCCGTCTGGCAGCAGGCGCGGTAACGAGCAAATCGATTCCGACGTGTTTTTCGAGAATCGTCACATTCGGCCGCTGCCGCACAGCAGCGATCAGGGCCCGGATAATCTCTTGGCCGGTCGCGTCTGCAGCGTGCAAGATACGTCGGTACGAATGTCCACCTTCAAGTCCGAGGTCGTACTCGGTTTCTTCTCCTTCGGAGCGACGTGAAAAATTCGTCCCAAGGGCAATCAATTCTCGAATGCGGTCCGGGCCCTCCCGGACCATTGTTTCAACGACATCAGGATGGCACAGGCCAGCTCCAGCCGCCAAGGTATCTTGAATATGGGAAGTAAATGAGTCGTCAGGACTCCAAACAGAGGCAATGCCGCCCTGCGCATAAGCGCTATTACTCTCCGGCAGGCGGTCTTTGGTCACAATAGTGACAGCACAATTGTCTGAAATCTTGAGCGCGAGACTTAAGCCAGCAATGCCACTGCCGATAATGAGGTAGTCCGAAACCATAATAAAGTGGCCCATTGCTCTCACGCGATCTTGCCCAAGTCAATATGGCACAGGAGAATTTGCTTCTGTCAAGACAAATGGTCTATCCTGAAAGGACGCAATGCAGCAGAGCTGGAACTCACAGCCGCCTCATAACGTTTCTGACATCCCTGGGGAATAGAGGCAACAGCGAGTACCCTGGCGAGAGCAGACGCCTACGTGTACCGAGACAGCGCCGGAGTCATCTCCTTCACCAATAGCCCGACCGATTCACGCTACCAGATGCCTCCGTTCTTCAAGTCCGTTAGCCGCAGCACCTCCGTAGATAAATATTGCGAAGACAGCGGAGAATTTGATCGCCTTATTGTGAGGGCCTGTCGCCGCTACAACATCGAATTTGCTCCAGTCAAAGCTGTTATCAAAGCCGAGTCGGCTTTTAATCCCAGGGTCCTCTCGTTGGCTGGAGCCCGAGGTCTCATGCAGCTCATGCCTGCGACGGCCGCGCGCCATGGTGTCAATGATATGAGTTCCCGCCGTCATAATATTACGGGGAGCGTCCGACACCTGCGCTATCTCCTGGACCATTTTCATGGCAATATCTGCCTGGTACGCGCCGGGTATAATACTGGAGTTGGAGCAGTAACGGAGTATAAAGGAATTTCGGCTTACGTAGAGACACAGGAGTATGTACAGCGTGTACTTCGTTATCGCACGGCCTATCGGTGGCGCCGCGCCACCACCCGGGAACAGATCATTACTCGCTAACGGCAAGGATAACTGCATATGCCAGGCTTACCCAATCTGCTAAGCCTCTTACGCATCGCGCTCATTCCCTTCCTGGTGTATTGCCTTACTGATACCGGGGCAGTGTCGAGTCTCCTGGCCGCGAGTATTTTCTTCATTGCCAGTCTCACTGACTATTTCGACGGCTATCTTGCCCGGCGGCAAGGCCGAACAACCATTTTAGGCACGTTTCTCGACCCCCTTGCCGATAAGCTGGTTGTGATGGCAGCCCTGATTATGTTGACGGCGGGAGACCGTTTCCCGCGTGTACCAGCCTGGATGGTCGTCATCATCATTGGGCGGGAAATCGCAGTGACGGGCTTACGCAGCCTAGCAGCCGGAGAAGGCCT
This sequence comes from uncultured Enterobacteriaceae bacterium, assembly GCA_964639795.1. Classification (GTDB taxonomy): domain Bacteria; phylum Desulfobacterota; class Binatia; order Bin18; family Bin18; genus Bin18. The sequence continues at coordinate 5,261 of CAZXFE010000169.1, read as the reverse complement.
GGTGTTACCAGCCGAGCAACTTGGCAAGTATAAGACCTTCTTCCAAATGTGTGCTCTGCACGGGCTCCTCATTCACTACCCCTATGGTCTCATCGATTTTCACCTAGCAGGGATGTATTTTTTATGGATCGCACTTGTCCTGGGCGTCTGGTCCGGCATTGCGTATAGCACAAAGGTAGGGCGTTACCTGATCGCAAAACAGCAACCTGACACCAACGAGTTTTCTCAACAGAGGCATCATATCAACGCGTAAGCGGTGTACTTTCGGATAGTATAAGGGAGTCAAGGATGAAGGTGCTCGTGACTGGCGTTGGCGGCTTCATTGGATTTCACGTCAGTAAATATCTGCTTGACCGGGGCGATACCGTCGTCGGACTCGATAACCTCAATGATTATTATGATGTGAGTCTGAAAAAAGCCCGATTAGCCCGACTCAAAGACAATGAGCGGTTTGGGCGATTCGAGTTTGTTCGACTCGATCTGGCTGACCGGCCAGGAATAGAAGAATTATTCATCCATCACAAGCCAGAGCGTGTCGTCCACCTCGCAGCCCAGGCTGGCGTGCGATATTCCCTTACCAACCCCCATGCCTATATTGATAGTAATATCGTCGGGTTCATGAACATCCTCGAAGGCTGTCGGCACACCAACGTGCAGCATTTGACATATGCTTCAAGCAGCTCGGTATATGGCGCAAATACGAATATGCCCTTCTCCATCCATAATAACGTCGATCATCCGGTCTCTCTATATGCAGCTTCGAAAAAAGCAAATGAACTCATGGCCCACACCTATAGCCATCTGTACAGCCTACCAACCACCGGTCTACGTTTTTTTACTGTGTACGGCCCTTGGGGGCGTCCAGATATGGCAATCTTCCTGTTCACCAGAGCCATTCTGTCCGGCGAACCAATTGACGTGTTTAATCATGGCAAGATGCAACGCGATTTTACATATATTGATGACATCGTTGAAGGCGTCGTGCGCGTTCTCGACATCGTCCCCCAACCAAATCCAGACTGGTCAGGAATGACCCCCGATCCTGGAACGAGCAAAGCTCCGCACCGGGTGTACAACATCGGCAATCACAGTCCGGTTGAGCTGCTGCATTTTATCGAAGTACTAGAAATGACGCTCGGTCGGACAGCAGAAAAACGCCTCCTACCCATGCAGCCAGGCGACGTGCCAGCAACCTGCGCCGACGTCGCAGATCTTATGCAGGACATTGGTTTCCGCCCAGAAACGGCAATTGAGGAAGGTATCCCTCGGTTTGTTGAGTGGTACCGGGAGTATTATAAAGTCTAAGCCAGATCTCACCCCTCTACACTAAAACCCTCGTTATCTAGAGTTGTGAAAATGACCAGTTTACCTCTGGCTTAATAGTCAGGTAGCAAGGCTTTACCCCTTTTCCCCCTGTTGACTGGGTGTGAAGGTTGTCAGCGCCAGGGCATGGATAGCCTGCTGCATTTCTTCTTCCAGCGCGTCGTAGACCAATCGGTGGCACTGGACGGGATTCTTTCTTTCAAACAATGCAGACACCACCACAACCCGGTAATGCCCGCCGCCGGACGCGGCTCCGGTATGGCCTGCGTGCAGGGCACTCTCGTCTTCGACGTGCACCTCAGTTGCGGACAGGACTCGCCGGAGCGTTTGTTCAATGCGTTCTGGAGTCGTCATTTGTTTTCTTGCGCTGAGGGAAAGACCGGCACACGGCGTTCTTTAACAGCATTGAGCCCTTCGCCAATGTCTTCTCCGAAGAAGCCCAACATCTCCAAAGCCAGCGAATAGTCAAACGCCGTATGGGCTGCCGCGCGGAGCCATTGGTTAAGCGAATGTTTCGTCCAGCGAATGGCTTGCTGCGCCCCATTCGCAAGCTTCGTTGCCACTTCCATGGCCTTCGGCATAACTTCATCGTGTGGGAGGACCATACTAACCAGACCAATACGCTCGGCCTCTTTGGCATCCAACATGTCACACGTCAGCAGGTAATATTTAGCCTTTGCCATGCCAACCAGCAGCGGCCAGATGACGGCAGCATGATCCCCAGCAGCAACGCCCAATCGGGTATGGCCATCAGTAAAGCGTGCCTTCTCTGAAGCAATACTAATGTCAGCCAATAAGGCAACTGCTAGGCCCGCTCCAACGGCGACACCATTAATGGCTGAGACAATGGGTTTATCGCAGTTGATCATATTGTGCACAATGTCCCGGGCTTCTTTCATGGTTTTCGATACCACATCCAGGTTACCCATCGATTTCTCGACGACATCAAAATCACCGCCAGCAGAAAATGCGCGCCCGGCTCCCGTAATTACCGCCACCTTCACTTCCGGGTCATCTGCAACATCGAGCCAGATTTTGCTCAGCTCATAGTGTAAGCGAAAATTCGTCGAGTTTAAGGACTCTGGTCGATTAATCGTCAGTACGGCAATCCCGTCTTTCTTCTCAATCACGAGATGTTGGTAATCTTCTCTGTAGACCATTTGCTCCTCCTTCTCTCTTTCCATATTAGCCGAATTTTTTCAAAGCCCAACATATTTGTACAGGCGACATAGCAAGTCCGGCAGGCCCCTCTCACGACCACGCCTAATGCGCTTCTGCCCAATTGCTCCCCACACCAAGATCCACGAGGAGGGGCACGCTGAGTGACATCACCGCCTCCATGCTGCCGCGCACCAGAGCTTTGATACACTCAACCTCATCCTGCGGCACCTCGAACAATAACTCGTCGTGCACTTGGAGTAGCATTCTGGTGTGCAGTCGCTCTTGCGTGAGCTGGCGCGCTATCGTGACCATGGCTATCTTAATCAAGTCAGCCGCTGTCCCCTGGATGGGGGTGTTGATCGCAATACGCTCTGCAGCGCTGGCAAGCCGTGGACTCCGGCTCCCCAAGTCCGGCACATATCTTCGCCGCCCAAAGAGCGTGGTGACATAACCGCATTCTTTGGCACCGACCAAGGTCCCGTCCATATAGGTCTTAATCCCGCCGTAGCGACTAAAATATTGCTCAATATAGGACTTTGCAGTCTTAATTGGAATGTGCAAGGTGCCGGCCAGCCGCCTCGCCCCCATTCCGTAAATAAGACCGAAATTTATCGTTTTGGCCTCACGCCGTTGGTCGCTCGAAACGTCTTGTATGGATGTTTCAAAGATTTCCGCTGCTGTTCGGGTATGAACATCCTGCCCCTGCTGGAAGGATTCGACCAAAACAGGATCTTGGCTGAGATGAGCCAAGATCCGAAGCTCAATTTGCGAATAGTCAGCCGACAATAGTGCCCAGCCCGGTTCCGGAACAAAGGCCGTTCGGATACGCCGTCCCGCCTCGCTCCGGATGGGAATATTCTGCAAGTTCGGATTACTCGACGACAAGCGTCCGGTTGCCGTCACAGTCTGATTAAACGAGGTGTGAACCCGTCCCGTGTCTCGATGGATCAACTTGGGCAGAGCATCGACATAGGTACTCTGGAGTTTGGCGAAACTTCGATAGGCTAAAATCTTCTCCGGCAACGGATAGTCTTCGGCTAGACGTTCAAGCACAGAAGAATCAGTCGACGAGCCTGTCTTGGTTTTTTTACCACTCGGAAGTCCGAGCTTGTCAAAGAGAATGTGCTGTAGCTGTTTGGGAGAGGCGATGTTAAACGCCTCTCCAGCCATAGCGTGAATTTCCGCTTCGAGCCGGCTGCGTTGCTGCCCAAATTCGTCGGAGAGCCCCGCAAGCACCTCGGTATCGATGCGCATGCCCGTCCGTTCCATTTGTGCCAGAACCTGAACGAGCGGCGTTTCGATATCGGAGAATAGGCTTTCCATGCCCTCCTCTTCTACTCGTGGAAACAGGCGATGTGCCAGGCGTAGAGTGATATCGGCGTCTTCGCCCGCGTAGCGCGTTGCTTCTTCGACCGAGACCTCAGAAAAATTCTTTTTCGCACCGTCGGTCACTGACTCGTATGTCACCATCGTGTAACGGAGATGCTCCTGGGCAAGGTCGTTCAGATTATGGCGCCGAGTCGGATTTAATAGATATGAGGCCACCATCGTGTCAGCCAAGCGATTGCGAGAAAGCAATCCATAATTGGATAAGACCGCTAGGTCGTATTTAAGATTCTGGCCGACAAGCATAAGCGTCGCATCCTCAAACAGGATACGAATCGCTTCAACAACCTCTTCCCGAGAGACGTGGGGAGCTGCATCCTCTGAACAGTGGGCGACTGGAATATACCAGGCGCGCTGCTCTTCAATAGAAAGCGAGACCCCTACGAGTTCAGCATCGAGCGGATTCAGCGCGGTTGTCTCTGTGTCTAGACAGTAGGTTTCAGCCGCCTGGATTTTCTTGATGATGTCGTTAAGTTGCAGACCAGTCCGGACGGTTTCGTACTCACCGCTTGGTGCTGCCGGTTCATGTTGTTGATCCTTTTCGTCATCGAGCGAAAATTCCCACGACGTGTCCAAATCGGCCAAAAAGCGACGGAACTCAAACTCCGTAAAGAGCTCGCGCAACCGCTCACGATCCGGCTCTGTCACAGCCAGGTGTTCAAGAGAGGGGATCAACGGTACGTCCTGCTTGAGGGTGGCGAGTGTTTTTGATAAGCGGGCCAACTCCACATTCTCGCGTATTCGCTCCCCCAGTTTTCCCTTGATGTTTGTAGCATTTTCTAAAACCCCTTCTAGATTCTGCCATTGAGTAATCAGCTTAATAGCCGTCTTCTCGCCTACACCAGGGATACCGGGAATATTGTCAGTAGGGTCGCCCATCAAGGCTTGCACTTCGACCACACGTCCAGGATCTACACCAAACTTTTCGTGGACCTCAGCAAGACCGATATTCTTGTCCTTCATCGTGTCGAGCATGGTCACCCGCTCGGAGACGACCTGCATTAAGTCTTTATCTCCAGTGACAATCACAACCTCGACTCCGTGTAGCTCCCAGCGTTTTGCCAGGGTAGCAAGGATGTCATCAGCCTCGTAGCCCGGCAGCTCAAGGATAGGAACATTATAGGCTTGGACAATGTCTTTTATCCGGGGAATTTGGACACGCAGCTCATCCGGCATTCTGGTGCGATTGGCTTTATACTCAGGGTAGACGTCGTGTCGAAAAGTCTTTCCCGGCGAGTCAAACACCATTCCCAGGTGGCTGGGGCCATGCTCATCATGTATGCGCCGCAACATGTTGACAAAGCCGAAGATCGCGTTTGTCGGAAAGCCTTGGGAATTCGTCAGGTCCCGGACCGCATAAAAGGCCCGATAGATGTACGACTGTCCATCGA
>CAZXFE010000168.1:0-8916 GCA_964639795.1 uncultured Enterobacteriaceae bacterium | reverse complement strand
AAAAAGGGGGAGGGGGGAAAAAGGGGGGGGGGGGGGGGGGAAAATGTTATGGGGGGAGGGCGGGGGGGGGGGGGGGGGGGTGGGGCAGAATGTGGTCCGGAGTTGCAACCTCACTGACGCGAAGTTTCTTCCTGGTTCGCCTCTTTAACGGCGTCAAGAACAGCGTTAGCCTGTTGGACATAGACTTGGACTTCGAGAATCTGATTCAGCAGGCGGCCGATATAAGCCCGAGCCTCTTCGGTCTGGGGGCCCAGTCCTTTGACGAGCTGTGTGGCAGAACCAATCCCCTCGGTTGCTTGGGTGACGGCATTTTCTATTTCTCCGAAGGTTTCTGAATCAATAATCATTCTGTGCCTCTCCAACCGCCTCCACCTCACACCTCCCTCGGTCGATCGATGTGGACACAGGTAGTGTATAGAGAGAACTCCCCCTCCGTCAATCCGGCATGCATCCAGTGAGAACGAGCTGCTGACCATATCCAAATGGAGCGGAAAATGTGTTCAACCAACATGCTTAATTTTTTCCTGTGTCAATATTCTAACCCTTAGAGGGAAATTCGCGGCCTAAGGGAAAATCTAATTTTGCCTGATTTTTCCTAAAGGACTGAATTCTCTTATTTCTGTTTGGTGAGGCAGGCGGTGCAAATTCGGCACGCATATTGTTTTTTAAGTGGAGGGTAGCCATGGTTGATCGATCTCGTACTGGACCACGGTGCTATACCCTACGTCGGATCAATTCGGTGAAAGGGCCCTTACCCCGCGAGACCTATGGAACGTTACGTTATGAGGAAGAAAACTTAGTTCGACGCATCGATTTCGTAGATTGGGATAACGGTATGAACGCACCTGTTTTTCCGGATGAAGTGGAAGTTCTTAAAACCGAAACTGCTACGACTGCATAAAGAATCTGTGCAGCTTCTTTGAACTCTCGTTATTTTTCCAGCACGTGCTTGGGCTACAACACTGCTGCACGGCGGATCTGGAGACAAACAATACAAGCATCAGATGAACAAGACAGGGTGATCTGTCCCGACAGTAATACCGAAATACCCCCGGAAGCCGGAGAGAGTGTTTGATGCAAGTGGGCCAACTGGAAAGACCCAGCGTCAGGGCCTTCTCGGTAAACACCGTCACGGGTTTCTTGGCCAATAATTTCCTTGGTCCGGTTTACCTGTTCCTCTCACGCGTACTGACACAAAAGAATCGTAGTTGTTTAGGGAGCACACGCCTGGACTGCTTCCAGGACATGTTGTTTCCCCGTAGGCCCGTCACTCACTGGAAAAATAACCGGATGCTTTATGCCTGACTGGCGATAGGCTTCCACACGCTCTCGGCATTCAGCCGGCGTGCCAGCAATACTGAGAGTCTCAATCAGGGCATCCGGGACGAGTTGGATCGCCTTTTCTTTATCGCCCTGCTTCCAAGCTTCCCGGATCGTGTGCGCTTCATCAGGAAACCCTTGCTCAGCCATTGAGCGGTTGTAGCGAGGAAAGAATCCACCATAGAAAGCGATAATCGGGCGTATTCGCGCCATTGCTTCCTTATGGTCTTCGGAAACACTCATAGGTAGAAGCGAGACAATGTCGATATCTTCCACACGACGCCCCGCTCGTTGGGCGCCGATCTTGAGGTTTTCATCTGCGAGTTTTCCTACTTCAGGCGCACTCCAGACCAGAATGGTTCCCTGTGCAATCTCGCCGCAGGTTTGCAGCATCTGAGGAAAAACGGCCGAAAGATAGATCGGAATCTCTTTGCGGGCAGGTTGAAACCACAGGTCGAAATGTTCAATGGTGAGGACTTCTCCCTGATACGATACCTCTCCTTCGCGCAGCAGGGTGCGGATTATTGCAACAGTTTCTCGCATGCGTTGCACAGGCTGGCCATAGGGGATGCTATGTTCCGGTTCAACCTGGACTTTGTGGCTCGAGCCCAGGCCCAAAATGAGACGCTGCTGAGAATAGTAATCAACACACGCGGCTGCCATGGCAATCGTAGGCGCACTACGTACGAAAATGCTGCTAATACTGGTCCCTAGCAGAATACGATGTGTTGCCAAAGCGCACGCTGTCAGAATACAGAATTGATCTCCGCCGTGGCCTTCTGCAAACCAGGCTGATTCGTAGCCCAGGTCTTCAGCATGTTTTACGCAGTCAACAATATCTGTGGGAGACATACCACCAGCCAGGGCGAGACCAATACGAGCCATAGTTGCTCTCCTTTATGACGCAGAAATATTATGCAAGGCATTCTCGACTGGATCCACGCTAGCGTCAAGTCAGCGAGCCAAGAAGGAAGAGGGAGGGGCGTAGATATCCAACTGCTATTGGTTTTACCCGTATCGGACCACCTTTGGGTGCAATGACCTTGCATCACGTTTCAATTCTCGTGAAAATGCACCGTGAAGATGGGCAGCAAGATGAAGGACTTTCGTATTCTGCTACAAGAAAGAATATGAACTCTGTGGGTCGGGTGTATGAGGAGAAGGAGGAAAGTATCTATGTTTTACCGCTCTCGTTTGATGGGGGCTAAAAGATTGTTGCTCATTAATATCTCACCCCTCTTATTTCTCTTATTCGGTCTCTCATACACCGGCTTGTGCGTTTCCGTGGTCAGTGCGGAAGTGCTGTATAGCCTCGAATTCTCTGGTCAGGCTGATGGACCTGCGGACGAATGGTTAAAGCGTCAGGGTTTTATCTTCCGGCTTGATGCGGATGATTTGCAGCCTCGATTCAAGGACAACCGTTTGGAGCTGCAGACTACCCGAAAAAAAGGAGGACTATTCGAGTTGCCGCTCAAATTGGCGAATGCAAAGCGGCTCCGCATTCATTGGGGGGTGGACCGCTATCCACGCGGAGCAGATTGGGGGAGTGGAGTCACCGCGGTCCCCATTGCGGTGATGACCTCGTTCGGCACAAAAAAAATAAGCAGCGGATCGTTTATCGTGCCCAACGCTCCGTATTTCATCGGTCTCTTCTTAGGCGAAAAAGAACAGGCCCGCCAAGTATATACAGGGAATTATTACAAAAAGGGCGGACGCTATTTCTGTACACCATGTGGCACACCGTTGGGAAAGGTGGTTGTGACCGAGTTCGACTTGGGCCACGCTTTTTGCACGCAATTTGGCCAAGCGATTGTTCCTCCCATCAGCGGACTTGGTTTTCAGATGAATACGAAAGGCACTTCCGGTGGAGCCGCCGCCTTTTTGGAGAAGATAGAATATTTGTCGGACTAGTTGGTACTGTTGAATATCTCCGTGTATTTTACGTCTGAGTAAGTAACTTCCCTCCTCAACTCTCTTCCTCCTTCCGCAAGCAGCGGCAGGGAAAGTGCTCATGGCCCCCCTAACATGAGCCTTTCCCGCGCCGTTGCGCCAGATTGGCCAGATTCGCTAGAACGGTGAGGTCCGAACCTCTGTCCTACGTGGATGACCACCATCCGGTCTATGCTGGGCCACGCCAATCAAACGGAATATGCTTGCTCGATTGACCGGCCCAATCCCACTGGAAGCCGTACGCATCGACCTGATTATCGACCGTTTTGCCCCACGTAGCGACTTGACCCGGACCAACTTCAGATCCCGGAGGGTTGAGCAATTGGACGCGTTTGCCTTTCGGCGTGGTTGGACCAGATAGCGCCTCAGCAAAGGCTGTGACTTTATTCGCAATCTCAACCTTCCAGGAGGCGAGATCGTCCGCAACTTCAAAGTTGATAGGGACAAACTCAATACCCCTCACCTCGCCGATGGATTGGGCAAAATTCCCCATAAATCCGCCAGCCTGACCCGAAAAGATGAGCTGCAAGGCCTCACGCTGTGCGGTGTCGGCTTGCTCTTCGATGAATAGTCCGAGTGAAATACTCGCCTCTCCGGCCCACACATTGCCGTCGAAACTGGCGACCGCAACGACACTCAACCCATCGAGCTGCACGGACCCGTAGTTGCCTTCTCGAACGTGATAAGCCAGGACGCCATCGCAGTGATTGTTTGTTGGCGCTTGGGCGAACTCACACGGACAGGCGATATTGCAACTGCACACATCAAACCAGTCTCCACGTAAAGTCCAATCTTTGATGTCAACCATATCTCTTTCCTTTCGTCAGATGTCGAGGCTAACTCCTCCACGGTTCAACGATGATCTTGGCATGCTGTTCAGGTGAACTCAGATCTTTAAACGCTTGCGCAATTCCCTCAACGCCGACCGTACCCGTAATGAGGGGATCCGCAATGATCTCACCTTCTGCGATATGGCGCAGCGTTGCCGCGTATTCTTCACGACTATAGCCCAGGACAAATTGGAGGTTCAGCTCTTTATTGATCCCGAACATGGGCTCGAAGCTGTCTTTCTCCATACATACTCCTACGACAACAATACGGGTGCCTTGGGGCGCAGCAGCCATAATTTGATCAATGACTCCCGGTGTGCCAACACATTCAAAAATGACTGCCGGACGCAGGGCCGGGCCGGTCGCCCAGGGCGGCTGGGCAGGTGCCTGGCTCGGATCAGCCCAGACCGCCGCGTCCTGCCAGCTTGTGTACGGCGACTTTTCTGCTGGATCGATAATAACGTCCGCCCCGACTTCCTCGGCGAGCTGGCGGCGGCGTGAAGAGAAGTCTGCGGCAACAATCGGGTGGATACCTTTCATCCGCAGTGACGCAATAACCGCAAGTCCGACCGGGCCACAGCCAATCACCAGGGGGACATCCTCCTTCTCCAAACGTGCCTTCTCAACTGCATGCAGACCCACAGCCATCGGTTCGGTCAGGGCAGCCTTTTCGGTCGGGAGACCATTCGGCACTTCTATTAAGAAGTTTTCGGTCAGCCGCATATACTCCCCGTAACCGCCAGGATTTTCGTTCGAATATCCCACCGTTTGGATGCCGCTTGAGCGTACGAGTATCGGCATGGAGACAGCCCGCGCGCCGGCCTTGAGTGCCTTTCGGGTGTCTGGTCCGTGGTCGACCACTTCAACGCAAAACTCATGACCCATCACAATCCCACGGCTCAGATCCATATCGAAAACACCACCGGAACGTTCTGAGACTGCGACAAGTTTCTCGGTATGCTTGAGGGCGTGAAGATCCGAACCGCAGATGCCACAGGCTAGGGTCTTCACCAGAACTTCCCCTGGCCCAGGCTCTGGAACGGGAACATCTTCAACCGTGAGTGTATGATCGAGCATGACCGCAGCACGCATATGTATTTCTCCTTTGTGGTGGTGTGATCGGCGGCCCAACTATAGGTCATGGGCTATGCTGCTGTCCAGGGATAATCTTGTTTGACACCTCACTTCCGGCTGTCATACAGTGTCAGGTGTCATGCCGCTGCCGGGCGCTTTCGAAGGGAAGAGCACAATGAAGGTTACACGTGTGTACACCGGGCCAGACAACCAGTCGCATTTTGAAGATGTTGATATCCAGCTAAAAGACGGAGGAATGGTTGGACAGGTGTCTGAGCTCATCCATGCAACTGGAGTCATATTTCGCCACACCTCGGGCAACTATGATCTTGATTTTCACAACGCCCCACGCCGCCAATATGTGGTGATGCTGGCCGGCGAGGTCGAGATTGAAATCGGCGATGGCACCAAGCGGGTTCTCGGAACGGGGGAAATCCTGCTTGCGGAAGATACGACCGGTCAGGGCCATATTAGCAGGGCGGTGAAGGGCAAACCGCGAAAGTCGCTTTTCATTACGCTAGACTAACAGAGGGGGGGGTATTTGCTATGGGCAGCGCGCTAGACGGCATCCGTGTTCTTGATCTTACCCACAACCAAGCGGGACCTTCGTGCGCTCAAATCTTGGCCTGGCTTGGTGCAGATGTCATCAAGGTCGAACCACCGGGCCGCGGAGATATTGCGCGGGTGAGTCTGAGTGATCGGCCTGGGACTGACAGCCTATTTTTTCTCTTTTTCAATTCCAATAAACGCAGCCTGACGCTCAATCTCAAACAGTCGAAGGGCAAAGAGGCCTTTCGCAAAGTGGTCCAGACCGCAGATGTGGTGTTGGAGAATTTTGGTCCTGGCACCATGGAACGGTTGGGGTTTGGCTACGACGTACTCAAACAACTCAACCCTCGCATTGTTTACGCCAGTATTAAAGGCTTTGGGTCCTCCGGTCCGTATAGTTCATTCAAAAGTTTTGAGCCGGTCGCGCAAGCAATGGGCGGCTCCATGAGTGTCACCGGCTTTCCCGACAATCCGCCAACAGTAACCTGGTCGTGCGTTGGAGACTCGGGTACGGGTATGCATTGTGTGATCGGTATATTGGCGGCTCTCATGCAACGTAATACAAGCGGCGAAGGTCAACAGGTCGAAGTGTCGATGCAAGATGCAGTCGTGAATTTGGTGCGCGTCAGCCTGCGCGATCATCAGCGCTACGGCAAGCCGGTTGAGCGTAATGGCAATCAGCTTGGCTCGTTTGTTCCCGCAAATACCTACCGGTGTCATCCTGGCGGAGCAAATGACTATGTGTTTATCATTGCCCAGCAGCAAATGTGGGAGCCTCTCCTGCGAGCCATAGAGCGCGCAGACCTGATCGGTGATGTTCGTTACCAGACAGCCGAAGCACGCGTCGAACATGCCGATGAGGTGAATGCCTTCATCGAAGAGTGGACAGTGAAAAGAGCAAAACACGAAGCCATGCAAATTCTGGCTGAGGCAGGGGTACCCTGCGGAGCGTGTCAGGATACAGGTGAGGTGTTGAATGACCCGCATTTACGTGCGCGAGAGATGATACTCGACCTGGACCACCCAACCCGGGGGTCCTATACGATAGCCGGCAACCCTATCAAGCTGTCGGCCTCAAATGTTCCAATCAAGGCCTCGCCGTTGCTCGGCGAGCACAGCACAGAGATATTGACGGAGCTGGGATACGGTGAGGATGCCATTGCCGCTATGCGAGACGCAGGGCTGATCTAGCTGGATTGCAAGAACACAGGAGGGCGTTATGAATGTCGGTTTACTATTCCCCTTTCGCAATCCGCCCAAATGGCGCAAGCCGTTTACACAGTTCTACGCCGAACAGTTACGCCAGGCGCAGCTGGCCGAGGAACTCGGCTATGACACGATCTGGCTGACCGAGCATCACTTTGCCGAAGATGGCTACTCACCTTCGCTGCTGCCTATTGCCGGCGCGCTTGCCGCTATGACGACGCGGATACGGATAGGCACTTTCCTGTTGCTCTTACCTCTGCACAATGCCGTGCGCGTCGGCGAGGATGCTGCGACTGTGGATGTGCTGACCAACGGCCGCTTTGATCTGGGTCTGGGACAAGGCTATACCCCATCAGAGTTTGAGGGCTACGGTATTCCCCGTAAGGAGCGTGCATCGCTCTTGGAAGAGGGTATTGAGGTCATCAAGGGTATGTGGACCCAAGATCCGTTCTCGCATGCGGGCAAACACTATCAACTGAAAAATATCCGTCTTGAACCTCAACCGGCTCAGACTCCACATCCGCCGTTGTGGATAGGCGCGAATGCGCCAAAGGCTGTAGAGCGTGCGGCTCGACTTGGTTGCCACTTTATGGGCGGAGGGACCTCGGCCGCGCAGGCGGTATATGATTTCGCATTGCGTAGTCATGACCGTGATCCCAAAGATTTTTATGCTGCGCAACTACGTTGGGCCCATGTTGCCCCGACCCACGATCAAGCTTGGGACGACGCCCAAGAGCATCTGCACTATATGCTGACCTGGTACGGTCGCTGGCTCGCAGAGGCCAAAGACTTTCCGGGTGCTGAACAGTTCAGTCAGTTACCACCAGTAACTGGGCTGCGGAACAATCCAGAACAGTTACTGGCCAGTCCGATGATCGGCACTCCGGAGGAAGTCGGACGTGAGATCGCGCAGTTTACGAAAGATGTACGCACCACCCATCTCGTCCTCGGGATGCATCTGCCCGGCCTCGACCCAGCCAAAAGCCAACGCTCGATGGAACTGTTTGCCAAAGAGGTCATACCTGGGTTGCACTAGTTGCACTAATACGTTGTCCACGTAAAGATGTGTATCATTCTGAGGAGCTTTGCGACGAAGAATCTTTCTGTCTCGTCGGGCAGAGAAATTCTTCACCTGGGCTCCGCTTCGGTTCAGAACGGCAGCCCCCACAGTGGACAAGTGGGTAAGAAGGTGCTGTTGTTGAACTGGCGTTGACATGCTCTGTTCGGTGCGGATTGTTGAGTCGCCTTAGCGGCTTTTCTCTTCCCAATCCCTTCACTCGTCAACAACGCCACCCTGCCACATGGATACGCCGGCTCGGTAGGCCGCCCGAGCGATCATATGCGCGCCAACCGGAGCGGTGAGAAAGAGAAAGATCAGAACCAGGCTTTCTTTGAGACCTGACGACAAACCCAAATAGCGCAGATACAGGAGTGCGGCGAGAACCAGCCCCGCGACACCAAACGTGGTACTTTTAGTTGTGGCATGCATACGCGTATACACGTCTCTGAGCCGCAATAGTCCGAAAGTCCCGGTTAGGAGAAAAAATAAGCCGAGCAGTAATAAGAGACTAATCAGGACGTCGAGTATGTAGGGGACTTCCGTCAATGACCGTTCCTCCGAGTAAGTATTTGGCTGCTGCCACTGTCGCTAAGAATGACAGAATGGCAAGCACGAGGGCCACATCCATATAGAGGGCACTCTGAGTGTGAATCGAAAAGACGATAATGGCTGCGACTAAATTGATTGAGATATTATCCAAAGCAACCACCCGGTCGGGTATGGTCGGGCCGCGGAGGACTCGGTACGCACTCAGCAATACCGACAGCGTGATGCCTCCCAAAACAACAAGTGACACAAAGGGGGTAATCATTGGGCTATGCGTTGCAGGTAGCGTTCAAAACCGTCCCTGATAAGACGCCGATCTTCCTCAATATCCTTGACATTAAGGAAGTGAATGAAGAGGAGCTTTCGGTCTGGTGAGACTTC
>CAZXFE010000167.1:0-8973 GCA_964639795.1 uncultured Enterobacteriaceae bacterium | reverse complement strand
CGAAGAATCTCTCCGTCGCGTCTGGCAGAGAGATCCTTCCCCCCCGCTCCGCTTCGGTTCAGAATGACAGTACCGTCTCTTCAGCCCTGACTGAGCACTAGAGGCTTACGACAGCTCCATCGGCAGCCCGAGATATTCGTTATACATAAAGTCACGATGTTCAATCAGAGCTGGGTCCAGGACTTTTTCTACGACTGGGTTCGGAAACTCAAAAGCTGCACGCAGGACATCCATTATTTTGCACTGCTCAGGCGGCAACGGTTTCATAATTCCGCAAAACGTGGCCGAATAGAAATCCAGCGCGGTCAGATTCTCACCCATGAGGAAACGATAGCCCTTGGCCTGTTTATCCTTGAGGCGAGCTGACACCATCCCGAGAATATCCGCAACCCGTTTTGACGCTTCAGGACCGACTCCCGGTCGGTAGCCATATTTCGACCCGATGTATTGGCCCATTTCTGGCGGAATGGGATAGTTCACATTCGGGTCAATGGCGAAATCCGCCATCAACAACCGAAGCGACCAGCCCAGGCCCATCTCGCCACAAATTTCATGCGAGAGGCCAAGCATCAGCGCCCGTTGTTCGGGGTCAGCAGGAATAAGGCTGGGTTCGGGTTGGAGACGTTCGAGCAAGAGCAGGATTTCTACCCACCCGGATCGTGGCGCTTCGTCTTCATACATGGCGGACGGGGCGCTATCCTCGCCGGTCCATTCCACCAGGGCTTTATTAGACGGATCACCGGAATTGTAGAGCGTTGCAGTGAAAGGAATATTTTTGACCTTGAGCATGCCTTTAACTGCTTCTCCCCAGGGACTGGGTGCATTGGCAACAAATGTCAGGCGCAGGCCGGATGCTTGCTTTGCTTCTTCTAAAGTGACAAATTCCATACTGAACTCCTTCGTTGCGTTGCATCTCTTTTAAACGGCATACCACACCCATGCCACACGTGCACGTCTTTAGCTGAGGGAATGAAAACCTTGATCTCGTGTGACCTCACGGTTAGCTTCGCTGACAGGACTTCACTATGACAACGCCGGCAATTATGCGCCATCCGCTCACCTGGTTCCTTGTCCTGAGCCTCGGTATCAGCGGATTTCTCGTTTGGTTGATCTATTTCAAACCAGCCGCAACAGCGGAAGGAGATTGGGTCACGCTGCTACCGGCGGCAAATTCGTGTTTTAACGCGCTGTGCGCGTGTTGTTTAGTTGGCGGCTTCGTCAATATCAAACGCGGCAATCGTCAAACGCATATGCGCTTTATGCTTGCCGCCCTCGTCTTCTCCGCCCTCTTTCTCATCAGCTATATTCTGTACCATCACTTCCACGGCGATACCGCTTTCCCTGGCCAGGGCTCGATTCGTATTGTCTATTTCTTTATTTTAATTAGTCATATTATCTTGTCGGTTGTCACCCTGCCACTGGTTTTCACCACCGTCTATTACGCCACACGGGGACTGTTTGAGTCCCACAAAAAGATTGCCCGCTATACCTTCCCCATCTGGTTATACGTTTCCGTGACCGGGGTGTTGGTGTACTTTTTTCTTAGAGCGTATACCTAAGCCAAGTGCAGTTAGATGTACCAGAGCCCATACTCACAGCGACACGAACTTTATTCCGTAGCCTGTTTCGCCAGAGGAGGGACTCGGGTAGATGCCTGCTGGTGATCTGAACAGAACATTTCCAGACCCCAGTCTGATGCTGTGAGAGATCCTCGCGCGCAGAGGAAGGAATCAGGATTCGGGCATTCGTATCTTGTCTCGCATGCCCATCCCAACTGGGACCGACTCGGGGGTCTAGTTGGCGCCGCCGTTTGGTTAGCGTGTGTGTAGCTCTTGGTCACCTGACCACTGTGCTGCCGGCGTCCGACGTCCACGCGGGCGTGAACCTATGGAAGAGCCGAGCTGCCCTGAGGGTCGCACCGTCCAAGCCCTGGCGGTTGATCCGGCCACCCGACGACGCTATACGCGGGCGGCAGCGGTGTGTTTAAGAGTACGGATGGGGGGACGATCTGGACGGCGATGAGCACGGGTCTGGCCACCCTCAACGTCCTCACCCTGGGGTGGATCCGCTAACGCCGACGACGTTCTATGTGGGCACGGGATGCGGGGGGGCATTCGTGGTCCAGATTGTCCCGTTCCCGATACCGACCCTGGCCCAGTGGCTCACTTCGTTGCTGCTGGGCCAATGCCTCGTCAGCCTTGGCCCGCTGGTGTATGCGCTGCTGATCGGGCCTCTGGTGCCGGATGACGGAGTAGACGGATTTCTGGCCGGGATATTGACCGGCGCGATGCTGGAGGGCTACCGTCGCAGTCGGTGATATCCTCTCTTCTCGTTCATTCTCAACTGAACTGGGCGAAATACTCGCTGAAAAATTTCGGCAGAAGCTGAACGAAACGTAGATAGATTTGCCTGGTGGACTGTGAAGAGTCTGCCGGGGAGTTCACGCCTAGGATTATGGTGAGCAGCAGTAAGCTCCGGGCGTTATCCGGATTGGCTGGTCGGTTGCCTTCGACCGGCAGGGTTATTGAGACCTGAGTTAACGCTTCTTCACAAAAATCGTCCGGAACTTTTCCACCACACGCCAAGCGCATTTTCCCGACATAAATATCTCTGGTCTGTGTTTGCATACTGGCCGTCGTATCGATGGACGCCTGCATATCCGGCGACTCGACATCGACGACCATATCTTCTTACCAGATTAGCCGATCATGCAACTAGATTTTGCTCTTCAATCCATCCGGCGAGGAGGCTTCCTGAGAGGACGCGGAGCTCGACCGGGTCGGCCAGCTCAAGCATAGACCGCTCTTGAGCGCGCGGGTCCAAATGTTGAAGACAGACTTCAGTTGAAGAAACTTTCTCGACCTGCACGTCTAAAACATAGTGCAGTTGAGGACCCATCGGAAACAAAACGACAATCACTCCCCCGCCAGAGTAAGAACGATTCTGCTCCTTTTGAGTCTTTTACCTGAGCAACTAAGTGACCCAGCCTAGCCTCAGATAGGCTCGCCAGTGTCACCTGTTTATCATTCCCGATACACAACAGATCTTTTTCCTGATTTAAAAAAGGGCCTAAATCCTCAGAAGGTATACTACTCAGATCATTGATAGGCACCGTCTCTAGCCACAGTAACAAGTATATGTCTGTGTCTAATGCAAGCGTCTCGTGTGTGACCTGGGTTGAGGCATAACCCACCGAATGTGCCGTCGCGTCCGCCGTCGGACATTCCATCGGATTTTCCGTGGATTGTTCTGTCGTTCGTAAGTGATTCGCCATAACAGTCCCCTCCTGAGAGTGATCAGAGCCATCGCTCTGCATATGGGTTAATATCAACCGGCGCAGACAAGCCTTGATACCGTTTCAGTGCCTTTTCTCAGGAATAATAATTCTCTCGCCCCTCCAGCGAGCGTGCAAATCGTATTCTCACGGTCGTATGGGCAACGCCCAATCGATACCGTCTTAGAGTCGCAGTCTGACGGGCTCCGGCGCGTCACTAGGTGGTTTGACTGTGCCAATAATAACGGCCTGGTCATAACCCCTAGAATGGAGCTCTTGCACACACGCCAGGGCTTGATCCGCAGGCAGGCTGGCCAAGAGTCCGCCTGCGGTCTGTGGATCAAAGATGAGTGGATAACGGGGATGTTGCGAGACCTGTTCGATATCTCGAATCGCGCGCCGTAGCCGAATATTCTGGGGTTGCAGGGAGGAGAAGATACCCTGTTCAAGGACATCCAGGGCGCCAGGGAGAACGGGCACCTCCCCAAGATGCAGCTCAACATCGACTCCTGACGCACGGACCATTTCCATCAAATGCCCAAGCAGGCCAAATCCGGTGACATCGGTCATGGCCGTGGTTTTGTATTTGCGCAGGCAGACAGCGCCGGCACGGTTCGACTGGCACATGGAGGCGAGGGCCGTTTCGATCCAACGCCCCTTGGCCTTTTGGCGCATATCCGCAGCAAATAAAGCGCCCGTGCCCAAGGCCTTTGTGAGGACAAGCGCCTGACCAGGCTGCATGCCACTTTTTTTCAGCACCGTCGCCTGATCAGCCAACCCGTTGACCGTAAAACCAAGCGCCAGCTCGCTGCCTTCACTCGTATGCCCTCCGACAAGGGCCGTTTGCTCTTGATTCAGGACGGCCAGAGCTCCGGCCATGAGCTGGTTGAGTTGATCTTCAACCTTGTGTTCCAGTCCGTACGGAATAGTGACCATCGCTAACGCTGTTTGCGGCTCAGCCCCCATGGCAAAGATATCGCCCAGGGCGTGCGTGGCCGCAACTTTGCCAAAGATAAAAGCGTCCTCAATAAAAGCCCGAAAAAAATCTACCGTTTGGACTACGACTTTTCCAGCCGGAACGGACACAACGGCAGCGTCATCCGGAGCGTGTAGGCCGACTAAGACGTCGGGCCGTTCCACCGGTTGCAGCTGGCTAAGCGCACGGGTCAGGACGGAACTGCCAACCTTCGCGCCGCAGCCGCCGCAGCGCATGGCCAGGGTGGAGATATCCTTTATTACCTGCGAGTCGGCCAAGCCCGGATCTATAAGCGACTGCCCGTAGGCTACATCCTCAGTCATTTCGGGTAGGTGATTATATTTTTGAACAAAGCGGCGGTCGATCCAGTCCTTCCATTTCCACACCCAGCGTCCTTCCAGAGCCCACCTCGAACGTGACGCAACCGCGTATGCGTCTCCGGTTGAAATCAAACTCAGAAATTGTCTTTGGGGTGTAAACGGTTTCAGCGCTCGCCCGCGTACATAGCGTCGCAGATTATCTGCCAGCGGTGGACCTTGGCGGACGGCAAACACGCCTGATTTTGGGCGTGGATGATGCATCACCCCTGCAATGTCTCCCGCAGCAAACACCTCAGTATGAGAGATCGACTGCAAACTATCCTGGACTGCGATAAAGCCGTGCTCGTCGGTCTCCAGCCCCGATTCCCCGGGCCATGTAGCCGCTTCAGCCGTTGTTACCCACAGGACTTCATCCAACTCTAGAGGTGTTCCATTCCGGCAGCGAATATGTCCGCCAGATACCTCGGTCACTTGGCAGTCCGTTTTGATTTCAATATGGCGTTCGCTCAAAATGCGACGAAACTTGCAACGAACACGGGCATTATGCGTGGGCAGGATATCAGCTGCACCCGTCACAATATGGAAGACCAGGTGATCTGATGACCGGTTTTCCTGAGCCAGTATTTGCATCAGGCGGTACTGCACGGCCAGGAGCAATTCAATACCGCCGGCTCCACCCCCGATCACACCGATGTGAGTCCGCTCGGTACGTGCCAGGCAACGCACGCGCAACTTTTCCCAGTGTCGCCAAAAGCCATCGATGGGTTTGACCGGGATACCCACCTGCTGTGCGCCCGGAATATTCATCACGGCTGGTGCGGAACCAATATTGATCGACAGCACGTCGTACGGCACCGCTGGACGGTGTCGGCAGCGGACCTGTTTGTTGCGTAGATCGAGCCCAATCACTTCATCGTGGAAAAAGCGTGCGCCCGCAAATCGAGACAGCGGCCCAAGATCTATATGCGCGTCGTCAAATTCATAATGCCCGGCAATATACCCAGGCAGCATGCCCGAATACGGAGCGTGCGTATCGCGACAGATAAGAGTCAGGCGAAGCCCAGGCAATGGCTGCATGCCGAATTTCTTGAGGACCGTGACGTGACTATGTCCCCCACCTATGAGGACCAGGTCTTTAACGACCGGAGTTTGACTTGATTGCATGCATGCGCTTTCTCAGAGACAAAATGTGTACCCATGTCATATAGGCACAGAAAGCGAGAAGAAATGGGAGTAGCACCAAGAGAGTGCAATTCGCCCTCCCCTGCAGAAAGAGCGCTCGCGCTGCCTACTGCCGCATAGTTAAATTGCCGTGTGCGTCGCGTTGGATGCGCCATCCCGGAGGAACGACGACCGTGGTATCCGGCTCTTCAACAATGAGCGGACCATGCTGCTCTTGCGTCAGATCCACACGACGATAAATAGCGGCCTCACATGCGCCAACATCAGGACCAAAATAGGCGCTCCGCGTCGCGGCTGCACCATCCGTGTTTGAATCTTGTGGCGTCTGTCCGACCAGATCGCTGAAGCTCAGCTGTCCAGCTGACGCCAGGGCACGCAGCCGCAGACTCACCAGTTCAATGCTGTCATCACGGCCGTAGCCAAAAGCCTGACGATGAGCCTGGGTAAATAATTCGGCCAGACGTGTCCGCAACTCATCCGGACTGACCTTGGGAAACGGCATCGTCATTTCAGCGACCTGATAGCCGTATTTGAGATCAATCTGTCGCTCAAATCGTATCCGGTCGGCGGCAATGCCTTCCAGCGCCAATTCTGCGCGCGCATTGGATTCTAAGACTTCGTACTCCTTCAAGATAGCCTGAGGATCAATCTGATCCAGAGCGAGTACCACACTGCGCAAATAGTCGTGACGATAATCGGCCAGCAGCAACCCCAGCGCACTGAATAATCCAGGATAGAGCGGTATCTGGACCTGTGTCATACGCAAACTCTCCGCTAATTCGGCCGCGTGTATCGGCCCGGCCCCGCCAAAGGCCATAAGCGTAAACTCGCGCGGGTCGCGGCCACGTTCGGTCGAGACGGCACGCAGGGCGCGCATCATGGTCGCGTTGGCGACCTGCATGATACCATATGCGGCCGGCAATACGTCTAAATTAAGCGGCCGAGCAATTTTCTGTTGTATGATGTCCCAGGCGGCCTGGCGGTCTATCGCCAGGCTGGAGGCCGCAATCGCCTCGGCATTCATATAACCGAGGACAACATTTGCATCGGTAACCGTAGGTTCTTGTCCGCCGCGACCATAACACACCGGACCGGGATCGGCACTCGCGCTGTGGGGGCCCGCCCGCAGCGCACCGCCCTCGTCTATCCAGGCGATACTCCCGCCGCCAGCGCCGACCTCGACAATGTCAAGAGACGGCACCCTTAGGGCATGACCCGCCCCGCCAAACAGACGAGTGGTCATGGTCGCTCCAGCGCCGATTTCACCACCAGGTTTTTCGAGCGGAAGTCCGTTCTCAATCAGGCAAGCTTTGGCCGTTGTGCCACCCATATCAAACGACAATACTTGATCTTGGTGCGTTTCCGTCGCCAGCCGGGCTGCAGCAAGCACACCTGCGGCAGGACCGGATTCGATCATATAGGCCGGCCGGCGGCGTGCGACCTGGGCACTCATAATACCGCCATTGGATTGCATAATCAGTACCCGCTCACTATAGGTCGAAAGATGCTGCTCCAGTTGGTTAAGATATCGATCCACAACCGGGATTAAGGAAGCGTTAATCGCCGTGGTGCTGGTCCGTTCGTATTCGCGAATTTCTGGATGAACATCGCACGACAGACAGACTATTTTCTGTGGCGCTACTGACGCGACGAGCCGACCAAGCTGTCGTTCGTGGCAGGGGTTCAAATAGGAGTTCAGCAGACATACGGCGATGGTCTCAACCTCTTCTGCCAGGAGTTTTCTGATAACGGCTTCAGCGGCAGTGAGGTCAAGCGGTTGCTCCACGCTGCCATCGCCCAGGATACGTTCCTCGACCTCAAAACGCAGCGAGCGGGGAATAAGCGGCGGCAGACGGTCCCAGTCTACGTCATAAATATTAGGCCGCCGCTGGCCGCGCATCTCCAGTTCATCCCGAAAGCCTTTGGTCGTAATCAGTCCGGTCCGTGCTGTGGTGCCTTCGATCACCGCATTCGAAGCAATCGTGGTCCCGTGCACAAAGCCTTCAACCTGAGCCTGAGGATCAACCTGATGCACACAGCCGACGATGTCCTCGCCCACTCTGTCTAGCAGTGACAATACTTTTGTAGTCGTCAGACCTCCGTCGTCGCCAACCACGATCACATCCGTAAAAGTTCCGCCTATGTCAAAACCCACGCGCATATTTTTTTCCATTCAAGTTAGAAATCGCTGGGTTACCCTACTAGCGTGTCTATATCCAAGTTATGCATTAATCCCGTTCCCCTTGGACAAGCTCAGGGGGAACGGTGGCAATACAACGCAGACACGCCGCTACCTTTAATCTGCTGCCGCCGCCGCCTGCCCTCGGTTAGCCCGCAAAGCCTCAGTCTCCCCATTATCAATCTCAGCCGTCTCACCATCTATCACCACGCCGTACTGCTCGCGCGCCCGCGGCACTGAAAGCTTTTCGTCGCGCACATCAGCCAAGACCTTCTCTGGCTCACGCTCAAACGGATCCCCATGTCCGCCAGAGCCGGATACAACATGATGAATGCGGTCTCCGGGTTTGACCTCAAGGTGCATATGGGCCTTGCGCGGCAATTCGGTATTGTCTGTTTCTGGATTCAAAATATTCTTGGATAATGCTCCGGCTGCCCCACCGGCCATACCACCCGACGCCCGGATTAAACGATTGGTGCGTACCATGACTTTACCCGACTGGAGGAAACGCCATTGTTTATAGATGGAAACCGATCCGCGATATTTGCCTGCCCCGCCGGTATCCGGCACATACCCAAAGCCGTCAACCACAAGTGGGAACTCTCTTTCGAGCAGTTCAGCCGGAATCGTGCCGTAGGAACCAAAGGCCATAGGGGCAACGCCATCAATGCCATCTTTTCGAGGCCGCCCGCCCCAGCCACCAAAAAATATATCCATGACTGCAAACGGAGTTCCATCTTCCCTTTCACCCGTGAAATGCAAGACATCCCCACCTTCTCCAGGAATAGGAATGCGGTCAGGAAGGGCTTTGGCCAGCACACGATACAACATGTCAAAGACGCGAAAGAACAACGGTGCACGTCCGCCTACTGCAGCCGGAAAACGCGGGTTCACCAATGTTCCTAGTGGCGCAATCACGGTGATAGGTCGAATAAAACCAACATTGGTCAATGCCTCAGGACTGACAATGCTCTTAATCGCACCATAGACGCTGGCTTCCGTCATGCTCAGCGGAAGATTGATGGCACCTCGGGCCTGCGGT
>CAZXFE010000166.1:0-9000 GCA_964639795.1 uncultured Enterobacteriaceae bacterium | reverse complement strand
ATTATTCTTTTTTATTAACTTCAGTAATAGAATTAACGTCTAGTTCAAAAAAGACTTTACTATGAAAAAACTAATCCTTATTATATATATTATGCTTCCAAACTTTTACGTTGTTAATACTTCATTTTCAGGTGGAGAAAATAAGGTTGCCTGTGGTGGTGAATATACTTCCTATAAACACAGTTAATGAAAATAGACAATAAGAAACAGCAACATACAACTCTCTTCTGTCACGGCGGAGTAGGCAAAGGGATATTGTTGAATTCGTGAGATAATTCTGTTGCGATTGGTGGAGAGGAAAATTCTTCGTACAGACAACTCCTTACTGGTACGCTCCACCTGGATCTCGCACCGCGACGGGTGAGTGCGGATCGTTAAGCGTTGCAGGAGTACACAGTGCACGCTCTCACCTCGCATGAGCGTGGAATTATTCAGGGTTTGGTCGATGCGCTGGAGCAGGTCCCCAGCGTCCAGGCTATCGTTCTGGACGGATACTATGCGCGAGGGATGGCGCGCGCCTATTCCGATATCGATCTTGACGTTTTCTATTCGGATGAGTCGCCCCTCCCTATCCCAGGGGTTCGGGACGTCACGACTTAGATCTTGGGTTCGGTTAATCCTCTCGTTTCGGAGCTCTTCGAGTGGGGCCCCTGGGTGAATGGGGGTGCTTGGCTCACGATCCAGGGTCAAGGCGTAGATCTCATCTATCGCAGCCTTGAGCACCTCGAGCGTGTGATCTCAGACGTCGAGCGAGGTCAGTACGAACGCCACTACGGGCTACAGCCACTGTTTGGCTACTTCGGCCCCACCTATTTAGGCGAACTCTCTATTGCAGTCCCTTTTCTCGATCCCTCAGGACACATAGCCAGAATGCAGAGTCGGGTGGCCGAGTATTCAGAAGCTCTTCGGAGAGATCGCGCAGAATTTTCTGTGGTCTGTTGAGTTTGCGCTCCACGCCTTCGCCCGGAAGTTCGTCCGTCGAGGAGAGGTCTACCTGACCGCCAGTACGATCGCTCGCTGGGTCCATGCGCGGGTCCGGGTGTTCTTTGCTCTCGTTCGTCGGCATCTCCTGAACGACAAGACGGCGTTGCGGGAGATCTTTGCATGCCCGTTCTGCCCTGAGGACTTTCGCGGCCGCCCGTTTTTCAGGAGAGCTTTATTCTCCGAAGTATGACATGTCCAGCGCTCCGGTCTAACAAGGGAGCTGCAACTTCACTAGGAGAATGGAATGGCCCTCAAAGATGATCACTATACCTATCGAGTCACTTGGGCTGAGGAAGGACCTGGAGTATGTTGGCCTGTACGCAGGATTCCCAATTTTGAGTTGCTTGGCCAAGGGGCCAGAATCGGCATTAAAGGGAGTTCGGAAATCGGTTGCCGAATTCGTAGTGGACGGAGGTTGTTGATATCAACGCATACAAGAGAATCGTTGAAATCTGGAATTGTAGGTGGAAGAATGGGAGCACTGGTTAGTGCTGGTATTGTCTATTTTGTCATCCCTTTCCTTGAGACGGCTATAACAAATGTTGCCAATAATGGAGTCAGCGGATTAATGAGCGGGTTTATGGGTGGATTGATGGGATTACTCATGTATTTGAGATCTCATTCTCAGAATAATACCTTGCGTCTCAATCACATCGCTTGCAGTGTTACATCCCATCACTAAACAGGGCTTACCCCAAACCATACAACCGTACACAATTCTCCGCGACAATCGGACGTGCCTCAGCCTTGGGGACATTGGCCAGATGTCTGTCTAAGAATTGCTGGGATTCCGGCCAGCTACTGTCCAGATGCGGAAAATCTGATGACCACATAATACGGTCTACGCCAATGAATTCACGCAGCATCACCCCAGGCAAATCATCAATGAACGTCATAGAGCAGTGTTCGTGCCAATACTCGCTGGGCAGGCGCTCACACTTGACCATGGGATCCTTGGCCATTTTGCGTCGGTGATAGCCCCAATCCAATCGGTGAAGAAAGTTGGCGGCCCACGAGAGTTCGTTCTCAGCTGAAACCAGTTGCAAACCGGGATGGCGGTCGAAAACGCCTTCCAGAATAAACGTGCCAAATGCCCGCGCCATGCGCACGGGCAGGACCGCATACCCAACGGCGGCACTTTCTTCGCCAGTTTCATCCTGTGTCCAGTTGGTGTTGGCATGTCCGGAGGCAATAATATGGAGACTGAGCGGCATGTTGAGCTCGGCGAGGGTGGCCCACAGCGGATCCCAGTGGGTGGCCGAATAGCGTGAGCCATCCGGCGTATCCTGGGGCAAGAGCACGCCAACGAGCCCCTGCTCCTTTGCCCGCCGACATTCCTGTAGAGCCCAGTCAACATCAAAGGCGGCGAGCACGGCAATGCCGAATAGCTCTTGAGGATTGGTGCTACAAAAATCGCTCAGCCAGTTATTGTACGCCTGACATACGGCCTGCTGCAGGTCCTTGTTTGGGATGCCAAAGGCCCGCATAGCATAATTGGGGTAGAGTACCTCGGCATCTACTCCGTCCTGACGCATATACTCAACCCGTGCATCTGGGTGCCAATCGTTCGTGTCTGTGGCGTAGCGCTTATTCCCCTCTGCCGCCGCGGCATACGCCTTGGAGCGATTTTTAGCCACCGCACCCATGGGACGTTTTGCTACGTGCGATGGCATGCCTTCGCACACCCAGATATCTTCATGGGATTCTGAAATCACACGTGGGCCGCGGTCTGTATACGCTTGTGGCAAATACTGTTGCCACAAATCGGGCGGTTCAATGGCATGCGAGTCGGCCGATATTACGCGATACTGTTTCATCGTCCACTCCTTCGTTTCGTCCCGGAAAATTGGGGATCACTGGCGAATTATGAGCCACTTTACCGTATTCAGGTGGGCTGGTGTCAAGCATCAGGGTTGATCAGAGCCGGACGTTACTTGAAAAGGGTAGTGGAAGTTTCTATCCTCTGGTGAAAATAAACGAGGAGGAGCAGACATGCCGATATTCGAACGTGGAGATACCAAGCTGTACTACGAAGAGCAGGGCTCAGGGTTTCCGATTTTACTTATTGCGCCGGGGGGCATGCGCTCGGCGGTATCTTTTTGGGAGAAAACACCGTGGAACCCTATCGAACAGCTCGCGCCCAACTATCGTGTTATCGCAATGGACCAACGGAATGCTGGCCAATCTGTGGCTCCCATTAGTGCTGCCGACGGCTGGCATACCTATACACAAGACCAGCTCGCCCTGCTGGACCACCTGGGTGTTGATAAATTCCATGTGGCGGGCATGTGCATTGGTGGACCGTATTGCATGGGGCTGATCCAAGCCGCACCGCAACGTGTGGCGTCGGCTATTTTGTTTCAGACGATTGGCTTGTCAAACAACAAACAGGCGTTTTTTGAGATGTTTGACGGCTGGGCGGCCGAGATGAGATCGGCGCACCCTGAAGCGAGTGCCGACGCTTGTGAGTCATTCAAAACAAACATGTTCAGCGGAGATTTTCTCTTCAACGTATCAAGAGAATTTGTCTCGAAATGCGAAACATCGCTGTTAGTGTTACTCGGGAACGATTTGTATCATCCTGAAGAAACCTCGCGAGAAGTCGCCGAGCTAGCCCCGAATGCGACGCTCGTTGAAAACTGGAAAGAGCTTGAGCATCATCCGGCAGCGAAGCAGGCGGTGGAGAACTTTCTGGCTGACCACACCCCGAGTTCATAAGCCATCGGCCTTGCAGTCTTGCAGGGTGGGGCCTTCAGTTGTTTGGGGAACCCGCCTTCTTCTTTCTTCTCCCTCGCAATTTCTGATTCTATTCTCGCGCCCTCTGGATTACAGCGTATTCGGTGGGCCACGCTGCGCTTGACCCACCGTACGATTCTTTCTTCTTAACTCGCCCCATGCCGGGGCGGGTAAATACCGTTCAGCCAATAGTTTCCAATGGAGTGATATTTCCAACGCACGGGATCGTGCAGGGTGTGGGTACGGGCATTGCGCCAATGGCGGTCCAGATTGTACTCCTCCAGCGTCGAACGCGTTCCTGCCAATTCGAACAGTTTGTTTGTTGCTAGAATAGATACCTCGGTAGACAGCGCCTTTGCCTCAGCCACGGCAACCGATGCTTCTGCGACGGTTTCTTCTGTTGGTGCGGCAATGGCAGCGTCCACAAGACGGCCGGCCCGTTCGAGTAAGGCGTCCGAGGCATGGACGCGGACTTGTACGTCGCCGATCTGATGTATGGTATACGGATCTTCATAGCCGTGCTCTTGGCCGCTGTCGATCCACGGGCGGGTGTATTGACGAATGAAGTGGATCGTATCGGCTAGGGCAGCCCGGGCGATGCCTGCGTCGACGGCAGCATGCATGATCTGCGCGACCGGTCCCATGGACGTCGGCCGGTCAAAAGCGGCTTGGTGGTCAATGACCTCAAATGTACTTACCTCAACATTCTCGAAAATAGCCGTCCCGCTGGCCGTGGTGCGCTGACCAAAGCTCGACCAATCGTCAATAACGGTTGCTCCGGGTGTATCCCGCTTCACAAAAACAATCATGATTCGATCATTGTCGTCCTTGGCCACAACGGGCACCCAATGCGCAAACACTGCACCGGTGGAGTAGAATTTTTTACCGTTGAGAATGAACTTGTCGCCTTCGGCTGTGATACGGGCCTGGAAATCGAAGCCTGTTTTCGTGCCGCGCTCGACGAACGCGTTACCGAATCGATCACCCTCTAGCACTCGTCCAAGGTAGAATTTTTTCTGCTCTTCAGTCCCATCCTGGCACACTGCTTCAACCATATAAAAATGATTCTGTGGAATCTGGCCTAAAGACGAATCTGCTGCGGAGATAATTGCCGTCACCTCGGCTGCAGTTGCGAACGAGACTCCCGCACCACCATATTCTTTTGGTATGGTGATGCCCCATAAACCGCTCTGGGAGAACTCATCCAGTTCTTTACGCGGCAGGCGCCGTTCGCGGTCACGCTCAGACGCCTCCTTCTGAAAGATCGCGGCCAGACGATGGGCAACTTCTATGGCCTCGGTATCGTTACGGAGGATATGCGCCGGTGCCTCTACTCGCGGCATTGGTGCAACAACAATGTGTTGATCCGTGGATTGTTTAGACTGAGAAATTGCCGGGCTCATAGCTGCTCCTTGAGCGTTGTTGTTGAAACTGCTTTACAGCCACGCGTGTCGAGGCGGTTTGATGTTGTTCAGATAGTAATCGCCAATAGCTTGGAACTTCCACCGTACTGGGTCATGTAGCGTATGCGTTCGTGCGTTCCGCCAGTGACGATCCAAATTGTACTCTTCAAGCGTCGAGCGCGTGCCGGCTAATTCAAATAACTTGTTCGTTGCTAGAATGGCAATTTCGGTGGTGAGCACTTTTGCTTCAGCTACTGCAATAGATGCAGCGGCTACGGTGTCATCGTTAGGATAGGAAATGGCAACATCAACCGCTCGCCCCGCACGATCCAGAAGGGACTCGGCCGCGTGCAGACGTATTTTTAAATCACCGACTTGGGCGATAGAGTAGACGTCTTCATAGCCATGCTCTTGGCCACTATCGATCCAAGGGCGAGTGTGTTTGCGGACGAAGTGAATAGTCTCATCAATGGCGGCCTGGGCAATTCCTGCATCGACACCAGCGTGAATGATCTGGCATACCGGCCCGTTGGCCGTTGGTACGTCGTATGCCTTGTGTGCTGGGATGACGTGGCTGGCTGGGACAAAGGCATCCTCAAGAAGCACGCTGCCGCTTGCGGTAGTACGTTGGCCGAAACTGGACCAGTTATCAATGATACGCAGGCCCTGGCCATCTCGCTCAACAAAGGCAATCATAGTGTTACCATTCTCATCAGTCGCTGCGACGGGCACCAGATGGGCAAGCAGTGCTCCGCTGCAATAAAACTTTTGGCCGTTAATGACATAGCCGTCGCCCTGGGGGTGTATCTGTGTGTCAAAATGACCGGCAGTCTTGCTGCCTTTTTCGGAAAATGCATTGCCGAGCCGCATGCCTTTCAAGATCTCGCCAAACCAGAAATGTTTCTGCTCTTCGTTCGCACAGAGACGAATCATATCGAGTACGGCAATGTGGTTTTGCGGGAGCTGCCCCAGCGAAGGATCGGCCGCTGAGATGATTGTGATCATTTCGCTTACGGTGCTATAAGAGACCTCCGCACCGCCATACGCTTTGGGAATCACTATTCCCCATAGGCCGCTCTGCGAAAATTCATCCAGTTCGGGAAGTGGCAGCCGCTGTTCCCGGTCACGGACTGAGGCCTCCTGCGCAAAGTGCTCTGCCAACCGGTGTGCAACCTCAATGGCTTCCTGATCATCTGTGATAATGTGGGCGGGCGCGGTTAGACGAGAAGGCCCCGTGACATGCGCTTTTGTTGTCCCATTCACAGCCCGGGAAGGCAGGGCTATGGTCTTTTCTTCAAGATTCTCGGTACTCATGGTTGCTGTGGCTCCTTGGAATATCGATATCCCTGACAGGCGCGAGAGTCCCGTACCCTACCTCCCCGCTCACAGAGGGTCAAGGCAATATTTCGGTTGAGTAATCACATTAAGTGATTAAATCTGCCTGAGGCTGCTCACCTTTTTGCTTGACTTTCTCAGTGCCGGGTGACATGACAGGTGCAGAGTTTCACCTATCTCCACCTTATTTAAGGAGAAGATGTTCGCATGGCGGCGGTCGGACAATTAAATACTTTCAAAGTCGTCAAAGTGGTTGAATTCGGCGTGTACCTTGACGGTGGAAGTCTTGGCGAGATTTTACTTCCACACAGATTTATCCCCGAGGAGGGTCAGCCTGGAGATAGTGTCGAAGTCTTTGTGTACTTTGACTCAGAAGATGCGATTATTGCAACGACTCAAAAACCGTATGCCGTGGTTGGCGACTTTGCCTTTCTCAAGGTCGTAGAGGTAAACCGCGTCGGAGCTTTCCTCGATTGGGGTTTAGAAAAGGACTTGCTGGTGCCGTTCCGTGAGCAGCAGCACAAAATGGAAGAAGGGCGATCGTATCTTGTACGCATTTACCACGATGAGAAAAGTAACCGTCTTGCTGCATCCTCTAGGCTGGACAAATTCCTCGATAACCAACCGGCGGACTTTCAGGAAGGGCAAGAGGTGAAACTTATTATCGGGGATCAAACTGACATTGGGTATAAAGCTATTATCGAAAATGCGCATTGGGGAGTGGTGTATAAAAATGAGGTATTTCAGGAACTGAAAAAAGGTCAGGCCCTAGACGGATTTATTAAAAAAGTGCGAGACGATGGCAAAATAGACGTTTGCCTACAAAAATCTGGGTATGAAAAGATAACAGAGACTGCAGGGCGAGTTGTTGATGCACTTAAAGAAAACGGTGGGTTCCTCCTGCTTACAGATAAAAGCTCGCCGAAAATGATTTATGAAACGTTTGGGATTAGTAAGAAAACATACAAGAGGGCGATCGGCACTCTGTATAAGGAAAGGCGTATTACGATTGAGAATGATGGGATAAAGCTCGGCGGGAAAGAGCCGCCAAAGAAAAAGAAAAGAATCAGATACCCCCGGAGTCAGAGCTAAGAAGTTGCTGGAAAATTGAGAGGATTATTATGCCGTTTGTTTCCGTACGCGATATCCAGATGTATTACGAGATACACGGCGTGGGGCCGCGACTGCTGTATCTAAGTGGAACCGGAGGCGATTTACGTCGCTCGCCAAATGCATTTGATTCTCCGCTGACAGAGCACTTCGAAGTGCTAGCTTATGACCAGCGCGGTTTAGGCCAAACAGATAAACCTGACACATCCTATACCATGGCGGACTATGCTGCTGATGGGGAAGGGCTGCTTCAAGCCGTAGGATGGGATACCTGCGCGGTGATTGGTATTTCTTTTGGTGGGATGGTTGCCCAAGAATTTGCCCTGCAGTACCCGCGGCGGGTGGAACGGCTCGTACTCGGCTGTACGAGCAGCGGCGGGGAAGGCGGCGCATCGTATCCCTTACAGGAACTTGCGCATTTATCGGCTGAGGGGTGGGCGAAACGGGTTGTAGAGCTGAGCGATAAACGCCGTGATGCCGCCTGGCAAGCCGCACACCCGCAAGAGTTTCAGGTCTTAATCGATGAGATGCTGGCGATTAGGACAGTGGGCGCCGACGAGCCCGGCAAGGCTATTGGCTCGCGGCGCCAAATCGAAGCCCGCCAGAGACATGCTACCTATACCCGTCTGCCTCAGCTTACTATGCCGGTATTGATCTGTGGCGGACGGTATGACGGGGTTGCACCAGTCGAGAATCAGAAAGCGCTACTGCGACAAATCTCCTCCGCGCGGATGGCCCTCTTTGAAGGGGGACATTTGTTCTTTATGCAGGACCCCCGAGCGTTTGAGGAGATTATCGCCTTCTTGGAAGAGGGGAATCTTATTCCTTGACTAAGTCTGCAATGTCGTCGGCCGCTCGTGCGGCAGTGTCGGTCCGGGTACACATATCCGTCTTTAATTCACCCTCTGGACTGTTGTAGGCATACACCAGGTAGTCTTGTCCTTCCTTAAACGGTATACCACACAATTCGGTTGATGCGGATGTTTCGATAGTCACTGGCGATTCGCCTGCTCCCTTAATCGGAGTTTTGATTTCCAGTGTCGCTCGTACGGTCTCAAACTCGTAGTACTGTGATCCCATGGCCTGCTTGAGTGCGCCGTAAATCCAGCCGTCTGCTTCTATCGTTTCAACGTTGGTCGCTTTGCCTACAAAGACGACGTCTGACTTTTCCAGCCCAAAATTTGCTGACGGGGGCGCCAGACAGCGACATGCCTGGGCAACTGCGGGAAGCAGCCAACACACAGCCATGATCCCAACGGATATACTGAAGATCCTTCTCGGAACACGCATCAGTTTTTTCCTCCTTTGATGCTTCAAAAACCTATAAGCTTTCTCTATATTTTCGACAAATCCTAACCGATCAGTATCCTGCGCTCAACCCTACCGCGGTTTGCGCAGCGCTGGAAGGAAGGTGGCCTGCGCTAGGAAAGTA
>CAZXFE010000165.1:5778-9030 GCA_964639795.1 uncultured Enterobacteriaceae bacterium | reverse complement strand
CGCAAAGCACGTTTTCTCGCGGCAATCGCTTTTCGCTTGCGCCGAACACTCGGCTTTTCAAAGTGTTCACGTTTTTTCAGCTCTTGCAGAATACCCGCCTTCTCACACTGTTTTTTGAAGCGGCGGATGGCACTTTCAATAGGCTCATTATCTTTAACACGTACACCTGCCATGTAGTTCTTTCACCCCCTCCCAACTGGGGATACCCTGAGGCCTGCTCCCAGCCAATCTAGGGATTTTCCCCAGAAAGTCAAGGTGTTGGCAGATTTCCGGCCTTGACAGGGAAACCATCCCTACGCTAAGGAGGCCCGAGAGATACACCGTAAGGAGGCCGTATTCATGGAGTTCAAAGAAGTCATAGGCCGACGCCGTTCGATTCGTTACTTCCTTCCCTACCGTCCGGTTGAACAAGAAAAAATTCAAACCATTATGGAGGCAACCCGTTTGTCTTCCTGTGCGGTCAATGCCTCATTTCTGCGTGCCATTGTCGTAGAGCGAGACAAACTCTCCCCAGAGGACCTAGAGTCTCTCAAGATGCCGACAACCACGCTGCAACTCGACATGGCTCCGGTGCATATTTATTTCTATGGCAATCTAAACGCGATTCAGGAAAGCCATGGGCAGACCTTAAAAGAACTATACGATGTCGGCGCGCTCAACCCCACCCATGGGTGGAGTTATAAGTTCATCGAAGAGACGGTCTGGGCACAGGTTTTGGACCCCATCTCCAGAGATCCAAGTATCAATCCGATCGCAGTTTCTATGGACAGCGGAGTCGCCATGAATCAGGCCCTTCTGACCGCTTTTGATGAAGGACTAGGCGCACTGCTCACGGCGTTTAACGGGGCCAAGGCAAAGGACATCTTCAAGGTGCCGGATCATTATATGCCACTCTACGCCATGCTCCTCGGTTATCCTGCAGAGTCCTGGGAGGCGGGCGGACAGCGTCCGCGGCCGCCGCTTGAGAGCCTCTATTTCGAGGGCGAATATGGCGTGCCGATGAAGCGAGATCCAGAAGTGGTTGAAAAACTCAAACAGGACAAGATGCTCCAGGAACCTGCCCCCCTGCCCTGGCGTAAAGATGAAGTCCGGGCGCTGTCTCGGATGTTTGGTCTGCCCGAGTAAGGATCGCGCACAAGGCAGTACAGGGTAATAAGTCCGGCCTTGTGCGACCCAAGAAAGAGGTATTCTACGCAAACGCCAACTTCTTCCTTCCTCTTCCATATTCGAGAGCAGATTGATCGTTTCCAACCGTTTTCTATCATGGCCCAGGCCTGTGCTGTTGGCCTCATCACAGGCTGTGGGGCGATTCTGTATGATGGTCTGATTCATCTCGTGCAATGGCTCGCCCTGACCTCACAAGATCATCCCCTGCACGTTCTACCGGACCTCCGCTGGTATCAAATTCTTCTCGCACCCGCCCTTGGCGGCCTGGCTGTCGGCCTGGTTGGATTCTTTCGTTCAAAGGATGCCATAGGGCATGGGGTGCCGGAAGTCATTGAGTCGGTTGCGCTCGGGAATGGAAAGTTTCGTTGGCAAAGCGCACTGACGAAATCGATTTCCTCTGCCCTCACTATAGGTTCCGGGGGCTCAGTCGGACGCGAAGGACCTATTGTCCACATTGGGGCCTCGCTGGGTTCGCTGCTCGGACAAATGCTACGCGTTCCGGCCGATCGACTCCCCACTCTTGCCGGCTGTGGCGTTGCCGGTGGTATTGCTGCCGTCTTTAACGCCCCTATTGCTGGAGCTTTTTTTGCCCTTGAGGTCGTCATTGGGAATTTTGCCATGCCGGCCTTTGGACCCGTCATGCTGTCCTCCGTCCTCGCTACAGTTGTGAGCAGATCGTATTTCGGCGACCATCCCACTTTTGTTGTTCCAGCCTATAGCCTCCTCAGCGCCTGGGAGCTGCCCTTCTATCTCGGACTCGGTATTGTATGTGGCCTGGGCGGACTCGTCTTTATGTTCGTGCTAGAAAACATAGAAAAAGCAACAGCAAAGATCGCACTCCCGGATACGATCAAACCCGCAGTGGGCGGATTGCTCGTCGGCGGCATGATTCTCCTTGCCCCGCATCTGTATGGAACGGGACATCAGACTATGGACGCCATTCTGCGCGGCGGACTGACGTGGCCGTACCTGCTCTTGCTCTTTCCTCTCAAGATGTGCGCAACCAGTTTGACCCTCGCTTCAGGTGGATCGGGCGGACTTTTTGTACCAGCCCTGTATCTCGGCGCGGTATTAGGCAGCCTCTTTGGTATGGGCAGCGACGCGCTCTTTCCATCCCTTACGGGTCCGAGCGGGGGGTATGCACTTGTAGGCATGGCTGCTTTTTTAGCCGGCGTTGTCCACTGTCCCATTACTGCCTTTTTACTCCTGTTTGAAATCACCACCGACTACAACATTATATTGCCCCTTATGGTCAGTTGCACGGTAAGCACGATGGTAGCCAAACTCTTTCGCCAAGAGTCGATCTATACCCTGTCGCTCCTCCGCCGCGGGATTGATATTCGGCGCCGGGAGCAGACGCTCATGCAAGGCTACACTGTGAGACAGATTATGCAGCGCGAGGTGCCAACCTTTGTTGCCGGGACGCCGTTTCCGATAATAATGGATCACTTTCTTAACAGTAATCTGCCGCTGAGCTTCGTCATCAATGAGCAACGCCACCTCGTCGGGGTCATCTCAATTCATAACGTCAAGTCGACACTGCAGGACGACAGCCTAGGCCGTCTCGTGGTCGCGGCCGATTTGGCTCAGTTCCCGGATACAACAACCGTGCCGGATGAGACCCTTGCCCGCTGTCTTGAAAAATTTGCAATGAGTGAACAAGAATACCTGCCTGTGCTCTTGCCCGACCAACAGTTAGCAGGAGTAATCTCACGGCGAGATGTATTGGACTTGTTCAATCGAGAGATCCTGCGCAATGAATATCTCGGGGTGAGTCTACGTTCAGAAGCCATCACTGAGACGCTTCACGAGCAGGTTCGTCTCCCACATGACTATACCGTAGAGATTGTCCGGATTCCCGCTCATCTGTTCGGGAAAACCCTGCGCGAGTCACAGCTCCGAAATCGGTTTAACCTCACAGCCATAGCCATACGGCGGGGAGGATTTCACAGTCCAGATGAGTTGCCGGACCCAAACAGTCCATTTCACCAGGAAGACTATTTAGTGTTGGTAGGCCGCGCAGAACACATGCGCCGATTGACAGACATATCAGAGGAACACATCGACGAGAGCGGGTCGTAGCCG
>CAZXFE010000165.1:0-5678 GCA_964639795.1 uncultured Enterobacteriaceae bacterium | reverse complement strand
GCGCCGATTGACAGACATATCAGAGGAACACATCGACGAGAGCGGGTCGTAGCCGGATATGTAGCCAACCCGTATCGAAGAGAAAATGGGCAGCCATCCCTAGGCTCGATGAGCCCTAGACTCGCCCCTATGTAACAATGATAATTACACGGTGGAGGACATATATTACAGCCCGGTTACACACCAGCCAGCAGGGGGTAACGATAGTATTGGCCTGTGGAGTTGGTTTACTTGTCGGCGTTGCGGCCATTGCCTTTCACGAACTCCTCCATCTCGTACAATGGCTCGCCCTTGGTAGTCACTCCCCTCTCCGCGCACTCCCTGACCTCGCCTGGTATTGGAAGCTCGGCCTGCCTGCACTCGGCGGGCTGCTGATCGCTCCTCTTGTCTACCGCTGGGCAGTTGAGGCGAAAGGCCACGGCGTCCCCGAGGTGATGGAAGCCGTTGCCCTCCGAGGAGGGATCATACGGGCACGCGTTGCCTTTGCGAAAGCGCTTGCGTCAGCGATCACGATTGGGACGGGGGGGTCAACAGGTCGGGAAGGCCCGGTCATTCAAATTGGTTCCGCCTTAGGCTCTGCCTGTGGACAAGCATTACATCTTTCTCCGGAACGCATCCGTACCTTGGTCGGCTGCGGTGCAGCCGGAGGTATTGCGGCAACGTTTAATGCACCCATCGCGGGAGCCTTCTTTGCCCTAGAGGTTATTCTTGGCAATTTTTCGATACCTACCTTCGCGCCTATTGTTCTTTCCTCTGTGTTAGCAACGGCCGTCTCCCGTGCCTACCTCGGGGACGCGCCGGCCTTCCAGGTACCCGATTATACATTAGTCCACTATGCAGAAGTGCCGCTATACGCGGTGCTTGGCATACTGATGGGACTGGTCGCCGTTGTTTTTACCTGGACGCTGTATAAGAGCGAAGACCTGTTCGATCAGAGCCCTATCCCGCCCCTTGCCAGAACAGCAGTCGGCGGGCTGTGTGTCGGCGGGCTCCTTCTCATCGCTCCAGAGGTCTACGGCACCGGATTTGAAGCCATGGACCGACTCCTGCATGAGGCAACGGAGTGGCACCTCTTAGCCCTCCTTTTTTTCCTCAAGCTGATCGCAACCTGCACCACGTTGGGTTCAGGTGCTTCCGGCGGCATCTTTTCCCCGTCCCTGTTTCTAGGTGTTGCCGCCGGTGGCCTCTTCGGTCAGATCGTCCACGCTCTTTTTCCTGAATTCACCGCGACTCCAGCAGCATATGCGATGATCGGCATGGGCGCGGTTGTGGCCGGGACAACGCATGCGCCAGTGACTACCATTTTAATGCTGTTTGAATTAACCGGGGGCTATCAGATTATCTTGCCGGTTATGATTGCCTGCACCTTGAGTACGGTCACAGCGCGCTATCTCTATCCGCATTCGATTTACACACTCAAGCTCGCGCGGCGTGGCATTTCGCTCTCGCTTGGCCGGGAGGAAACAGTGATGCGCTCCTTTCAGGTCGCCGATGTCATGCACACGCCGGCCCCCACGCTTGCGGACGATGCTTCGTTTCAACAGGTTGTTGCGCGAGTCTTGAACTCGCAGGACCCGTATTACTACACGGTGGGCCCGAATCATCAGCTCACCGGCATGCTTTCTTTGCACGATGTCAAGGCGCTCCTCAACGAAGGAGGACTTGACGGCCTGGTGGTTGCCCGTGACATGGCACGTCCGGTTCCCATCCTCGTCCACCCGCAGGAAAGCCTGGCCGACTGCTTACGCAAATTCCGTGAGACGCAGCTCGACTGTTTACCTGTGGTAGATGCCGAGGCCGAAACGAGGATCATCGGCGTTGTCACGCAAGCCGACCTGCTGGATTTATATGATCGAGAAGTCTTACGCAAAGAATTTCTTGGTACCGTGCCTGAGGCGACTCCTGGCAGCGGAGGGACACTGACCATGCCTGCACAATATACGGTGTTGGCCATTGCTGTCCCAGCCACATTTATTGATAAGACACTCCGAGAGCTCGATCTCAGAGTGCGCTACGGGATAACGGTTTTAGCCATCCGCACGGAAACCGCTTCCGGGTATGAAGATCGTCTTCCGCAGCCGGATCAGGCCCTCCGCTCCGGCGACACGCTCATTCTAGCTGGCCCGCGAGAAGATATTACGGAACTCCAGCACCAGATCCACGAGACACCCTTGCCCTCTCCTTAAGCGAGGGTCAGAAGGATCAAGCAGTATTTCAGGTATTTTCCCTGCCGGCCTGCGTCCCGTTCTGCCCGACTACTTTGGATATGAGAGCGGCGTTGTCGTCACAATCTGCTTGGCAAAGGTTTCCGGGTCTGACGTCGGCAAGGCACACACGTGCTGCTCGCATACGTAGGCCGTCACCTTGCCCTTAATCGCAATTTTTGCCTCAAGCCAGGGGATCACTTTCTGATGCGTTGTGAGTTCGCTGCCTTGCGTCACTATGGAAACGACCCGATTCGGAAGGAAATGCGTCCGCAGTTCCGCCAGCAGTGGTTCAGTCGTGTCTTGTGGCGATGCTTTCACTATCGCAATCTCTTTGGGCCGGTCTAAGGAAAAGTCGAGCGCGCTGAGCATACGTGGCATACTCGTCGGACTCTTCTTCAGCTGTGAGGCGAACGCCCGAAAACACCGCTGAGCGCGCTGGCGATAGTGATCATTCGTCGTCAACTCCGCAAGTCGGAGCAGGTTCTGAACGGCAACCGCATTGCCAGACGGTTCCGCGCCGTCATAGGACGGTTTTTCGCGTGCTAGCAGAGCCTCCGCATCATCAGCGGTGAGGAAGAAGCCACCATTCTCACTATCCCAAAAGTGTCTTTCCAGTACGGCCTGTAAGGCAATCGCCTCTTGGAGCCACCCGAGCTCGAATGTAGCTTCATAGAGATCGAGCAAGCCGGCAATAAAAAACGCGTAATCATCCAAATAGGCATCTCCGCCTATTGTTGTCGCGAGCGCACTCCGTTGCAGCCGTCCGCCCTGTTTCATATGTCTCAGAATGAATGTCGCAGCACTTTTTGCCCGCTCGGCATAGGTCGGAACACCTAAGATGTGCGCCCCTCGGGCAAAGGCCGAGATGGCCAGCCCGTTCCAGGAAACCAAGACTTTTGTATCGGTATGGGGTGGAATACGTTTCTGGCGTGTTTGGTAAATAATTCTCCGTGCCGTCCGGAGTTGCTCCCGCATCTGCTCAAGGCCGAGGCCCTGGGCAGATGCCAGTACTGAGAGAGGCTGGGAAACAGCGAAAATATTGGTGCCCTCAAAATTTCCTTGCTCCGTCACACCATAATGATGCTGGATCAAACGCGTCTGCTGAGGGTCGAGTAGCGCTTCGAGTTCAGCCAGCGTCCAGACGAAAAATTTTCCTTCCTCCCCTTCGCTATCTGCATCGGTTGCAGAGTAAAATCCGCCACCTAGAGCACGCATCTCACGGTCAAGATAGTCAAGGATTTCACGCGCGACACGAGCAAAATCCTCCCGTTCAGAGGCTTGATAGCCTTCAAGATAGGCAACCGTGAGCAGCGCATTGTCATACAGCATTTTCTCAAAATGCGGCACTAGCCATTTCCGGTCGGTTGAGTAGCGATGAAAACCGCCGCCTACCTGATCATACATACCTCCAGCAGCCATGGTCTCTAAGGTCTTGACCACCATATCT
Organism: uncultured Enterobacteriaceae bacterium; assembly: GCA_964639795.1. Classification (GTDB taxonomy): domain Bacteria; phylum Desulfobacterota; class Binatia; order Bin18; family Bin18; genus Bin18. The sequence continues at coordinate 2,024 of CAZXFE010000165.1, read as the reverse complement.
TGGACCTTCTGATCACCAACCCGGCGACTATACCGGAGCAGGAATTCCAGCGTCACACTACGTGGAAACTTCGGAGCCTGCCCAAAGCCGCCGTATTGCGCGTCAAAAATTTTGGTAAATGACTCGGCAGCATTCTTGAGCACCACAGCAGTCGGACCGTCTTTACTCGCCTTCGGAACCACCGCAGTCTCGACCCTCTGGGTCAGATTTTTCGCTACCTCTGCTACACGATCCGGATCCTTATGGTAAATCTCCTGCAGACGGGTCAGGAGCGTTAAAAATCCAACTTTCTGACCCCGCATTCCGTCACGAGGCGGGAAATAGGTTCCGCCATAGAATGGCTGGCGGTCCGGGGTAAGCCAGACCGTCATGGGCCAGCCACCTCGACCGGTCAACATCTGTACGGCAGTCATATAAATTCCATCCAGGTCGGGCCGTTGTTCTCGGTCGACTTTCACTGCAATGTAGTGGCGGTTAAGATACTCAGCGATAGACAGGGCTTCAAAAGACTCCTTCTCCATGACATGGCACCAGTGACAGGTCGAATAGCCTATGGACAGCAAAACGGGTTTATTTTCTTGTTTGGCTCGTGCAAAGGCTTCATCTCCCCACGGATGCCAATTGACAGGGTTATGCGCATGTTGAAGGAGATACGGGCTCGGCTCGAGGATGAGCCGATTTGTATAATGCGGACTGCCATCTTCAAAAAGATGGTGAGTCCGCGGCGTATACGTTTTTCCCTTTGCTGCAAGTGCCTCTTCAAGCTGCTGCTGCACTCCCGCCGGGAATATTTCAGTGCCAGGCAATATTTTTGATGCCGTTGCTGCCAGGGCACTGCTAAAGAGAACTAGACTCCCAATGAGAGTTCCACAATATTTGACGAACATACAGCCTCTCTCTCCCCACACTTTTCTCGACTTGTCACGGGTAACGACAGAATAGACGGACGAAACGTGAGACATCATAGCACCGAGCCCCTCCCCAAACGTATTCCGTCCGGCATAAGCAGAAAAGAGCACAGGCTTTTTGCCGATAGACCCAACGATGGACTACACTATAAGCAATCGCGAGATAGGTATCGATTCCAAGAAGAGCTCTCCAACCAGGCTATGACGCACGCAATGGGTCCGCGCTCCGGTTCCAATGTGTCCTGTACACCGGGGCCTGCTACATGCTCGGTAGGTCACCCTCACCTCGTTCGGAAGAAGGATGTCCGCAGGAAACCCCTCCTCTCCATCATTATCCCCGTCTATAATGAGGTGGAGACAATCTATGAGATCCTCAAACGGGTTGCCCAAACGCCGTTCACCAAAGAGGTCCTTGTCGTCGACGATGGTTCTACTGACGGCACTCGAGAGCTCCTCCAGGATCTCCAGGAGATCTCAGATATCGGGCCTCTCCTTGATGGGAAAAACTTGTTAACGCCCTGCCAGGTGAAGCCCCTGTTCCATGCCAACAATCAGGGTAAAGGACAAGCGATCAGGACTGCGCTGAGCAAGGTGACGGGATCTTTCATTTTGATCCAAGATGCCGATCTCGAATACAACCCTTTGGACTATCCGCAACTGCTCACGCCATTACTCACCGGACAAGCTGACGTGGTCTATGGTTCTCGCTTTTTACACACGTCTTCCACCTCCGGGCTCTCGTGGCATACGGCGACCAATAAAGCACTCACTGCACTCTCCAATACTTGTACGCGCCTCCAGCTCACGGATATGGAGACGTGCTATAAAGTCTTTCGAGCCCAGGTATTGCGAGACATCACTTTGCATTCAAAACGGTTTGGGTTCGAGCCTGAAATCACAGCCAAGATTGCACGTAGCAGCGCGCGCGTGTGCGAGGTGCCTATTTCATATACCCCACGGACGTACACGGAAGGAAAAAAGATACGTTGGCAAGACGGCTTGGCTGCCCTGTGGACTATTCTCCGTTGTAATTTTTTTGAGACAGATGATATCGTCGAGATCTAGCCTGCGGCCGCGCCGACCATGTCTCCAGCGATGTCCTCTCGCTTACAGTCG
>CAZXFE010000164.1:0-9073 GCA_964639795.1 uncultured Enterobacteriaceae bacterium | reverse complement strand
TTACCGCTTCTCGGAAAACTTTGCTGCGGCTTGGGAAAACTTGGGTTTGGACAAGTCGATCTAAGCGGGTCAACAATTTTTCATCAAGGCTAATGGCGATTTTTGAAGCTCCCATATGTTTCTCCTGGTATGACTTAAAGTCATACCAGGGGTTCTACAAGTCAGCGGTGGACGGGGCAGCTTGATCCTTGCGCTCACCCAATGCTATTGCTTGTTTCGCTCCAAAGAATGTTCATTATTCTGTGCTTTTGAAGGGGGACAATCATGTCGGCGTATTTTATTCTTACCCAAACGATTACCGATCCCGAGAAATATCAGAAGGAATATATCCCGGGGGTGCTGCCTTTTCTGGCAAAATATAAGGCGGAAGTGGTTGTGGCGGACTTTGAGGCCACGCCGGTACAGGGCGCTCCGGCTAAAGGCGTGGTTGTTTTAAAATTCCCGTCTGAGCAAGCAATCACAGATTTTATGGATGACCCGGAGTACAAACCGGTCAAGGACATTCGTTTGGCGATCACGACGAACGCCAACGCTGTCATGGCGCCGGAATTCAAGCTGCCGCAAAACTGATGAAGGGCTGGGTAGTCCTATATAAAACCACCAGCGCGGTGAAGCTCCGATAATGCGCGCCAGTTCTTCATAGCCCGTGCTCCGGGGATGGGCTCCGTTGTTTTCCTTGACTTCTGGCTTGTACTCTTCGTTTGCAATGAGTGCAGGCAGGACTGGGATATAGGGAATGTGTAGCCCGTCTGTAAGGTGAGAGAACGTCTCCGAAAGCGTTTGGATGCGTTCGTTATGATCAGCGTCAACGGTAGGCGGAGGATTGACCCATAGAGCTGTGTATTGTGTCTGGGATTTTTGGCGCATGAGACGAGGGGTGTCCATCGATTCCTGCAGGGGAACTCGCTGGACACCATTCTCAATCACTATGTCATTCACCCCAAATGAAAAAACAACCCAACAATCGACAGATTCTAACCACTCGGGCAGTCTCTGCGTACATTCTTCTTCCCAGTGTTGACGGATGTCGCGGCTCGTATTTCGTCTGACCCCCAAATTATAATACGTATTCGACAAGCCCGTCGCCAGTGGCATTTACGAACGAATCGCTGACAAAGCGGATGCGGATGTCTTGATCCATACACACCCTTTATAAACCCAAAATCTCCCGGTTGATCGCCGCCCGCACATGACATGGGCTGCCGGCCATTTCTGATATGCGCAAGTCAGCAGCAACACTGGCGAGCATAGCGGCTTCTGTTTGATTGACTCCAGCTCGGTCAACTAAGAGACGGGAAAGATCTTCCAATGCGCTCCGCGCTGCGATTTCGGCAGTTTCGCCGTCTCCCATGGTAAGGACTTCATCTTTCGTAATAACAAGCGGTCGCTGAAGCTGCAGCTCATCAGCGATGCGACACCGCAGCGTTACCTCTGCCGCAATTTCAACGGCCGAAGCAGTTGCCTCCCCGTCACCCATTCGAGCGTGGATGTCTTCTATGGTTAACATTCCACCCTCGACGCTCACGGGCAGAAACACGGTTGAACCGGGTCCAAGCTGACTATTACTGAGTTGGCCGCCAAAAGTGCCTACGGCGTTACTCGGAAGTGCTCCACCAGAAGGAGCAAGACCAATTTTACTGACGTTGGGAATAAACGGCAGACTGATCGTATCACTGTAGCGAATGCGATTGCCCTCAATCGGAAGAACCTTCTTGCAGAACTCGATTTGATCTTTGAGTAATCCATAACCTGGAATCGCAACCACATAACCAAAGCCCTGAGTTGGCCGTATGTCCAAGACTTCGACCGCCAGCGTCTGGCCAGGCTGGGCGCCTTCAATACAGACGGGTCCTGTCATCACGGAAAGCTGCTCCACCGGCCAGTTTCCGCCATCGTTCCAATCACGGAAACGATCATTGGTTTCCATCACAAATACCTCTCCTGGCTGGACTCGGGCTGCCGGCGGATGGGTCGCATCAAATGTACGAACGATGTGGTCTTTACTGATGGTTTGCATGGCTCTCTACTCCTCTGAGTGTTTGGTGACTTGCAACGCTTCATCCTCTCGTTTTAAGCTACCGTCGATAACAAAAGGTCCGAACGGTAAGAGTGCAGCTACGAGAATGCAGCCTGTTTTCTTTAGATCCCAGCCGGCAGCGTCCTTTGCGTTGAGCAAGACTCCACAAAACCAGATGAACAGGATGCCGTGGATCATCCCGACAATCCGTACCGCCATGGGCTGTCCCCACATATATTTAAGCGGCATAGCGATGCAGAGCAGAATGAGAAAGGACAAGCCTTCTAACATTCCAACCAAGCGAAGTCGTCCGACGGGGGTGTGTGGCATAGTCATAGCATCTATTACATAGGCGTAAGTGAGAAAGCGTAGGTTGTATTAGTGGAGCGTAATCCGACACTCTCTGCTCGGTGCGCAGGGCGCACCCTACTGTTCTTCCTGCTCAGTCTGCTCTTTTTGAACAAGCGCCTGATACAGCTCTGGGCGCCGGTCCGGCATGAAATCCCATTTTGCTTTGAACTCGGTGATCGTATCAAGATCGATCGTCGCAACGACCAGTTCATCGCCGTCGGTCTGGGCTTTGGCTAACACCTTGCCTTCAGGCGAGATGATTTCACTCCCGCCAATATATTCTGCGCCGTCCTCGACCCCAGCTTTACCCGCCGCGACAATAAAGAGTTGGTTTTCAATTGCTGCAGCCCGTAGTAGAACTTCCGCTGTTTCGTGACCTTCCGTGCGAGGCCGGCCAAATGTGGGTGTATTGTACGGAATACAGATGAGTTCTGCACCACCGAGGGCAAGGGCGCGATAGACTTCTGAAAAGCGTCGGTCGTAACAAATCAGTGTGCCCATTTGGACTTTATCCTGGGGCAGGGTTGTGACTGGAAAACCCAGATTTCCCTCGGTAAAATAGCGCTTCTCAAAAATATCGAGCCCTTCCCACCGCGGCTCAACCACGCCGGGAATATGAGCCTTGCGGTATTTTTGTACAATCTCCCCATCCGGATTAATCAGTGCCGCCGTATTGTACACGTTCCCATTCTCGCGTTCGGCATAGGGGAGAATCCAATGTAGCTGGGCCTGACGCCCTGCCTCAAAAAGGGGGTAGGTGACAGGCGAAGGCAGACTGTCTTCCGGCAGATGCTGCCACGATTCCTGTACCCGCGTAGCAAAATACGGAGTAAGGGAAAGCTCGGAAAATGTCAGCAGCTCGACGTCACGCTGCCCGGCTTCATCGAGCAGCGTGACCATGCGTTTAACGGTTTCCTCTTTTGTGTCGGAGCTCGGACCGAGCTGAGCCGCAGCAACTGTCAAAGAACGCGTCATAAGATTCCTCCGTTTGCTTTAGTCGGCGTAGCCCATGGGTGATTTTGAAAAATCCCAAGCTTTGATCTTTTTGGGGATAATCTTTATCATCATCCGGTCCTCATTATCCTTGAAGAGCTGACTGGCTCGCCCTTCCGGCTGGGAGAAAATCTCGCCAAACGACTCCTCAGTGAAGCCGAGTGCCCCCTCGCGCTGCGAGAGGCCATAGCGGCTGCCCAGCCAGCCCAGCATTTGCTCTGTCGGGTGCTCACCTTGCCAGGGGCCGGCTTCAATACGCATGGTTTTCCCGGGGCCGACCTCCGTCATTTCTGCATCGCCCTTAATTACAACGGCCTTGGCCAAATTGCTGCGCATCCCCATCAGCGGACGGTTGTCCATATCAATCACAGCCGAGCAGCGTGGATCTCGGTTGAGGTGTTTGAAAGCCAACCGGTTTCGGGTCAGGGCGAGATACAGACACTTGCCGTCCCAGTAGTACCACAGCGGGGTGACGTGCGGATATCCATCTCCGGCAAGCGTGGCCAGACGCACAACCCAGCGGCCCGACAGAAAATCGTCGATCTCTTCGGTGCTCATTGCGACTTCAGGATGCCAGGCCAACGCCCCGCTTACTTTTTTCATTCCTGCCTCCAGATGGCGTTTGCCGTCTACACAACCGGCCGCGATATCACATCACCCGACATATGCCGCTTGAGCCAGCGGCCATCAGTCGAACTCCCGACCAGCTTCCCGTCCTCAACAATCACCTTGCCGCGTAGCATAGTCATGACCGGATAACCCTGGCAGGCAAAGCCTTCCCAGATGCTGTAGTCAGAGTCTGCGTGGAGATCGTCCAAGGTTAGTGTTTTGTTCATCTTTGGATCAATTAAGACGATATCGGCATCGCTACCCGGCTGAATCGCGCCTTTCTGTGGATAGAGTCCGAGTAGTCTGGCCGCATTGGCCGAGGTGATATCGACAAAGCGCTGCAGGGGCATATCGCGCTCTGCCACGAACTTTGTAAACGAGACTGGCAGGCGAGTCTCAATGCCGTTGTGTCCGCCACACACGGTCTCGATGACGTCCCCCCACAGCTTGGGTCCTTTATGGGTGGTGTATTCATCCGTGGCCGTGGTTGCTAAGCGGCCGTCCATTAAACCGGCGATAAGGGCGTCTCGGTCATCGGCGAATTTAATAGCCGGATAGGTGTGGATGGCCGTCCCGCCCGGTTTCTTATAATCCTCGCACGTGAATTCGAGATAATTATGCAGTGCCTCGCCGTACACCGGCTGTCCGTCGTTGCGCGCCTCGGCAATGGCGGCCACGCCTTCTTTGGCCGTGGTATGAACGAAGTAAATGCCTGTGCCCGTTTGCTTGGCCAGACGGATAATATTCCGGAAGGCCAGATCCTCAGAGATATTATTGTGAACGAGGTGTAGATTATAACCTTGATCTCGGTTTTCACGTTTGAGCTTTTCGGTCATATAGCGAACGATCTCGTCTTCCTCAGCGTGCACGGCCATGATCCCGCCGTGTTTGGCGACCTCAGCAAAAATCGCCCACAGGTGCCCATACGGGACACGGATGGGATTAAATGTGGTGAAGATTTTAAAGCTGGCGATCCCTTCCTGTATGGCTTCGCCGATCTCACTGATCGTCTCAGGTGCGACCTCACCAGCCAGAATATAGTGAAACGTATAATCGGTGTACGCATGGGTGCGAAAGACCTCACGCCGCTCCTCTATAACCGACATAATCGTTTTGGGTGTGGCGCCTTCGACAACATCAAAACTCAGGTCGCCGGCGAAATCAACGATAGTCGTGACGCCCCCAAAGGCTGCCGCACGGCTAGCGTCTTGCGGTGGCTGGGTCATGATATCCGGTTGGCCGGTCCATTCGCTCGGCACAGGAATCCCAATATGTGCGTGCGGCTCTATGCCTCCGGGTATGACAATTTTGCCGCTCGCGTCGATAACGCGGTTAGCATCAGCGTCTAACGTTCCCGACCACCCTACCGCGACAATTTTTTCGCCCTGAATACCAACATCCATCTCCCCAACGGCTTGCGGGGTGACGACCTGACCGCCCTTGATGACGAGATCGAGCATGGTGTCTCTCCTTACTGTATGGATAAGGTGTTATCGCAAAGTCTACGGCGTTCAGTCAAGGTTTTTGTCAACATTGGTTCGGCTTCTCAGGCGCAGGCGTGGGTATTCACAAAATCAATGACGACGGGAGCCGTCTGTTCAGGTTGTCCGATCATGCGATACGTCTCGCCGCCGTTGTCAATAAGTTTCACTTCGGCATGTGGGAACTGGGTAGCAAAGGCTTCAATTGTCGCGGTCTGGTGCGGTGTAGCAGCACCGAGGTGCCGGAAATTCCGATCAGTATCATGACCGGCATGCTGAGCTTGGCCACATCGACCGACAGGCCACAATGGGTAAAGGTCTCCAAGGTTTTCGCCAACAAGGGGATGGAGAAATTGGGCTTAAAGGATTGGATTTCAAACAGGGCCATTTCGTTGGCAACGCAGCCGCACAAATGGTGCTCGGCCCATGCTATTCATTGGGTCAGGCGTCCGAGCGCCTAATCCCCAAAGGTCTCCGTAATCTCCCGAAAATGCGGGAACATACGCCGACCCTCCGGTGAGGATGAAATCCCTGGATAGGTGAGCATGTTTTTGACGCGCTTCTCATAACGCACAGCAACGCGTACGTTGAGCGGCGTGCCGGTCGAGGTGCGCGACAGATGTACGCGTTGCTGTGCGTTATAGAGAACCGCAGCTAGGTCGTTGACCCAGCGGTCTAATGGCTCTCCTGTCCCGTTCACGTTGTATCATGGCGAGATGCCGTTTTCGTTTGCATGCGGCATACTGCGGTACTCCCTTCAGCCAAGGGTTTCAATTTGACTCTTACAAGTGTTTAGTGGGCGATACCAATCATTATTTTCACTGGAGGAAAAACCTATGGTAAAATTTGTGGGATGTGTGCGCCGTAAAGCAGGGATGTCAACGTCTGAGTTTCAGGACTATTGGAAAAACAATCACGGCCCGCTGGTCAGGAGCGTTCCTGAGTTTTGGGGCTATGTCCGCAGATATGTGCAGGGCCACACAATCAGCGATCCTGTACCGGGCTTTCCGCCTTCAGATGAGGCTCCATTCGATGGCATAGCTGAACTCTGGTTTGACAGCGTAGAGGATATAGGCAAGGCGTTTAGCCATCCACGCTATCTCGAAATTATTCGTCCGGATGAGGCGAAGTTTGTCGATTTTGCAAGCTCCAGAATCTTTCTCGTCGAAGATGTCGAAATCCAGTAACTAGGCACATCGACCTGGCATCAATCCGGAGCATCCAAATACCGATCCAGAACGTGATGCATATGCCGAATACGGACCTCCTGGTAATGGCCGAGGGTAACGCCGGGTTTGCGTGTTGTTTTGAGTCCGGCCTGCACGCGGGGCATATTGGCTGTGTCCTGGTCGAAGATAGGACCCAAATCTCCGAGCTCAGTAGCATCTGCCCAGGATTCTTCCGGTCTGAGACGGTGATGCTCGGCTGGCGCCGGACGCTCTCCGTTTTCCGAACGCGGCACGAGGAGCATGACTTCCATCAGGCAGGAGTCTGGATCATTTCCATTCGGACGAAAACGATAGACTAATGGCGCCCCCAGTCCTGCCCAGGGAAAGAAGTTAGGGAAGACAAAATACTGGATCAGGTCCAGCATCTCCGATGTCGTGTAGCCGGATAAATCCATGTTCGTCTTGTTTTCGAGAATGAGACGATAGCGCTGAGCCAGCGCCTGCCGAGCGGTGCCGCTTTCGGTAACCGCCACCGTCCCATTGAGCCCCAAGAGCGGAGCACTCATATTCGCGAGGTCTTGCTCTGGAATCCCTTGACCTGATTGAGTGATACGCGGACTGGGCACATACATGGCGTTGTAAAGCCGGCTGTGGCCACCTTGGTAGACGTCATACTGGGCGTTCCAGTCTCCCATACAAGCCTCAATCTCCGGATGAGTGTCCAGGACATGAAAGGCTTCCATAAACGCCTCCTGAGCGACCTTCCAGTTGGCGTGGACGACTTTGCTGACATGCGCAGCGAGGTGGCGTTTTTCTAGTGGCCAAGTCTCGAAGTGGCGCCCCACATCACCGAGATACTCCTCTAAGGGAACACACTGCGGGTCCATATTGATGAACACAAAGCCGCCCCAGGTGGCGACCCGGGCTTCAGGAAGCCGAAAGTCCTCGTCTTTGAGCGTTGGAAAATCCCAGCGGCAGGGGACGCCCTTTAACGTCCCGTCCAGGCCCCAAGTAAACCCGTGGAAAGGACAGCGAAAGGCCTGAACGTGGCCACCCTCGTCCCGTAACCGCGTGCCTCGGTGCAGACAGGCGTTGTAATAGGCTTTTATTTCCGTCTCGCTCGTGCGGGTTACAATCAAGCTGTCGTCGGCAATTTCATACACAATGTGGTCGCCGATATTCGAGATCTGCTCGACCCGGCCCACCATCTGCCATACCTTACGCCACATCTTTTCGACCTCGCGATCATGAAACGTGCGTGACGTATACCGCTCGACGGAGAGAGGCTGGTCGCCGAGATCGAGAAAACTTTCTTCTCGCAGCACGGTTGGTGCAGCTTCGCCATCCGCTTTCAGAATATCCTGCATGGAGGGGCCTGGACAGCGAGGCATCTCCACTGGCGGTGGCGTGTAAGTCATACGATTGCTCCCTCTTCCACTAAAATAGGAAGTACTATAGCGCATTCTGTAAGGACGTCCAGTTGTTATGCCTTACCCGTGAAAAAGTGAGTCGCAAGTATGATTCCTTTTAGTACCGGACAGTGGGTTACCGAACGGACTTGACGTATCTGTCACTCTGAGGAGTATAGCGAGGAAGAATTTCTTCACCAGCCGCGTCGCTGAAAAATTCTTCATTTTCGTTCTACTTCGGTTCAGAATGACGCTATGCTTCGTCACTGCAGTTAAACATCAGGATGCGTCGAATCTGTACAAGAAAAGAAAGGATCTGCCATGAACTTTGGCGTTAGTTTGCAGTCGCATATCCAGAACAGTTGGAAGCACACTGTGCTGGCTGAACAGATGGGTTTCACAAACGTGTGGTTCGTCGATACCCAAATGCTGGCTTCAGATGTATACGCGTGCATGACTCTGGCTGCTGAGCATACGAACACGATCCAGCTTGGCACAGCCGTGGCGGTCGCCGGGACTCGGATTCCCCCGGTCATTGCCCATTCGATTGCTACGGTGAACCAGCTCGCTCCAGGTCGAGTCATCCTGGGGCTGGGTACCGGCCACACGGCCTGGCGTGCGATGGGCATGCCACCCGTACGTCTGGATACGTTCCGGCATACTATTGAAGTATGTCGAAAACTACTGCGTGGCGAGGCGGTTCAGTATCATGAACGCGGACGCCAAAGTCAGATTCGTTTCCTCGACCGGGAGCATGGGTATGTTAACCTGGACGATCCTATCCCGATCTATCTGGCCGCTTCCTATCCCAAAGCACTCGCCCTAGCGGGAGAACTCGGTGATGGGTTGATTACGGTGAGCACTCTTTCACCCGATGCGCTCACAGCAACGCTGGCGAAAGCGGCTAAAGGTAGACAGCCGGCATCAGTTCAACATGCAGACTGGCCTGTCGTGACCGTGGGGGTTTCGTGCGTGCTGCGTCCGGGAGAAGCGTTGGATAGTCCCCGGGTGCTGACCCGGGTTGGACCGCGGATTGCCGTGGGC
>CAZXFE010000163.1:0-9134 GCA_964639795.1 uncultured Enterobacteriaceae bacterium | reverse complement strand
GCCGGCGGGAAGAGAAGAATTTATTTGGACGTACCCAGGCTTTGGCACCTCTCAGCAAGACGTCTTTGACTACGAACCCGGTCCGCAGCCGGTGTATGAAATGGCTGGAGTGACGCCGAAAGATTTAGATGCCCTGTTTACGTATGACGCCTTTGCCATTCTGGCTTGGACTGCGCTGGAGCGATTTGGATTTTGCAAACAAGGCGAAGCCGCTGCATTTACCCAGAATGGGCGTATCGAGCTGGGCGGTGAGCTACCCATGAACACCAACGGGGGGCTTATGTCGGAGGGGCATATCATGGGCTGGAATCACCAAATCGAGATCGTACGCCAATTGCGTGGCGAATGTGGTGAACGGCAAATTCCCAATGCCCAACTCATACAGTGGGCGAACGCGTATGGGGATTCTTTGCTGTATCGAAAGGGGTAGGACATGGCCGCATATACAAAACCGTTGCCGGCAATTTCGACTCTGAATCAGCCCTATTGGGATGGTCTGAAACAACGAGAAATGGTGCTGCCAAAATGTAAGCCGTGTAACAAAGTCTGGTATCCGCCAACACGGTTTTGTCCTAAGTGCTGGTCTCGCGACTTCAGCTGGCATCAGTTGAGCGGGCGAGGAAAGGTGAACTCTTGGGTCGTCTTTCATCAAGCCTATTTCTCTTCGCTGAAAGATGACGTTCCGTACAATGTGGCTGAGGTGGAACTTGAAGAGGGGCCTCGATTGCTAACTAATCTTGTCGATGTGGGCAACGAAGAGATCCGAATCGGCATGTCGGTGGAAGTCGTGTATGACGATGTGACCGATGAGGTAACGCTGGCGAAGTTTAAACCGGCACGGCGAGGGTAGTCCCTTGTTCTCCGGCCGTGGTTGACTTGAGCTCTTTTGCAGTGGAGGAAATATGCCTGGAGTCCTTGATGGTATTCGCGTTTTTGATCTGAGTATTGCAGCAGTAGGGCCGTGGGCGGCAAAGCTGCTGGGTGAGCTCGGGGCGGATGTGATCAAGGTCGAATCGCCAGCCGGGGAACTGTCGCACGCCATCCCGCCGCCTATTAAAGGCACTGCGGTTCTGTATATCTCGGCCAATTTTAATAAACGAAATATTGTCTTGGATCTTAAAAACGAGGGGGACCGGGCTATTGCGCTCAAGCTGGTCGAAAAGAGTGATGTGTTCATTCAAAACATGAGGCCCGGTGCGGTAGAGCGTTTAGGGCTAGGCTACGATGTTGTCTCACAGCTGAACGCACGCATGGTGTACGTCTCTGCTTCCGCCTATGGTCGAACCGGACCGATGGCAAGAGAGGCCGGTATTGATCCCACCATTCAAGCGTTTTCCGGTTGGTGCAGCACTACCGGGGCGCCTGGCTCGCAGGGCGAAATGTTTCGCCATCTGGCTCACCTAGATATTACGACCAGCAGTATGATCGTGGAGGCCGTGCTGCAAGCGCTCTTGGTACGAGAGCGTTCGGGCAAGGGTCAGCAAATTACTATAGATATGATCTCGACCGCTCTGTCGCTACAGACAAGTCGTTTGGCCGAATATTTTGCAACGGGAGAGCAACCGGAGCCCATGGGCAGTGCGGTGACAACCACAGTTCCGCATCAAGCCTTTCTGTGCCAAGACCAGGAATATCTGGCCGTTGGAGTGGTGAGTGCGGACCAATGGCCGTGTTTCTGCCGTGCCATACAGCGAGAAGATCTGTGTGATGATGTACGCTTTCAGGACAATCCGAAACGGGTGAAGCATCGGGCAGTCCTTATTCCACTGCTTGAGGACCATTTTCAGGCCAAACCGACCACGTGGTGGAGTCAGCGCCTTACCCAAGAGCGGGTGCCGAATGCTCGCGTGTCCCGAACAGTGGATTTTCGTGCCCTGCGCAATGACCCTCAGGTCACGCAAAATCAGCATATTATAGACCTTGATACACCCCATTGGGGAACGCCGAGCGTAGACGGACTGCCGTGGAATTTCAGCAAGACTCCGGCTGGTCCGATTCGTCCCGGTGGACTCAAGGGAGAACAGACCGAGGAAGTGCTGCGCGAATTCGGAATTACAGACGGATAGGAGATTGCATGCCGGGGGCACTGCAGGGATTTCGGATTGTTGACCTCACGCAGGGACTGTGCGGTCCATTTGCCTCCATGCGATTAGGCGATGCGGGGGCGGAGATCATCAAGATTGAACCACTGACTGGTGAGACCTCGCGGACCATGGGTCCGCCGTTTATTGGGGATGAAAGCGCCGTCTTTTTGAGCCTCAATCGGAATAAAAAAAGCGTTGCGGTGGATCTCGCTACTGCCGAAGGCCGAGAGCTAGTGCGAAAACTTATTGGTCAGGCTGACGTCATCTTAGAAGACTTAGGGCCTGGTAAGGCGGAAGAAATAGGTCTCGGTTACCGAGATCTGAGCCCTACCAATCCCACGCTCGTCTACTGTGCCATTAGTGCCTACGGTGAAGAGGGGCCATTGCGAGACTTGCCCGGTGCGGAGCTGGTTGTCCAGGCGATGGCCGATTACACCCATTCGCTGGGAAAGATTGGCGCAGCCCCGGTACGGTTGGGGGCGGATGTTGGGAGTCTGAATACGGGTATAATGGCCTCGCAGGCCGTGACAGCTGGTTTGTTTCACCGGCTACGGACCGGAGAAGGGCAGCGGGTTGCTGTCAGTATGCTTGGCACCCTACTGCATATGCGCGGCATTATGTGGACGGCTATGACCGATCCGGATGAGTGGTATGGCTTCCATCTCGACCATTACACGCGGCCGCCGGACGAGGGGTACAAAACCAAAGACGGCCGTGTCTATTTCGGCCTGCGTCGGGGCAGTAGCGAAGACTGGGATCGGCTGATGCTGAAGCTCGGGTTGGAGGAGTATATTGCCGACCCGCGTTTTGAAGGCTTCGGACGTGAGGCAACGAGCATAGGCCGGCATGCCTCTGAGGTGAAGCCCATTTGGGAGCAGGCGTTTCAAAAACTCAGCAATGAAGAAGTGGTCAAGCTGATCCATGAATTCCGTGGTGATGCAGTACCTTTCAACACCTATCCGTCCTTATTCGCACACCCCCAGCTGGATGAACTCGACATCGTCAAAGAGGTTGAACATCCTGTTCCTGCTGCTGGAGGCAGTTTTCGTACGATAGGGCCGGTGTGGCATTTCGCGGATACACCGGCAGAAATCCGCAGTCCGCCGCCAGTCCTGGGGCAGCATACGGACGAAATTCTCACCAGAATAGGGCTGAGCGCAGCAGACCTGCAGCAGCTCAGAGTAGCCGGGATCATCAATGCATTTGTCCAGTGATTTGCGAGCTGATCTGTGCATTGATTCAGAGGATAGAATCTTTCTCAGAGAAAAAATGGCCGGCTTTCCACCGGCCCTTGTCTGTTGAAGGCTATAGCGTTCGAGATGGCGCCAGAAGCAAAAAAAGGCCCTTTGTCTCAGGAGATATAGCCACTCTCATCGTGGTCCATCAAGTCGAGGCCCATCTGTTCACCCTCTTCGCTGATGCGAGCGCCTCCGGTGAGAGCGTTTGCAACGAAGTAAGCGACAAGAGAGACGATGCCACTCAAGATAATGGTGACGATAACGGCTTTGACTTGCTGGATTACCTGGGCTGCAGCAGTCGCAGCTTCGAAACCCGCGCCACCCATATATTCGGCTGCGCACAGACCGGTCAGGATAGTTCCAACGATTCCGCCGACGCCATGCACGCCGAAGACGTCTAGGCTATCGTCATAGCCGAACGTCTGCTTTATCTTGGTGGTAGCCAAGTAGCACAGGACGGCTGAGACAGCACCGATCAGCATCGCGCCCATTGGCCCGGCCGTGCCGCTGGCCGGCGTGATGGCGCCCAGTCCTGCAATCGCAGCTGTGGCCATGCCGAGAATGCTTGGCTTGCCATGGCGGAACCACTCGATGAGCATCCAGACAACCACGGCCGTGGCGGTAGAGATTTGGGTAACGAGCACGGCCATGCCGGCGGTGCCGTCTGCTGCGAGCGCGCTACCGGCGTTGAATCCAAACCAACCAACCCAGAGCATGCCGGCTCCGACGACGGTCAGGACAAGATTGTGAGGCCTCATGGGCTCCCCAGGGTAGCCTTTGCGCGGGCCAATCATCACGCACACGACCAGCGCGGCGATACCGGCATTGATATGTACGACGGTACCACCGGCAAAATCAAGCACTGACCACGCAACGAAAAGGCCGCCATCCCCCCAGGCCATGTGCCAGACCGGCACATAGCTGAAGGTGAACCAGATGATCATGAAGATTAACATAGCGCTGAACTTCATACGCTCTGCAAAGGCTCCGACGATGAGTGTCGGGGTGATGATAGCAAAGGTCATTTGGAAGGTCAGGAAGACCGACTCGGGGATGGTGCCGCTGAGGGAGTCGACAGTCAGATCGTTGAGGAAGAGCTTGGAGAAACCCCCGATTATTGCATTCCCCTCGGTAGCAGCGTAGCTGTAGCCGTAGATGATCCAGAGCAAGGTCATGACGGCGGCCATTGCAAGGCATTGGCCGAGGACTGACAGGACGTTCTTTGTCCTCACCAAACCGCCGTAGAACAGGGCCAAGCCGGGAAGAGTCATGAAGAGCACGAGCGCCGTGGCGGTGATCAACCAGGCGGTATCTCCACTGTCGAGAGCGGCAGCTTCCTGTGCCCAGGCTGATGTTGCCATGGTGAGCAAGGCGAGCAAGTTGAGCGAGAGTGCTCCCAATCCAAGTAAAGCGTACCGTGACGTCTTTTGCGAACTCTTCATCCTGTATCCCCCTTCCTCACACGGAGACAGTACTAGTGTCGATTGCCGATCGCCCCGTACTGGCACCGAACAGTGAGGGTGTTATTCAGCTATCAGCAAAAAAGGTGCCAGTCGACTATTTTGCATTTCCCTTATTTAATGACCGGCATATAGCCCCAAAACAATTTTTCGCTTCCTGGATTTTACGCAAAGCCTAATTTTTCCTCAGCAGATTTCCGGAAAACTACGAGAGGGCGACAGGCATTAGGACGGAGTTCTTTTATTGTGGGGACCAGAAGGCCATGTGGCCATCGGAAAGCTTTTGTGGAATCGTATTCTCGCTTACCGGTACAACATAGACAAACGGGTTGGGAAAGCCTTGGGCTGGATCTAGGTTGGCGCCCACATGACCGCTAAAGGTAAAAAACTGACTGTCGGGAGACCAGAGACGATGCGAAAGTGCATATTGGTCAAAATACCGGAAGACCAGGATCTGAGCGTGAGACGGGATGAAATTAACTACTGGAATAGATTTCCCGCTGCGGATATCTACGACAACCCAGGTCCAATATTCACGATTGCGATGACGCTTGGCGTACAAAATGCGAGTTCCATCCGGGGACCAAAAAAATGCAGCGAAATTATCTTCAATGAGCGTTTTTATGTTTCCTGTGGCTACATCAAATAAGCGAATCTCCTCAAAGAGTGGATCTCCGACATATGAGGTGGTGGCGATAGCCAAAAGTGGCTGGTTGGGGGACCATTCGAGGGCAATGCGTTCTGGAACAAGCGCTACAGATTCAGGCTGGCTGCCATTGCGTGCAGCGATCATAAGTGAGGCTTTGCCTTGAACCTCCACTGTATTGCCGTAGGCGAGCCATTTACCATCAAAAGACCATGAAGGTGGTCCAAATGCTGAGGGGGAGCGAGAGACGAGGTGCTTTTCCCCGGAGGGTATGTCCACGACGCTGATGGCATGGCCCGACTCCCCTTCGGGACTCCCACCCATATGGGCGAGTACAGCTTGTCCATCCGAGCGCCAGTTAAAGTAAAAGGGAGAACCTTGGGCGACCCTTTTAGGTCGTTGGCCATTGGATGGAGGCCAGAGGTTTAACGAAAAAGACCCCCGATTACCCATAAGGACGCCCAATTGCTGTCTATTGGGTGACCAATAGGCATAGATGGGTTGAAGACCAGGCTCCTTGTAGGCATGTAGCACGCGGGTGCTTCCAACGTCGAAGATATACAGGCCATCTGTTGGTCTGCCGCTATTGATCTCAACTCGAAAACTAGCAAGTAGTTGTCCGTCCGGTGACCAAGCTGGCCAGCTATAAAAGTCCCGACCACGCTGGACAGGGCGAGGGGCGGAGCTGACTTTTTGCAGCAGTTCTCCGGAAGCCATTTTCTGGCGATCCGTACCATCAGGACGAATGACATACAGATCGCCAGCACGGTCAACAAACGCAATGCGATTAATCGTTGCTGCACTGAGAGGGAGAGCTGTCGTAATGAGGAGCATAGCAGCTACAATAGCGGTAGTGTGTAAATATTTTCGTTTCATTGTAGTTTTTCCGGAAGATCTTTGCCTCACGGTACCAGAGTTCCTGACTGCGGGGAATCAAGAGGTGTAAAATATCATAAGAAATTTTATGGACCGCCAGAGTTCAACAAAACTGCATTGAGGGTATAGGGAAGAAGAGAATGGTCGCTGTGTCCTGAGCCGGGTTAAGCGCCGGACTCTTACGGAGCTTGACGGCCCCTAACTTTGTTCGGTACGAATGCAGTTCAGGGAGGAGGCCCCCGCTCTGAGAAGTGGGTGTATCAATCTGTGGCCGGATGAAGGAGTCGCGCGCGTATAACGATTTGGGGGGTAAGATGAAAAAGCTGGCTATTCTTGGATCGACCGGTTCTATTGGGGTCTCAACCCTTGACATCGTCGGCCGTTTTCCGGACCAATTTCGGGTCGTTGCCTTGGCTGCGGGAAGAAATTTGGCCAAACTGACTGAACAAATTCAGGCCTTCCAGCCCTTGCTTGTTTCTGTGGCTCAAGAAACGGATGCAACACAATTGCGAGACGATCTTCCTGAGTTTCATGGGGAGATTGTGTGGGGGGAGGTGGGCTTGATTGCGACAGCCACGCATGCGGAGGCAGATATGGTTATGGCTGCCCTTGTCGGGGCAATCGGACTACCCCCGACATTTGCCGCGATCCGCGCTGGGAAGGATATTGCACTAGCGAATAAAGAAGCCCTGGTCGTCTCTGGAGAGCTTATGACAAGGGAGGCGGCGCAGTATGGGGTTCAGCTACTCCCCGTAGATAGCGAGCATAACGCGATTTTTCAGGCATTACAGGGGCACAAGTCTGAGCAAGTCAAGCGCATCCTCCTGACCGCGTCGGGCGGACCGTTTCTTCACCGTCCAGCTGAAGAGCTGACAACGGTCAGTGTGGAAGAGGCACTCCAACATCCGACTTGGAAGATGGGTAATAAGATTACCATAGACTCGGCAACCCTCATGAATAAAGGGCTGGAGGTTATTGAGGCGCGCTGGCTCTTTGGCCTCCAGCCCGATCAAATCTCTGTTATTGTTCATCCGCAAAGTATTGTCCACTCAATGGTCGAGTATATTGATGGATCAGTCCTGGCCCAACTAGGCATTCCTGACATGAAAATCCCGATTTCTTACGTTCTTGCCTACCCAGATCGGTTGTCGCTGGACCATCTGCCCTCACTCAATCTTGTCGAGGCCGCCCACCTCGAGTTTTGCGAACCTGATTTTGATAAATTTCCTTGTCTGAGGCTCTCCTATACTGCCTTACAACAGGGGGGAACGTGTCCTGCCGTACTCAATGCGGCGAATGAAGTGTCGGTGGCTCTCTTTCTGTCCGGGCAGATTGCTTTTTCAGAAATTGCTGAGGTGAACGAGCGGGTTCTCCAGGCTCATGAAGCTCAGTCGGTGACGGATCTGGAGAGCGTTCTAGAGGCTGATCAGTGGGCACGGGGACAGGCGAAGGCAACCGCAACCGCAGGGGGTGCCGGACAGAATGTCGCGGCCTAGTAACGAATGTGGTAGCACAGTGTGAAGATGAAACGCCTGGGTAAGTGGAGAGAAGGTGACCCAACCGGAACAGTTTGTAGCTTCCCCTCCTGGGGAAGCCCTTTCGCTTGCTGAGGCCTATGCCTACTGTCGTCGGATTACCCAGCGCAGCTCCTCAAATTTCTATTACGCCTTCCGGCTGCTTCCTTGGGAGCGTCATAACGCGCTGTGCGCCTTCTACGCTTTTTGTCGATTTGTTGACGACATAGCGGATCAGCCGGACGAGGGGCAGCCTCACGGACAAAAAGAGCGGATTGCTCAATTACTCAAAACCTGGCGAGAAGAACTTGATCGGTGTTATACGGTGCTGCCACGTCATCCCATTTCTCTGGCGCTCGCGGATGCTGTGCGCCGGTTTCCAATCCGACAGGAAGACCTTTTCGGCATCATCGACGGCGTTGAAATGGACCTGAGCCGCACGCGCTACCAAACGTTCTCCGAGCTGTACGAGTATTGTTACCGTGTGGCCTCTTTAGTCGGTTTGGTGTGCATTGAGATTTTTGGTCATCAGGCACTGCAAACGCGGGAGTATGCGATCAATCTCGGTGTCGCTTTCCAGCTGACGAATATTCTTCGCGATGTTGGCGAGGACGCGCAACGCGCTCGGATTTATTTACCGCTCGAAGACCTCGCCCGATTCGGATACTCGGAACAAGAGCTCCTGGGCGGTGTGTATAATGAGCCTTTCTTTAGACTGATGACATTCGAAGGGGAACGGGCTCAGGATTACTACCGCCGAGCAGTGGGGCTCCTAGCTCGGCAAGATCGCCGCTCTCTTGTTGCTGCTGAAGCAATGCGCCTGATTTACCGACGGCTCCTCAAAAAAATTGAAATGCAGAAATTCGACGTATTTCAGCAGCGGGTAACACTGACGACGCCGTGCAAGCTCGGTCTGGCGTTGACGGCGTGGGGACGTGGACAACTCGCCTTCTCGTAAGGCGGTGATATAGACTGGCCTGCTTTTTCCGATAGAGAAAAACGATATGTGGAAAAAGCATCTTCGTTCCTTTGTGTGGATTCATTGTCGGAGCGTGTGGGATTTACGGGCGGGTAGTGGACAGTGCAGGTGCCGTACGCTCCGCTGCGGACTGGGTCCCGTACAAAGCCGATGTTTATCGTGAGACAGACGACGTCCCGGAGGTGGACTCAGGTTGGGAAGGGGGAAAGTCGGACAAAGAGACAAAATTACAGACTGATGTGGTTCTGCACGAATGTCCCTCTTTCTGCGGATTCCGGACTGAACGCTTATGCCACGGCGCGAAGTTTCTTGCCGCCACCGCGCGAGGAATTTCTCA
>CAZXFE010000162.1:0-9170 GCA_964639795.1 uncultured Enterobacteriaceae bacterium | reverse complement strand
TACGCTGCAGCATAGGCAATATCTTCAGATCCACCCAACTTCCGCATAGGCACGGTTTTTATTATTCGCTCCACCCAGCGTTCCGAACTTTGTCGTACCATGGGCGTGTCAATAGGTCCTGGCGCGACAGCGTTCACCGTCACCCCAGTGCGCGCTAGTTCGCTCGCCATGGCAACCGTCAGCCCTGCAATTCCGGCTTTAGCAGCACAATAGTGCGCCACGCCTATGCCCCCGGTGAACGCGCCGGTCGAACACGTACTGATGAGGCGGCCCCAGCCGCTGTCGAGCATGTCGGGGAGAACGGCACGAAAACAATGATACGTCCCGTTCAGGTGGACATCAAACATGCGGTCCCATTGGGCTTCGGTCAGATCAGCAAAGGACACCAAATCGCCTATCCCGGCATTGCTGAAAAGGACGTCGACCCGGCCCAACTCCTGTTTCGTTTGAACAACCGCGGCCTCAACCGAGACCAATTGAGTGACATCAACCTGCAAGGCTAGGGTTTTTCTCCCCAGCCGGAATATTTTCTGAGCCACTTCCTGTGCCCCAGTAAGATTAATATCCGTCACCACCACGTCCGCTCCGCCTTGGGCTAAGACAAGGGCCGTAGCCCGTCCTATGCCCGATCCAGCCCCCGTCAAAAACGCCACTTTTCCTTCTACACCGGCCACATTACGTCTCACTTTCTACTGCTTCAGCCTGTTCTTCCATCACTAACTCCGCCAAGCGTTTGCGCATGATGTTCTCATCAATAGCAATGGTCAGGTTACCACTCTCATCAACTGTATAGCGGGCTTGCTTATCCAGCTCCATTGCCAGGCGAGAGAGCAGGACATTCTGCCTGGGACGATCGAGTCCAGCCTGCTTGAGATCTTGTCTACAAACCCTTTGGATTGTATCGATGACGCCTTTGTGCTTTTCGATGTAGAACATCGAATGACCGATTACGCATTGACCGAACTGGAGTGTTGTATACTGCCGCCCGACGCGTTGCTCTTTAAAGCTGCGTTTCGGTGGGACAGGGAACCCCTGAATGTGGGAACGAATCCAGACATCCTCAGGATCCGGCTCCTCCTCACAGAACATCAGGTTGATGTGCTGCATGCCGTCGGGTTTGGGGTAAATTTCGATGAGCATCAGACCTCGGCCTTCGAGGCTGTCCAAAAGGCAAAAGGGCGGGTTTCATACCCGCCCTTACCGACCAATACGACAACGCGTTCGTGCCCGTTTGTGTTTACAGAAACGGCGCGCGCTTAGACTACGCTTCCGTCCGTAACTCGACGACATTACCATCCGGGTCGCGGACGAAGATCACCGGGGGCAAGTCCATTTCCGGCGGCGGGGCAAATTCTTGGAATTTAACACGCCGTTTCTTGAGTACCCGCTTTGCCTCCTCAAGGTCTTCGACCTGCACGGCAATGTGAGGACCAATACCAGGGATGTCCTTGCCGGCCATCTTGTTGCGCTGGCCAATGATATGGACCTGCGTGCCGTCTACTTCATACCAAATACCAGGAATGCCCTTGATATTGGGACGCTCGATCTCATCAAAGCCGAGAATGTCCCCGTAGAATCTCCTTGCTTTTCTGACATCCGAGACTGGAACCCCCGCATGGCGGATCGATTTCGACTTAATCATTTCTCCCTCCTTTCGGGTAAGGTTTTACTCTAACGGAGAACCGTATCAGCCCATGTGGCGATCGACAAGAGGAAAGAGAGAGTTTCAGAGTTTCATCAATACAGGAGAAACTCATACTCATCGTATTCAATATCATCTTCTCAGCCGGTATCATTAGTCTCGTGGCATAACTTTCCGGGAAAGCTCCGTGTCTGGCCGGCTTCATCATCAGCCCGACGCCGACCACTCCGCTCGCCTTGCCGGTTTCGAACTGGTGACACGGCAATGCTGAGCTTTCGTTTAATCTGGCCAAGAGTGACTTTATTGTCGTTCCGGCGTCGCTGGTCTTCTTTATTCCCTTTTTACCATCAGGCTATTTCAAACTTACATTCTCGCAAGCCTAGGGAGCGGGTTTCGCCCTCTTTTTCTGCGCATACCATGCGCATTTGCCATTGGTGCGGTTCCTAGGTCTGTGAAAAAGGAAGAGCGGGTCCAACTTGCTCACTCCGCATCGCCGGACGAACCACATCGACACATCTGATTTCGTTTTCATTGATCTCTTTTTCGTAATTTCGTATAATAAAATTACGATTCACGTCAACGATACGAAAGCCCGCTTTGTCATCGTTTTCTGTCTCGCAATCTTTACCGCCTCAGCAGTCATTCCTTTGCCATTACCTTCATTTTATAGGTGTTCGTCTACGGCAAAGTTCATAATCTCTAGCGTACGCGGCGCGGTTGCTAACAGGACTAAGATACCAACAGTCCGTTCGCCTTGGGCTGCCGCATAGCAGTCTCCCATATACAGATATGCCTCAGCCTGCTTCCGTTCCGGATCAGCCAGGAGTAAAAAATCCCATGAAGCTTCAGCCGGGAGAATTCTATGGATCTGTACAGTGTTCCACCTCTTGACTTTCTTCTTGATACCAATGGAGTTAATCCGTGCTCAAGCAACTCTTCAAATTACACAGCTATGTCTGGAGTACAGGTTGTGGGGCAGCGCGGCAAAACGAGCGTATTTTGTGGCTTTTCTGGCCCAGATTTTTGCGCTTCCCCACCTAATCCGGACCCGAAATATTGGAAATTATCTCCAGCCTGCTGTAGTTAGAAAACGGGCCAAACGAACCGTCCGTCCGACTCACGATTTTTTCAGGTTAGTTACGAAAGAGGTGTCTTATAGTGAGAAAACGACTCGTTCGTCGCAAGCAGGGATTGTTTGAAAAAAACGTTCCCAACTCCCCAGCCTGATTAAAGATCTGGCATTAGAAGCGCAGGTAGGATTAAGCATTAAAAGTACGAGACGAAGATGCGTCGATCGATATACACCCAGCATGCACGTTTTCGGAGGAACAGATCCAACGAGTCGAAATGGCATTTGTTGAACGCTGTAGCAACATTCTTGCTGATACCGGGCTCTTTATTATTGGTCGGGTTCGGCATCAGCGCCTGCCCTCCGAACGATTAACAGCACCACATCAAAAAACGGAATGCGCCGTCCGAGATATCTTTGACCGCAGCACCAACATCAATCCCGATGCGCACAGCAGCCCGATGCATACCCCAGCAAAACCAACGCGATAACTCCCGGTTACATCATAGATATAACCCATGCTGATCGGACCAATAAAACCGCTCAGACAGATGACAGTTTGATAGAAGCCGTAAATCACACCATAAGCATTCATCCCGAATATGCGGCCTATAACGAGCGCGGTGAGTGGCGTCGTGCCGCCGAAGAGTAATCCAAAGCAGACAAGATAACCGGGCACAGAGAGGACAGAGCCGGCCCAGAGAAGGAGAGCCGCTCCCGTCGCTCCAAAGGCGTAGCAGACGGCGGATAGCACGAGGACATCGTAACGGTCACTGGCCCAGCCAAAACTGACTCCGCTCAGCACGGCGAAGCTCAGCAGGGTACTCACCAAAAGAGCCGCGTGCCTTGCCGAGAAACCCTGGTCCGTAAAATAAGGATACTGATGAACCATGGCCGAGAACACGCACGTATACGCGAGCAGGTACACGCCAACCAGAGCCCAAAAGCGACCGCTCCGCACAGCCTCACCCGCAGACATCCCCTCGTCAGCGCCCGCCACAGTTGTCCCGGTCAGATGTGCCCCTCGCCTGTCCCCGTCCGGTAAGAGCCCGAGATTTGCAGGTTTATTCCGCATGAGCCAAAACAGCACGGGAGCCAAAACGACCCACATCACTCCACCCAATACTACGAGCGTTGGCCGCCATCCCAAGCTGTCAACGGATGAGGCAACCAGAGGCGTGAGCACCAACCCGCCAACAGATGATCCGATCATGGCGATACCCATAGCTCGGCCCCGTTTGCGGACAAACCAGCGGGAGAGAGTGACATTGACTGGAATATGGGCAAGTGCAGTAAACGCCACACCCACGCAGAGGCGGAGTGCATATAATTGCCACAGAGTGGTTAGGCGGGCCAGTAGCATCAAGCACAAGCCGACAACTAGGGCTGCGGGACCCATCACCGCACGGGCACCATAGAGACCAACAATACGCCCGACAAGAGGCGCGGTAACCGCAATCGCAAGCATAAAGGCAGAGATACCGCCGGCAACCTGAGCCCGACTCCAACCGAACTCCTCAGTCAAAGGCTTGAGAAATATGGGGAAGGACAGATTCCCGATACCACCTGCCATCGCCATGCTGACAAAGCATGCCGCGACTACCCACCAGCCATAGAAAATTTTTGTAGACTCGCGCCAGCCCCCGCCTCCATCCCTTTCTGCCATTATTGTTCCGATAGAGCCAGTGTCCCCTATTAGTTTAGCACGTCGCTCTTCAACCTGCTTCCATACAGACCAACGAGTGTCCTTCTTTAACATATAGCTAAAGATAGAATAAGCCGAATATGTATATTTATTTTGAAAATCCGAAAAAATATGCGGCCAAAATTCACGACCTCATGACCGATCTTGAACTTCAACTTCCAGCTGCAGTCTCTTTCTTGGCAACAAGGCACGGACCGCTGGACCAATCCATCCTGGTTACGACGAGGTCTGTCCGCTTTTCCAGCATCTCTATTAATGCAGGAACTTGTGGGGCGTGATCCTCAGGCCAAGTTTCTTGGGGCAAAAGCTCATCAATCACGTACAACCCACCGGGTCGGAGCAGTGCGAGGGTCTCAGTGCATTGGCTAAATTTTTCGGGCCAGGTATCGGCAAAAATCAAATCAAACTACCCACCGTCTAGACTACCAATAATCTCCTCAGCATCGGCGACATAAAACAATACACGCGGGTTTTCACCAAGGTGTTTTCGCGCAATTGCGACAATGCATTTGTCATTGTCGCCCGTAATCAGCAAGGCGGCCTCATCCATCCCGTCCAAGAGCCTGGACGTGGCTAATCCTGTTCCCTATTCAAGCAACGACCCAACGGCCTTGGCAGCTGCCGGCACTTAGAAACCCCAGGATTTTTTCTGTCAGACGCCATTTCAAAAACAAGCACCTGTGTTTCAGCTTCGATATTTTTGAGCAAGCAAGAAAGATTGTTTCGAGGTTTGTTGCGCAGCCCCTGCTTATATAAACTTTCTACTCAAAATGGGCGGAATCCAGCCCTAACCTACTAGCGAATGAATGGCGAAAACTATAAACTAAGTGTATGCGCTTTCATCCTAGTCCACTCAAGGGCAGAGGCACCTCAGAGAATCCACACAATCGTTTCGAGGCCTTGTCCTACATCCGCGACTCTGAGTATCAGGAATACGAAGAAGACCTACCATCTGTTCACACTACCGTTTTTAGTGATCCGTCACGGAGCATTTTGAGCCGCAATATCAGCCCAGACATAGGATTTAACGTCAGCGTCAATCCCTATCGCGGCTGTGAACACGGCTGCGTGTATTGTTATGCTCGGCCAACGCATGAATGGTTAGGATTCTCTGCCGGGCTAGACTTTGAAACACGCCTCCTGGCCAAGCAGGACGCACCGCAGCTGCTTGCAAAAGCCCTCACTTCCCCATCATATCAACCCGAGCCGCTCGTCATGAGCGGCATCACCGATCCGTACCAGCCCATTGAACGCCAGCTTCACGTCACACGCGACTGCCTGGCTGTGCTGGCTGACTTTCGGCACCCTGTAGCCATTATTACCAAGAACATCCTCGTCGCCCGTGATTGCGATCTCTTGCATCAACTTGCAGAGTTTCGTGCAAGTTCAGTGTTTATCTCAATTACTACACTAGACTCAGAGTTAGCCCGAAGACTCGAGCCGCGGGCGTCGACCCCAACTCGACGTCTCGCCGCGATTCGCAGCCTTGCCGAATCAAACATTCCGGTCGGAGTCATGACTGCTCCGATTATTCCCGGCCTCAACGACCATGAAATTCCCGCCATACTCGATGCTGCGGCCCAGGCTGGCGCACAATCCGCCGGATACACCATCGTCAGATTTCCCTACGCCGTCCGCGAGCTGTTTAGCCAATGGCTGGAAGACCATTATCCTGAACGGAAGAAGAAAGTCCTCAATAATATCTGCGCCATCCGAGGCGGAGATCTCAACGATGCCCGTTGGCATAGCCGCATGTGTGGAGCAGGTATCCAGGCTGAAGCCATTCACAATCTATTTCGACTCGGTTGTCGTAAAGCTGGCCTGAGCGCGCCTGCATCTAAATTATCGACCGATGCGTTTCGGCGCCCAGATAGAACCGGACAGCTTGCCCTTTTTCATGTTTAACGGGGCTTTTCCTCCTCAAATCTTCCGAATCTTGGGCAAGACCTCACGCGCGAAGATCTGAAGGTTCTGCGTGGCCAAGGCATCGGGTAATGAGCCAAACTGAAACATCGCCAGCAGGGTTCCGCGTTTACCCTCTTCACGTTGGCGCTTGATTTGGGCGATCACGCTTTCGGGGCCGCCCAGAATAACTGTGCCGTTTTCAATCCCCTCGTCCACACTATAGCCCATAGCCTTGCCCGTATCCTTACTGGTGACATTCTTAAGCCAATCGCGCATACCGTTCGCACTCATATGCCCAGGGATGAGGGAGACGGTGCCGATATCAAATGACGCCAGGGCACGAAAGAAATGATACTCCAAATGGGCTTCAGCCTCTTGGCGCGCTTTTTTATCGCTCTCGCCAACATACAAGGCACAGATAGAGGCAAACATATCGTCAAAGTCTTCGGGGACGGCCAGGCTCTGCTCTTCGGCCAGCCGATAATAGGTTTCGTGCACCTCCCGCGTCCGCTCAATGCTCACCCACGGGGTGGCAATATAGGTGCGGTTCTTGACCGCAAAATCGAGTGAATCTAGACTGTTGGCCGCCATCCAGATTTTCGGATAGGGCTGCTGCAAGGGTTTAGGCCAAATATTGTAGTCTCGAACGCGGTAAAACTCGCCGTCAAAATCAAACGGGCCCTCACTCGACAGTGCCTTGAGGACTAAGGCAAAACCTTCCCGAAACCGGGCCTGCGACTCAGCTGGATTGACATTATAGGACAGATATTCGGTCGGAAAACCACGGAGCGCACCCCAAATAAAACGGCCATTGCTAAGGTGATCCAGCATTGCGACCTCTTCGGCAATGGCGAGCGGGTGGTGCAACGGAATGCACGTGCCGGTAACAGCGACCTGAAGGTGTTTTGTCCGTTGAGAGACCGCCGCCGCCATGAGGTGGGTCGAGGGCACCATGGCACAAAATCCGCCTCCGCCATGATGCTCTTGGCAGGTGAATCCATCCAGCCCTAGTTCATCACTCAACGTGATACGGTCCAGCTCTTGTTGGAGCAGCGCGTTTCCTTGAGTAGGATCAAAATACTCATTCGAGAGCGGATATGATCCAGGCGTACCGACGGGGGCATCGTCTGGCAGATGTGGCCAGCCAAACAGGACCATATTAAAGACTTTCATGCTGACTCCCCCTGTGTATCCTGAGTTGAGACAAACGCGTGCACGGCTTGGATAACCGTGTCCCTATTTTCTACATAAGGCAGATGTCCCGTGGCAGGGATGATAACGCTGTCGGCCTGGGGTATACGCGAGGTCCATAGGGCTGCGTGCTCAGGTCCGAGCAAAGGATCCCGCTCGCCCCACAGTATGCAGGTCGGCGTGGTCAGGAGATGTAAATAGTGAGCCAGCTCTCGACTATGCAGGTAGGGATCAAATACCAGCCGGATACAGGCGTTTCGGTTGTTGAGAAAACGCTCGTTCCAATCGTTGACGTCTGGAATGTATTGGTCGGCGAGTTCGTGATCTGGGTGCGCGAAAATATAACTCTGCAGGCGCGCGGGATCGGAATAAAACAGGTTGGGAATTTGCGTCCAGTCCTGCGTTAAGCCCAGGGGACTGATCAAGACCAACCGGGCCAAACGTTCCGGCCGCAGTATAGCAAGTTCAGCCGCTACCCAGCCGCCGAGGCAGGAGGCGACGACAATCGGTTGTTCCAGCGACAGTGCATCAAGGAACCTGAGCAGTAACACCGCTACGTCGCGAGGTCTATGCGCCCATTCCGGAAGCGTGGACTGGCCGTACCCAGGAAGATCGGGCGCATAGACATGAAACCGTTCGGCCAGTTGTTGATGGTGAGGCATCCAGCCAGGCTCCCCCCACAACCAGTGCAACCACACCAGCGGTGGCCCCTGACCGGAATGGCGGTAGAACATCGGGACATCGGCTCGTGCCTCGCTATTTCCATGCAGGACGAGCATTTCCTCTGTTTCGTTCTGAAGATGTACGCGCATGCTCCCCTCCTTTTTACCCGGAGTTAGCACATGCTGGGGTGAGTGTCATACTTAAATATTTTGGGAACAATATTTTTTG
Source organism: uncultured Enterobacteriaceae bacterium (assembly GCA_964639795.1). GTDB lineage: Bacteria > Desulfobacterota > Binatia > Bin18 > Bin18 > Bin18. The sequence continues at coordinate 767 of CAZXFE010000162.1, read as the reverse complement.
ACTATACTCAATTTTTTACTTTAACAACAAAGTCCTTCATTCTGCTGAAAATCTTCTACCCAATAAACAGGGTAAACGCCTTACCGTTCAAATGTACCAACGTTTGCGGAAAGAGAAGTTGTCGATCGGTGGCAAGAACCCGTTGTGCAATCTCACGATTGATTGCGGGAACGGGGTCGAGCTCATCGATCTCACGTAAAGTGAAATAAGCAGCCCGATCCACCTCATGCAGATCAGGGCACGGTTCTCCGCTCGCAGACTTCAGCAGCAGGACGATGTACATGCTGTTCCCAATGTCAGCATCATACCGATTGCGCAGGCCGATCACGCCTTCGACCTCTGCTGTGACCCCAGCCTCCTCCTGGACCTCGCGCACAACGGCTTGTTCTATGGTTTCCTCGGGTTCCACAAATCCGCCCGGTACCTGCCAATACCCCCTGCCCCGCCGCGAAGCACGCCGGACCAGGAGCAGACGGGCATCGCAAACAACCGCTCCGCCAACGCCAAGGTTGTAACCGGTGCTATAGTGTTGAGGGGTAGGCATGGATTTAATCAGGGGGCCGACATCTACATCGCCCCAAGTGGTTTGTCAGTACGGATTCCACGAGTATCATTCTGAGGAGCTCCGCGACGAAGAATCTCTCCGTCGCGTCTGGCAGAGAGATCCTTTACCCCCGCTCCGCTTCGGTTCAAAATGACAGTCCCCTCTCTTTAGCCCTGACTGAGCACTAGAGGCTTACGACAGCTCCATCGGCAGCCCGAGATAT
>CAZXFE010000161.1:0-9220 GCA_964639795.1 uncultured Enterobacteriaceae bacterium | reverse complement strand
CCCAGCCAGGAGGGCGTACCACAGATTAAACGAGGCAAACATGGTCTCGGTGGTCGGAATGGTTTCGGCTAAAACGCCCGCCTTGATCAGAAAATTATTCGGTGTCGCCATGATAAGCGGCGCAGATCCCGATAGACCGGTATGCCAGACTGTTCCCACACCCAAATAGGCACAGGTCACCAGCAAGCGAAAGTCAACGCGCGGGTTGGACCGCACGATAAAAGGCAGGAAAGCAGCGGAAATAACCAAGCTCAGTGCCCAATTCAGCCATGCCGTCACCGTAGAAAAGAGGGCCATCAACATGATGGCTTGGCGCGGTTTATCTGGATCTGGACGAGATGCGATCCAGACAAGCGCCCGCTTAAGGGGCGGAGATACGGCACAGGCATAGGCGACCACCATCATGACCGTAAATTGCATGGTCAGACTGAGTAACGCCCATAAGCCGTCTCCCCATGCCATCAATGCTGTACTCGGGGATGCCCCGCCGATGGTCAGCGCCAGCAGAGCCACGAAAAGCGTCAGCATCACCGCAATCACCCAAGAATCGGGTACCCAGCGTTCCGTCCAACGGGTCAAGATCATCCCCCAGCGGGCAAACCATCCCATTATGCTACTCCATTCTCGGGCTTCTCCGGCGTCACGCCGCCGGCCCTCTCCGAGGTGTTTACAATGGAAGGACATTCAATGACTTGGAACTGAAGATCGTGTTCTCCCTAACGAGACAGGCCCAATTCTCGCAGCATCGCCAGCCTATTCATCCAACCTTTTGATACCTTGACAAAAAGTTCCAGATACACCTTACAGCCAAAAAACGCCTCCATACGCTGGCGGGCAAACTGTCCTATTTTTTTAAGGCGGACGCCCTTTCGTCCAATCACAATTGCCTTTTGTGACGGACGTTCCACATGGATCGTGGCATGAATACGCAGCAATCGTTTGTCTGTATGCTCTTCAAAGTATTCAACCAGGACGGCCGTCTCATACGGAACTTCTTGCTGGGTTTGAAAAAAAAGCTGCTCCCGAACCATTTCTTGGGCTAAGACACGCTCACTCTGGTCGGTTAATTCGTCGCTAGGATAAAGCGCCGGCCCTACAGGCAAGACATGACTCACAGCGGACAGTAATTCATCGGTATTCTCTTCCCTCAGGGCACTTACAGGGATCACCTCGCGTTCCGGCAGTAACGTCCCCAACTGGCTCAGCAGAGGGATGAGGCCGGTTTTCGGGATGAGGTCAATCTTATTCAGAACAATCAGGACGTGTGTTTTCAATTGTGTAACGCGTCTGGCTATCTGCTCATCTGCAGGAGTAATGCCACGTGCAGCATCGACCAGGAAAAGGGCCACATCGGTTTCTTGTAGTGCTCTGAACGCAGCATCGACCATGCGCTGATTCAGCAACGAGCTGGCGTGGGCATGAATTCCCGGCGTATCAACAAAAATAAGCTGAGCGTCAGATTCCGTTTTTACCCCGGTTAGACGGGTGCGTGTTGTCTGAGGTTTAGGCGAGACAATAGCTACCCGAGCACCCACCAGAGCGTTGAGCAAAGTTGACTTACCAACATTGGGTCGACCGACCAGGGCGATAAAACCACACCGATACCCTGGATGCTGCGCGTCAGACTGGGACAGCATGGAAACAATCAGGACGCCGAAGACCCCGCTGCCTCGAAGACAATCTTGAGGACGCGGCGTTTTCCAACTTGGACAACGGTTTCCCCCTGCGTCTGAATTCTTAAGTCCGAGTCTACGACCCGTTCGCTATCGATGCGGACACCACCCTGCTGGATGAGGCGACGAGCCTCACTGGCAGATTTTACTAATCCGACCGTTCGCAGCAGATGACAAATCCAGACCTGTGGTTCCGGTGCTGACCAGGCAAAGGTTACAATTTCACTCGGGAGCTCATGGTGCTGAAAACGTAGGGAAAAGTCAGCAGCCGCGCCCTCGGCTGCGGCTGCGTCATGAAAGCGGGTGACGAGTTCAGTCGCCAGCTGCTTCTTTGCTTCCATAGGATGCATACGACCGTCCGTAATTGCCTGGACATGGGCCGCATCCACCGCACTCAGTAACTCATAATAGCGCAGCATCAGTTCATCAGAAATTGACATGAGCTTGCCGTACATCTCAGTCGGCGAATCCGTAATACCCACGGCATTGCCGAGCGACTTGCTCATCTTCTGCACCCCGTCAGTACCTTCGAGAATCGGCGTTATCAAAACAACTTGTGGTTCTTGGTCAAACGCACGCTGCAACTCTCGTCCCACAAGCAGATTGAAGCGCTGGTCGGTTCCCCCAAGTTCAACATCAGCACGCAGGGCAACGGAATCATAACCTTGAATTAGCGGATACAGAAATTCATGCACGTGGATGGGCACGCCGGACTTAAAACGCTTGGAAAAATCATCCCGCTCAAGCAGGCGCGCAACGGTGTAGTGGCCGCACAGACGAATCATATCATTAGAGGAGAGCGCGTCTATCCATTCAGAGTTAAAGCGCAGCTCAGTGCGGTCCGGATCAAGAATCTTAAAAGCCTGTGCGGTATAGGTTTCCGCGTTGCGCTTGACTTGGTCACGGGTGAGCGGCTTGCGCGTCTCTGATCGGCCAGTGGGATCGCCAATCATAGCGGTAAAATCACCAATCAAGAAAATAACCGTGTGCCCGAGTTCTTGGAACTGGCGCAGTTTATTCAACACCACCGTATGGCCGAGATGCAGGTCCGGTGCGGACGGATCCGCCCCCCACTTAATGCGCAGGGGTTTTCCACGCGCAAGCTTCTGTCTCAATTCCGCCAGGGGAATGATATCAACCGTTCCCCGCTGCATTTCTTTGAGCTGTTCTGCCACTGACGGGGACATAGACCACAGCCCTTTAACGAGCGTATTCCGTTGATCGAGACTCACGAATGACGATAACCTTGATCTGACCGGGGTAAGTCATCTCACTCTCGATCTTCTTGGCGACTTCCCTGGCTAAACTTGAGGCCTCTCCATCCGTCACCGAGCCTGGTTTGACCATGATCCGTATCTCGCGTCCCGCTTGCACGGCAAACGACTTTTCAACCCCATTAAATGATCCACTAATCCGTTCCAGGTCTTCGAGTCGCCGCACATAGCTTTCCAGCACTTCTCGCCGCGCCCCAGGCCGGGCTCCGGACAGTGCATCGGCGGCATCAACAAGCGGCGCAAGAACGGTTTCCGCCCGAACTTCTTCATGGTGGGCGGCAATCGCGTTGACAATTTTTGCCGACTCACCATACTTGCGAGCCACGTCTCCGCCGATGATGGCATGTGATCCTTCAATCTCATGCGAGACGGCTTTTCCGATATCGTGCAATAATCCGGACCGTTTCGCTTGCTTTTCATTCAGCCCTAATTCCGCTGCCATAATACCGCAGATGTAGGCTGTTTCTATCGAGTGCATGAGTACATTCTGGCCGTAGCTATAGCGATACTTGAGCATCCCAATGAGCTTGATGATTTCCGGATGCACCCCGTTAATACCGAGTTCGAGCACTGCGCGTTGCCCGGCTTCACGGACTGACTCTTCAACTTCACTTTCCGCCTTATTGACCACTTCTTCGATACGGCCCGGATTAATACGACCGTCTGAAATCAGGCGTTCCAACGCCACACGTGTAATTTCACGCCGAATCGGGCTATGGCTCGAAATGAGAACGGCTTCCGGGGTATCGTCAATGACGAGATCCACCCCAGTCGCAGCTTCAAACGCCCGGATATTCCGCCCCTCGCGTCCTATGATACGTCCTTTCATATCATCGCTCGGCAGGCGAATAACCGCAGCCGTACGTTCCGAAATAAATTCTCCGGCCAAGCGCTCGATCGCAACACTAATAATTTTCCGCGCACGCCGCGTGGCTTCTTCCCGCGCTTCCTCCTCTATAGTCATAATACGCCGAGAGGCGTCTTGCCTGGCACCGTCAACCATTTGATCCACAAGCAACTGCTTGGCCTCATCACGTCTGAGCCCGGCGATTCGTTCAAGCTGCTGGCGCGTCTCATCAATCAAGGTCTCGTATTTCTCCTCCTTTCTCTGCGTATCGTCTTCCTTGCTTTTGAGGCTTTGCTCCCGCCGAGCCAGCCCATCTTCGCGTCCTTCTAGCACCTCAGCACGTTTCTCCAGGGTCTCTTCACGCCCCTGTACACGTCGCTCGACCTGTTGAGCTTCTTTTCGACGCTCCTTAATCTCCTTCTCAACTTCTGATTTTGATTGAAGAATTATATCCTTCGCTTGCACCTGGGCTTCACGCTTCACCACCGAGCCTTCTTTTTTCGCTTCTTCAATAATCTGTTGAGCAGCCTCCGCTGCGCTTTGTACGGTTTCTTGATTCCATTTCTGGCGCAGGAAGACGAGTCCTCCAGCACCTGCCGAACCCATTAGCAGTCCTATAACAAGTTCCATCATGACCATTGACCTCCCTACCACAGCAAAATCTGACGACCTCGCCCCATCATCAACTTCCCCAGCTACTTATCCTCTTCGTACGTATTCGTCTCCTTCTGTCACTTATATACCTCTCCAGAGACCATCCGAAACCTGGATCACTCTCTGGGCCAGGTATAAAGAAGCATTTCGCCCGTACAGGCGATCTCCTTCCATCTTCGTCATGGGTGGGAAGGAGCGCAAGAGGGGGCTGCGCGTACGAAGCGGCTCCCTTTCAGGAGGCAAAAGGAGTCGCTTTTTTCTCTTGGCCGTCCGGGGTCGCGGGCGACTGAGAGGCTGATTGTGAGTTCGATCTATCAGCATTCGTTGCCCTATCTTCAAGGGCTTGCGCCCGCTCTAGACTATGGAGCAAGCCGCTAGAAATCAGCTCTGTTTCTTGCCTGAGGTCTGTTTCTTGCTGACTTACCCTAAACAACTCGTCTGCAATGCTCAGGCCTGCCATAATTGCGACCCGAAGGGACACGGTAACATTCGCACTTCCCGTAATCTGGCGCATACGCTGGTCAACGAAAGATGCAAGTTTCCGGACATATTGGTCGTCATCTTCGCTGTTAACGGTGAAGGTTTGTCCAAAAATCTCCACTTCTATCAAACGTTTCATAAACTAGCCCTCATCTTCCAAAGCAAGGCCTAAGGTACTGAATTGAGTAAGGATTTTCTCTAAACGGTCACGAACCTCATTCCGTTCAGTCTTATAATCTCGGACACGTTCGAGTAAGAGCGACACTTCCTGCTCTTGCTCATCCAGTCGCGTGGCGAGTATTGCGTTCTCGCTCCGGACCTGTTCGTGGCGTTCTAAGAATCCACTCAATTTCGCTTCAAGAAGTTTTAGGCTTTCCAGCGCCATACCACCCTAGAATAAAGTAAAAGTTCACGTTTACCTTATGGCCTCTCAGGCATGTCGTCAAGAGAAATTTCCGGTGTGGTATCATCGAATAAGGCTGCGATAAAATCCTCAGGAATGAATTCCTCTAGGTCTTCGACCTGCTCTCCCAACCCTATATACCGAATAGGGACGCCAAGCTGGCCGCTCACCGCCAGGGTTATTCCGCCTTTTGCCGATCCATCCATCTTGGCAAGAATCACCCCAGTCAGCGGCAGGGTGGTCTGAAAGGTCCGTGCCTGGCTCAGCGCATTCTGGCCGGTCGCCGCATCAAGGACTAGGAAAACGTCATGTGGCGCGCCAGGGATTTCCCGGTCAATGACGCGGAGAATTTTTTTGAGTTCTTCCATGAGCGGAGCTTTGGTATGTAAACGCCCCGCCGTATCGATGAGAACCACATCGGCCTGGCGTCCGACGGCAGCTCGTATGCCATCATAGACAACGGCTGATGGCGATGCACCATGCTGATGTTTAATGATGTCCAAACCGAGTCGCTCCGCCCATACACTCAATTGTTCGATCGCCGCCGCGCGAAAGGTATCCCCCGCAACAAGCAATACCTTTTTATCTTCTCCTTTCAGCCGAGCAGCCAATTTGGCTATACAGGTCGTTTTTCCTACCCCGTTCACACCAACAACCAGAATGACCCAGGGACAAGGTAGAGTCTGTCGCGGGATATACGAGTTTTCGTGGAGCACAGTGCGGATTTCTTCCTGCAGATACGTCCGGAGCGCAGCAATGTCAGCCGGCTGTTCACGGAGATAGCGGTCACGAAGCTGATCGATAAGTCGCGATGCAGTCTGTACACCAACATCTGCCCCGATTAACACTTCCTCTAATTCGGAGAAGAGGGTCTCACTCTCGAGCTGTCCCTGACCCGCATATCGAATATGTTCGAAAGGACGCCCAAAGGCGTTCCGCAACCGAGACAAGCCACGACGCCATCGGGCTTCTTTGGAAACAGGTGTTGAGAGCGAGGGTTCGGCCTGGCCACCTGCAGGTGTCTGAGACAATGTCGGACTGGCCGGAAGCTTCTTCTTTCGACGCCAAAACCGCAAAGCCATTAGGACACACGAACCGAAACCATGGTCGATACGCCAGGCTCCTGCATCGTGACGCCATAGAGCGTATCTGCCGCCTCCATAGTACGTTTATTATGCGTAATCAGAACGATCTGTGTTGTCTCGCTCATTTCCCGGAGTAACAGGTTAAATCGGCCGACATTCGCATCATCCAGAGGAGCGTCGACCTCATCCAGAATGCAGAACGGACTGGGGCGTATCAAAAACAGTGCAAAGGTAAAACTCAGCGCAACCAATGCTTTCTCTCCCCCCGAGAGAAGTTGCATAGAACGCAGTCGTTTGTTCGGCGGTTGTACAGCAATTTCTACCCCACTTTCAGACAAGTCCGCTTCATTCGCGAGCGATATTTTTGCCTTTCCGCCCTCAACCAAGCGCGCGTAGACTTCGCGAAACTTCTCATCCACAAGGTGAAATGTTTCGCGAAAGCGCTCATGAGACTCAAGATTGAGTTTATGAATGGTGTTCTGCAAATCCTCGATAGAGTGGAGCAGGTCACTCTTTTGGGATTCGACAAATGTGAAGCGTTCCTCGATCTCGGCCAGCTCCGTTGTCGCGCTCGGATTCACCTCGCCCAGTCGTGTCAATTTTTCGCGTAATTCCAGGCGACGCGTCTCAGCCTCAGCTAGATTCACCTCTTCAGCCACATACTGTCCAAGTACCTTAGTCAGTGCTACATCATAGCGTTCTCGAACCGTGGACTCGAGATGTTCGCTGCTGACACGCTTTTCAGCACTGCTCACCTCAATGCGAGTTTTTTCTTCCTGCAGTTGTCTTGTTGCCTGTCGGATTTCTTCGAGGTGCTCTTCGCTGGTCTGGTATGTAACGCGGAGGGTAGTGCATTCGCTCTGTCGCCGGTCTTTCTCCTCTTTTGCCACATCCAGATCGGCCTGTGTCTGCCTAATGTGAGAGCGTAAGACCTCCTTTTCAACCTGCAGCTGCCGCGCTTCTGCCGTTCCAGCTGTGATCGCAGCTTGATTGGTACGCAGGCGCTCTTCCAGTTCACTAAGCTGATTCGTCAGTTGCGCCAGCTGAATCTGAAGCCCTTCATGTCGCTCCCTCTGTTCAGCAGCTCGGACCCGTAGATCATCGAGAGCGGTACGCTGACGATCGAGATTTACTTTTGCTTCGGCAACTTCAGCCTGCTGAGAGGAAAGTACGCGCTCTCGCTCTTGACGCTTCGTAGAAATCCCCTGTTCTTGGATTTGCCCATCCAACATTTCGGCCCGCAAAGTTTGGTACTCTTGTTCCAAAACGTTCCGTTCGTAGGCAATCCCCTCGTCTCTATCCAGTAAACGCCGCAGTTCTCCCTCCAACTTGCCGACTTCCTGCTGCAAGGCCTCCTTCTCTTGGCCCAGAGTCCGCGCGTCGGCTTCAAGCTGGGCTAACTCTGCCTCCAGATCGTGTTGACGTTGCTTCGCCGCCTGACGCCGTTCGACGAGATCCGCCACTGTTTCGTCTTGCCGAGATATCGTTTGTTGCAGCTCCCGTATTTCTCGTCGCCGCTCCAGGAAAACGGCCTCGGCAACTCCACCACTACCACCGCTGACCACACCAAGGGCTGAGATCATTTCCCCCTGTGGAGTGACATAGATGTGGGGATCCGCATTTCCATTCCACAATTCCAAACCGACTTGCAGATTGGGGACCAGAACAGCATTACCAAGCAGGGCTTCGATCATCAGCCGATACTCTGACGAAATAGCAACACAGCTCATGAGCGGCGAGACGCCCTCCCCCACTGTAGCCCAAACCGGTCCATTTGAGTCAGGCTGACCAGAAACTTGCGTCTCTCCCTTCGGACGTAAAGGCACGAAATTCCCATGGCCGGACTGCGCCTGATTCAAATAGTCCACGGCAACTACGCCAGCCCCCGTATCAGCAACAACCATGTATTCGAGTTTATCCCGCAGCACCGCTGCGACCGCACGCTCAAATGCTTGGGGCACCTCAATCATTTGAGCCACGACGCCAAGAACAGACGCAGGAAAATCACCGTCAGTCATAACGGACTGCACGCCCTGAGCGTAGCGGTCATATTCGTGTTCCAGCTCTTCCAACGTTGTCAGGCGTGCGCGGAGTTCAGCTTGTTTGGCCCAGGCCGCAGAGAGCGCCATATCGAGCTGCTCCCCAACACCGCGGGTCTCACGTAGCCCGCCACTCCTTTCCTCTCGCTGTTGCTGCCCTTGTTGTACGCGTCGGTTCAGCCCGGTAGATTTTTCCTGCAGTGCGCTCAGCGTCTGTTCCGTCTCTTTACGCAGCTGTTCAACCTGCTGCGCATCTTTCGTAAGGACATCAAGGCGCTGAGTGACCTCACCTGTCCGTTTTCGCGAGTAGGTGAGAGTGTTTTGGATCTGAGCCTCTTGGGTCAGCAAATCAACGATCTCGGTCTTCAGTTCTTCCGCCTGAGCCTCTCCCAGTACGACAGCGTCCTGCAACGTAGCCAGGCCCTGCTCTTGTGTCTGAAGGGCGGCTTCATCATGATGCACCTTTTGAAGCATATCCTGAGCGGTACCGGACAGAGCAGTTAACTCTTGTCTTACATCGGCCCTCTTCTCTGCCACCAGACGGCACTCTTCTTCTGCATTGGCTATTCTCATTCGCGCCTGCTCTTCTTGTTGAAGCAGAAACTGATGTTTCTGCTCTCCCTGTTGACACGTCCCCTCTAGCGCATGCAGGTGCTCGCCGAGTTCCCGCAGCGTCGCCTCTTCCCTTTCTATTCGTGCAGCCGTTGCTGACCGTTCGGTTTGCACCGATTTAGCCTGCTGACTCAGCTGCACATCTTCTTGCCG
>CAZXFE010000160.1:0-9264 GCA_964639795.1 uncultured Enterobacteriaceae bacterium | reverse complement strand
CGTAGGCAACCGCCAAGGCCAGGGCGTAGGGAACTTTGAAACGCGGAGCTGGACGGCCCGTTAACTCGGATAAGAGCATAAGGATATGTTGCAGGGTCATGTTTTCATGCCCGAGGATGTATTTTTGTCCAGTTTTTCCTCGCTGTGCCGCAAGGATATGTCCTTGAGCAACATCTTCCACATCAATCAGATTGAGTCCAGTATCCACATAGCCGGGCATATTCCCGTTCAGAAAATCAACAATGAGTTTTCCGGTTGGCGTCGGCTTCAGATCGCCTACACCGACCGGCGTACTCGGATTAACAATCACTACTGGCAGTCCTTTGTTCGCGTAGGAGAGGACGACTTGTTCAGCCAGAAATTTACTCCTTTTATAATGGCCAACCATGTCTGTAAGAGAAACTGGCGTAACCTCTGAGCCTAGGCTCCCATCCCGAGGCAACCCAAGAGTTGCCACTGAACTGGTGTATACGATTTTCTCAACATCAGCTTCGCGTGCGGCCTGAAGTATATTTTCTGTACCGGTCACATTGCTTTGATACATGTCCTGCTTGTGGCGCACCCATAATTTGTACAGCGCTGCCACATGATAAACCTGGCTGCAACCTCGGGTAGCCTGGAGTACGGATGCGTAGTTCCGGATATCCCCACTGGCCACCTCGACGGGCAAATCCTTGAGCAAATGCCCGTCGGAACCCTGTCGTATCAAAACACGTACCTCGAAGCCGGCTTGCACCAGTGCTCGTGCCACAGTTCCACCCACAAACCCCGACGCACCCGTAACCAACACCCGCATACGCATCTCCCCTAAAGTGCTTCCCTGCTAGTGTCAAGGGGATAGGTTCAGTCCTTCTTCTCTGCTATGAGAAGAAAAAAGATCGTGCTGTGAGGAGGCAGGTTATGGCTGATATTCTACAGATTTCCGATGACAGTTTTGATGGAGATGTTCTCAAGGCTGAGGTTCCCGTTCTGATCGATTTCTGGGCCCCGTGGTGTGGTCCCTGCAAGGCCATTGCGCCGATCGTGGAAGAACTCGCAACAGAGTATGACGGCAAGTTGAAGATCGTGAAGATGAATGTCGACGATAATCCGCGTACGCCATCCCAATACGGGGTCCGGGGTATTCCGAATCTCATATTATTTAAGGGTGGTGAGGTCAAAGAACAGATCGTCGGCGCTGTCCCCAAAGCCCAGCTTGTCAAAGCCATAGACAACGTGGTCTGATCAAAACAAAAAGCGCCTGGTGCTGACGTTAAGCGCCAGGCCAAGGGCTACCATCATCGTTAATAGTGATGAACCGCCGTAGCTTAATAACGGCAAAGGTACGCCAACCACTGGCAAAACCCCGACGTTCATCCCAATATTAATAATGATCTGCCAAAACACCATCCCCGCGGCGCCAACAGCGATGAGCAGGCCGAAACGTTCGCGCGCCCGCAGTGCAATCACGATCAGACGCGCTAAAAGCGCTCCATAAAGGAGCAATAGCCCGATTGTTCCTACAAACCCCCACTCTTCAGCCAATACTGCAAAAATAAAGTCGGTATGCTTTTCAGGCAGAAAATCGAGGCGATTTTGGGTGCCAAGGAGAAAGCCTTTCCCCCACAGCATACCAGACCCCACAGTCACTTTTGCTTGGATCATGTGATATCCAGCACCAAGAGGATCAAGGTCTGGGTGCAGAAATGACGTCATCCGCTGCCGTTGGTACGGTTCGAGGCGCGCCCATACAAAGGGCAGGATCCCACTCCCTAGCAGACTCAGTACCGCGAGAGAACGCAGACGCAGGCCTGCTACAAAGGTAAGCGTTAGAAACAGAAGTCCTAATGTCACCGTAGTTCCCAAATTGGGTTGGAGAAGAATCAAGCCAGCAGGTAGCGCAACAAAGACAGCAGGTATGAGGATATCTCGAATACCATATCCTTCAGCCGGCACATAACGATTGAAAAATCGCGCGATGACGAGCAGCAACCCGATTTTCATGAACTCCGCTGGCTGCAAAGAAAACGGCCCGAGGTGTATCCAGCGTCGCGCGCCCCCGCCAAAAGAGCCGATGAGGGGAACAAGAATAAGCAGGCACAGCGCCGCACCGTAAAACACGTAGGCCCACTGCTCGAAGTGACGATAATCGATAGCGAAGGCAAGCGCCATACCTGCGAACCCAACCGCGACCCAGACAATCTGGCGGGTAACCCAGGGACTCGAGTACTCCGCTTCTTCATAAGTTGCACTATAGATCCCGAGGACGCCAATACTAACGAGTCCCGCAGTCAAGAAGAACAACATCCAGTCAAAATGCTGGATGAGCCGCCTGTCGAATCCCATTGCGCTCCTCCCCTGAATGCTGTGTGAGTCGAAAATATTCCTCTAAGACCGCACGCACAACGGGCGCCGCAACCTTCCCTCCATCCTTGCCAGCGTGTTCGATCAAACAAACAACAACAACTTCCGGATGAGATGCCGGCGCAAAAGCCACAAACCAGGCGTGGTTACGGTACCGACGCGGTGCGTCCTCCTCGCTCCCCCGCGCTCCACTAATGACCTGAGACGTACCTGTTTTTCCTGCCACTTCGATATCCATAAGGCGAGCTTTCGTCCCCGTCCCGGCTTTCCCATGGACCACCTCCCACATCCCCTCTCGTACGGCCTGTAAATGCCCGGCCCGGATGTCAACCTGAGTAACGACCTCAGGGCGAGAGATATGGATGGGAGTCTTGTCAGCCCCTATGACCTGTTTAACGAATACGGGGCGGTATACTATGCCTCCATTGGCTATGGCAGCGATCGCAACAGCCATCTGTAAGGGTGTTGCCGTGACATACCCCTGCCCGATTACAACGGGCAACGTCTCGCCTGCGTACCAGGGTGTACCGAATCGGTTTCTCTTCCATACCGCATCTGGGATAAGGCCCGAAGCAGCATGACCAAGAGCAATATGAATATCCCGACCTAACCCAAATCGACGTGCATATTCAGCAATCTTCTGGATTCCAAGCCGTTGACCGATTTGATAGAAGTACACATCGCACGACTGGGCCAAAGCTTGTTTCAGGTCAACCCTGCCGTGTCCGGACCGTTTCCAGCAGCCAAACACCCGCCCACCAAACGACAGTCCGCCCTGACATCGAAACTGCGTCTCGGGCGTGATGACGCCCTCTTCTAATGCTGCTGCAGCCATGATGGGTTTAAACGTCGAACCGGGCGGATATTGCCCCTGAATCACCCGATTTGTGAGTGGGTGCAACGGGTTCTCAAGCAATTGACGCCATTCACTCCGGCGAATGCCGCGCGCAAACAAATTCGGGTTAAAAGCGGGGCGATTCACCATCGCCAAAACTTCCCCAGTATGCACGCTGAGGACAACAAGCGCACCTTCGACCTCTTCAAGCGTACGCTCAGCTTTTTCTTGCAGTTCAAGGTCTAGCGTGAGTATCAAATTACGCCCGGGTTGCGCCCGCACTTCATCCAAGACCTGAAGCTTTCTTCCTGATGCATCAATCTCAATCTGTTGGCCTCCACTGAGCCCCCGCAGCTCTTCTTCCCACGCCTTCTCAAGTCCGACCTTTCCAACAAGATCACCGAGACGGTAGCCCGCAAATTGCTCCATTTCAGCATTGTTCACTTCTCCAACATGTCCGAGGAGATGCGCCGCAACGCTCTCCGCTGGGTAATACCGTTTCGAGCTTACCTCAATACGTACCCCAGGCAGGTCCATTTGATGTGTTTCAATGGCGACTAAGGCCTTCCTTGAGACATCCCGAGCTACGACAATACTTTCGTACGAAGGGCGCCCTTGGTTGCGCAACAGATTCCCGTTCCACTGCCCTTTTGCATCCGGTAAATACTGAGCAATTGTGTGTAACAGCAGCGGCATGTCCTCTACCTCTTGGGGAACAATAACCACATCAAAAGAAGGACGATTATCAACAACGACCCGCCCAGTTCGATCATGCATTAGTCCGCGCATGGGTTGCAAACGGTTAAGACGTAGCCGATTTTTTTCCGACAAAGTCCGCAAGCGAGTTCCGTCCACTATCTGAAGCTGCCATAAGCGAAACCCCAGGACGCAGAAGACGAGCAGGATAATAAGACTCATCACCCCGACTCGACTATAACACGCGGCCAGCGTTTCTTGAGATGTAAAAACTTCAGACGTTTCGTTCATTTACGCCCGGGAATGTCTCCACCCGCCCGCTGCGAGAAGGGCAAAGACCAGAGGGGTAAAAAGAATAGAAAACAGCCCGTCCCATAATACGTAGCGCGCAACGAAGGGCAAGAGCAGAACCGACTCCCCCTCTACCTCATACAGAAAGAGAAAAGTTGCCGTTTTAAGGAGGACGGCGAAGGTTATAAGTACAAAAACCGATACAGAATTATTCATCCACAGACTTTGTGATACCAGGGCCACAGCAGAAAAAATCAGGCTCATCGTAAGCGTATGCGCGCCCACCGGTAAACCCGAACAACTATCGAGTACATAACCAAGGAAAAAAGCCCAGGCCGCGCCGCCCACAGATCGATGGTAGATACCTAGATACACACACACAATGAGCAGGAGATCAGGTGCAAACGGGAGAGAAGGGAGCACGCTTGTTTGCAGTAGAATAGCGCCAGCCCCGCAGCCTCCAAGGAACCCAAACGTGCGAAGCTTACTCGCCTCCGAGTCGCTCCGCTCTTGCTCGGACGACCACTGGGGCAACCACCAAGACTTCTTCAATTTTTGCAAGCTCGGCACTGAGCACGACCTCTATGTCTTGGAACAACCCATCGTCGCGTGTGGCGACTCGCGCCACACTGCCAATCGGTTGTCCTTTTGGAAAAATTTCATCCAGGCCAGACGTAATAATGACGTCACCGACCTGCACATCACTGCCGTGTTGGACATATTTAAGAAGACAGTGTCCGGCAAGCGTACCTGACACAATACCAGGAACCCGCGAACGCTGTACTAACGCATCGATTCCGCTGCTCGGGGCGGATATGAACAAGACGTGAGCAGCATGTGGTCCAGCAGAAACGACCTGGCCAACCACACCGGCCGGGGTCAAGACAGCCATTCTCTTACGAATACCGTGCCGTTCCCCCTTATCCAGAACAGCCGTATACGTCCACGCACCAGGATTCCGTCCGACAACACGGGCAGCAATAGGCGAGCCAGGAGCCTGCGCTCGCAGACCTAATAAGAGCTCAAGGCGCCGATTAGCCAGTTCTAGTTCAATCAACTGCTCGTGCATACGCCCGAGAGCAGCCATACGCGCACGCAGCACTTCATTGGTTTGATGTACAGAGAGCAGATCTCGGTATTGATCCCAGACCTTCACAGAGCCTTGGGTCAACGCGGTCAAACCACCCTGGAGAGGTTGCATCACTTCAAGAAAAAGCACGCCGACCGGATCCAACCGATAGACAGATCGCGTGTTTACCGCCGCTAATAATAACGAGATAAAGAGAACGGACCCACAGGATAAGAGTATTCGATATCTATGCAGAACCTCGAGCATGATCCACACTCAGGGTGTTGCGAAAATTCGCAGCTTTCCTATTCTATCGCGACTTCTCTGAGAAGGGAAAGTTCATTTAAGGCCTTCCCCGCTCCCATCACTACGGCCGTCAGCGGATCATCCGCCTGCACTACTGGCAAACCCGTCTCGGCGCTTAACAAGACATCAAGATTACGCAGCAAGGCGCCTCCGCCGGCAAGCACGATGCCCTTGTCAACAATGTCGGAAGCTAGTTCAGGCGGCGTCCGCTCCAGCGCAACCCGCACCGCCTCAACAATCTGATTAATCGGCTCGAGCAAGGAATCACGAATCTCATCATCCGAGAGTTTTACTGTTTTCGGCACTCCAGCGACGAGATCGCGTCCTTTGATTTCCATCGTTTGCGGTTCCTCAGTCGGATACGCCGAACCTATCGTAATTTTTATAAGCTCGGCTGTTCGTTCACCAATCAAGAGGTTGTATTTCCGTTTAATATACTGTCCGATGGCTTCGTCCATCTTGTCGCCACCTACCCGAACTGAGCGAGAGAAAACAACGCCAGCCAGCGAGATAACAGCGACTTCGGTCGTTCCACCCCCAATATCAACAATCATATTCCCGACGGGTTCGGTGACCGGCATTCCCGCACCGATTGCTGCCGCCATGGGTTCTTCCATAAGATAGACCTCACGGGCTCCAGCAGACTCTGCCGATTCCCGAACGGCGCGCTTCTCTACTTCAGTGATCCCATTCGGAACACAAATAACTATGCGCGGTTTAATTAAAGCACGACGCCTATGGACCTTGCGAATAAAGTAACGCAGCATCGCTTCGGTTGTTTCAAAATCTGCGATTACCCCATCCTTGAGAGGCCGAATGGCGACAATACTCCCCGGTGTCCGCCCGAGCATCCGTTTGGCCTCAATGCCAACGGCGAGAACACGTTTGGTCCCGCGTCTATCGTTTCGCACAGCAACGACAGAAGACTCATTGCAGACAATTCCCTTGCCCTTCATGTAGATAAGAGTGTTTGCGGTGCCAAGGTCGATAGCGAGGTCAACAAACAGCTTCCCCCACAACGATTCAAAAACCATGTTTTACTTTCCCCACGTCATCTACCATTACCTGTAAAATAAGGTAGTATCAAAATTCCAATATCAGGGCAAGTGCTTGGAATGCTGTTGCTTTTTCTTCACGCATCAACTATGCCATCAATACCGAGGAGGTTTAAATCCATGCTCGATTTTATGCGTAGCAGGGTTCAGTCAGTCTGGACGAAAGTCCTCTTTTCGATCATTGTCTTGGTATTCGTTTTTTGGGGTGTTGAAAGCTTTAATGATGAAGCGCAAGTACAGTCAGTTGCGACAGTTAACGAAGATCCCATTTCGTTGAAGGAGTTCCAACAAGCCTATCGGAATGCAGAGTCACACTACCAGCAGTTGTACAAGGAGCGATTTACACCCGAGCTGGTGCGACAATTGAATTTGAGACAGCTAACGCTGGACCAACTTATCGATGCCAAGCTGCTGGCCGAAGAGGCGCGTCTGATCGGTTTTCGTGCCTCTGATGAAGAGGTGCGCGATAACATTTCCGCGTATCCGGGCTTTCAAGGCTTTGGCTCTTTCAGCTCCGACCGTTACCGACGTACCTTACGCTATTTACGTATGACCCCACACGAGTTCGAAGAGCGACAGCGCGACCGGCTCGTGGCTCTAAAGCTCCAGAAATTCATTGATGCCTCAGCCCGAGCGACCGACCACGAGGTAGCGGAGCTGTTTCACTTTGAGCAAGAACAAATCGACCTGGCCTTTATTAAAATCGCCTCAGGCGACTTGGTCGATAAAGTTACCGTAGACAAACAACAAGTGCAGAATTTTTACGAAACAAACAAAGAATCATTCCGTGAGCCTGAGCGTGTCCGTTTTACCTATGTGACCTATACGTGGGAAGAGTACGAATCGGCAGTCATCATATCAGAACAAGATGTGCAGAAATATTACGATAGAAACAGAGCCGAACAGTTTACGGACGAACAGCAAGTACAGGCGCGTCACATTTTGTTTCTTATTTCAGCCAACGCTTCAGAAGAAGAAAAAGACCTGATCGAAACCAACGCAGAAACGATACTGAAACGAGCAAAATCAGGAGAGGATTTTGCGGCCTTGGCGGGGGAGTACTCCGAAGACACTCAGACTGCGAAAAATGGAGGAGACTTGGGGCTCTTTGCGCGTGGGCGTATGGTCAAGCCATTTGAAGAGGCGGCCTTTAGTATGGCCGTAGGCGAAATTAGCGATCTCGTAGAAACCTCCTTCGGACTCCACATCATCAAGGTCGAAGCAATACAACCCGAACGCGTAAAACCGCTCGATGAAGTCGTAGAAGAAATAAATGGGACACTCAGAACACAGGGCAGCCGTGAGGTTGCTGAAAATCGTGCGCGCGAGGACAGAGCCAAGATTGCGGACGACACGACACTGAGTCAGTTCGCAAAGTCTGCAGGAATGAGCGTTGACGAAACTCCCTTCGTCGCCAAAGACGAAACGATCCCCGGCCTCGGCAGTCGTCCGAAACTCATCCAGACAGCCTCCGATCTTGCCCTGCAAGGAATAAGTGAACCTGTCCGCGTGGATGAGAATTGGTATCTCGTGTCTCTTCAGGAACGTATTGAGTCTCGTATTCCCGAACTTACCGAGGTCCAAGAAGAAGTAGAAAGAAGCTATCGCGGCGAGCAGGCAGAGAAATTGGCCGAGGAAAAGGCCCGAAAACTCCACGCTCACCTCACAAAAACAAAGAATATTAACAACTTAGCCAAAGCCGAAGGTCTCACAGTTGAAGAAACGGGCCCCTTCGCACGGCGAGGAAACTATATTCCGAAAATCGGGAACATTCCGGATCTTAAAACGGCGGCATTTCAACTGACCGCAGAAAAGCCGGTTGTTCCGAAAAGTTACGCCTGGGGAGGGAATGCGTATGTGGCGGTGCTCAAAGAGCATATCCCCGCCGATTCCGAAGAACTTGAGAAACAACGTGACGATCTGCGGAAATCTCTGCTGCAGCGCAAACAGGAGGCAGCTAACCTCGAGTTCCTCCGCTACTTAAAGGAGCAATCTAGTATAGAATACAATCAACAAATGCTGCTGGGCGCATCTTAGATTCGACGCCCGTTTCAGTATTAATGAAGAAGGAGTAAGAAAACATGTTACAAGCTGGAGACACAGCACCAGATTTTACCGTCAGAACTCATGAAGGCAATGATCTGTCCCTCGCGGATCTTCGCGGCAAGAAAGCCCTCATGTGGTTTTACCCCAAGGCTGATACACCCGGTTGAACCACAGAAGGTCGCGGGTTCCGCGACCAAATCGAGGATTTTAAATCACACAATGTTGAAGTGCTGGGTGTCAGTTTTGACACGGTTGAAGAAAACGCCAATTTTGCCAAAAAATTTAACTTTCCTTTTCTGCTCCTATGCGACATTACCCGGAGCCTAGGCCAGGCGTATGGTGCCTGCGAGGATGCCGGCGCTGTTTATGCAAATCGGATCAGTTATCTCATAGATGAGGATGGGAAGATCCAAAAAGCCTATCCATCCGTGAATACCAGGTCCCACCCAGCTGAAGTGTTAGCCGATCTTGTTTCGTAAGACTTTTCCTCTTTGGGGGCGGAGCATGCTCCGCCCCTGCCCATTTTTTTCAGGCATCGTTCACATCATGCACCCCGCATACTGCCGCCTCATACACCAACTTGAGCGGAATATTTTTTTCTTGTGCGATCCGTTTACAGTCTT
>CAZXFE010000159.1:0-9270 GCA_964639795.1 uncultured Enterobacteriaceae bacterium | reverse complement strand
GGGGAATATGTGCGCGGGCCGGTCCACACCCAGACTATTGAGAGCCTCTGGTCGCCTCTTGGCAGGGGTGATGAATGAATAATGCACAACGCCTTCCTTATTGGGACACGCATCTATCTCAGGCCGCTTGAGCTGGAGGACCTTCCTACACTGGTCAAGTGGGGGGCTTATTCGGAAGTGCAAACCGCTCTCGATCTCTTCTACCGCCTGCCTGATCGGTCCACCGAAGAAGTCTTTCTGGAACGTGTCAAAATAGATGAGAACGATGTGGCGCTCGGTATTATGGAAAAAGCTGCCGATGTCTTGCAGGGCTTCATTGGCCTCAATCGTATGGACTTGAAAAATAGCCACATCCAGCTCGGCTTCTTCCTTGCCGAGCAAAGCCCAAAGACCGAGGAGTACGAGGTTGAAGCAGTTCATCTCATTGTTAAGTATGCGTTTGAAGCCCTCAACATGAACCGTATCTGGCTCTACGTTGATGCTTCCGATAACCACGCGATCCAAAGATTGGAGAAAGCCGGCTTCCGCCACGAGGCTACTCTCCGCCAAGATCGTTATAGCGATGCAGGCTATTTAGATACGGTTGTGATTGGAATGTTGCGGGAGGAGTCCAAGTCACTTTGAGGAATGAGAAGAGGTCCCTTGGCCCTTTTTGGGAGGGAACTGGGCAGGGTGTTTATAAACACGCCCGTATTTATTTGAATTACATTGCCTTTGTGCCCATCGTGTCGTAAACGACAGGTTTGTTACTTCTGGTTCTTTCCTTATACGCCGCCTGGGGTTTACTTCGTTTTAATCAGGCGACCATTACCCCTTCGACAACCCTAACACCCTTTCCCCCATAATGTTTTTCTGAATTTCACTCGTCCCGCGGGCAATGGTGTACTGCCGGGAGCTGAGGACGCGGTTTAACCAGCGTGGGGCGTCGGGCACGGTTTCGGTCGCTTGGTTGGTAACGGCTGCGCCGGTGAGTAACTCACAGGCAAACTGGGCGATATCAATGTACAGCTCAGAACCGCACAGCTTGAGCATGGAGCCGTCCGGTCCAGACGGTTGGTCTTTGAGGACCTTGGTTAGGCCACGTAGACGACTGTTCCCAGGCCGGACCGCCATCGACCTGTTTGGACAGCTCGGCTAGGTGGCCGATCTGGTTGCCATAATTTCCAACTCCGGCATAGGCTCGATTGAACATAAGCGTGGTCATGGTGACTTTCCAACCTTGGTTGAGCGGACCGACAAGATTGGCTTTGGGAGTCCGGACGTCTTCGAAGAAGACTTCGTTGAAATGCGAGTGGCCGTTTATCAAAACCAAAGGCCGGACTGTCACGCCGGGTGTTTTCATATTGACCGGCATATAGCTGATGCCTTTGTGTTTTGGAGCATCAGGGTCACTGCGAACCAACATAAAAATCCAGTCCGCGTACTGCGCGCCCGAGGTCCAGACCTTCTGGCCGTTTATGATAAAGTCGTCTCCCTTAGCCACCGCCTTGGTTTGTAATCCGGCTAAGTCCGAGCCCGCGCCTGGCTCGGACTAACCCTTGACACCACACATCGTCGCCATTCAGGATGCGAATCAGAAAACGCTCTTTTTGTTCCTCCTTGCCCCAGTGCATCACGGTCGGACCGCACAACGCGATACCGGAATAACCGGGCAAGATGGGTGCGTGGGCGTTTGAGTACTCTTCGTCAAAAATGACTTGTTCGAGCAAACCTGGGCCCTGCCAGCCATATTCTTTGGGCCAGGTTTTCCCGACCCAGCCGTCGCCATACATCTTGCGTTGCCATGCGCGCCGTTTCACAAACGTTTCGTGATCAGCCGCGGCGCGTTCGTTTTTGGGATCATCCACACACAGAACCGGTATTAAATTGGCTTCTAAGCAGTCTTCGACCTCAGCTCGAAAAGTCTCTTGTTCTGGCGTGTATTGAAAATCCATATTGGCCCCTTTGCGCTCTCTTAACTCGTCATTGTCTTGATGTGTGGCACCACCTCTTCCCCTAGCCGCTGGACACATTCGAGCACCTGCTCCGGCTTTGGTCCGAGCGGCACCCGGCAGCGGAGAACAAAGTGCTCAACGCCGAGCTCTTTCTGCCACAGACCAAGGTGTTCGAGCCAGTCGTCTTTGGTTCCTATCACCATATATTTGCGTACTTTGTCTAAGGTGAAGTCCGACTCAGACTGAAAATCCGTGCTCGGGGTGAGCATGCCCATACGCAGATAGAACTTACATTCTTCAATCCACAGGCGCCCAAACGTCTCTTCGGCTTCTTCCATACTCGACGCCAGCCAGCCGTCGCGGAGCAATGCAATACACGGTTTTTTGCCGGCCTTGATGGCTGCCTCCTGATAAATCTCAAGCTGGCCTTTGAGAGTATCAAAGCTGTCGAAAAATGGAGCCATAGACCACACATCGCCGAGCCGCCCGGAACGTGCTATCGACTTTGGGCCAGAGGCCCCGATCCAGATAGGGGGACGGGGTTTTTGATAGGGCTTGGGCGTGACGTGGATAGCATCGTAGTCGTAATACCTGCCGTGGTGTTGAATCGGCCCCTCGGTTGTCCAGGCCTTGTTCATGATTTCGAGGCATTCCTCAAAGCGGCCTTCCGTTGCTTGATCGGCACCCCGAAATGGTTAAAGTAGTCAACGTGGTAGCCCACCCCCAGGCCCATAATCAGCCGGCCTCCAGAGAGAACGTCGATCATGGCCGCCTGTTCAGCCAAATGCACGGGATTGTACAGAGGAGGCATAATGATGTACGAGCCGATTTTGACCCGTTCGGTGCGAGCGGCAATCGCTGTCATCAGCGTCAACGTCGAAGGAAACATGCATTCCGTGCGGGCATGTCTTTCCGGAACAAAGAGTGCGTCAAAGCCAGACTTTTCCGCTTGTTCGGCTTCGCTTAGCAACTGCTGCGCAAAATCAGATGAGCGCTTTGGATCTGGTTCTGGTTGTTGATAGTGTCCGCCGTGGGTGTCGGGAAGGTAGCCAACCGAAATCATGTCTCCCCCTTTTGGTTGCTTTCAGCCAAGCCATTTGGCTTTCGGGCCTTAATGTGGGAATGTAGGGCGAAGCATTCATCAAAAAGAATGAATGTAGAGTGAATGCTTCGCGTCTACTGTAGAAGGGAGACAGATAATGGTCAAACTCATGTCGTTTTTCAAACGGAAACAAGGAATGTCAGTTGAGACATTTCAAACATATTGGCGGACGAAGCATGCTGAGGTCGTTGTGAAGCTGCCG
Source organism: uncultured Enterobacteriaceae bacterium (assembly GCA_964639795.1). Taxonomy (GTDB): domain Bacteria; phylum Desulfobacterota; class Binatia; order Bin18; family Bin18; genus Bin18. The sequence continues at coordinate 6,032 of CAZXFE010000159.1, read as the reverse complement.
GGTATTCGACGCTATGTGCAATCGCACACCTTGCTGTCCGGCTATCGTAAAGGTGAGCCCGTGTACGACGGGGTAGCTGAGGTGTGGGTTGACGATACCCAAGTCATGCGTACCCAAGCCGGCACGCCGGAATACGCTGCCGTACGGGCCGATGAGCCAAATTTTATGGATGTCTCAAGCATGGGCTCCATCATTACGGAAGAACGTGTCATCAAGGATGGCGAGATTCCGCTCAATGCGGTCAAGAACATGGAATTTGTCACTCATAAGTCAGATATGCCGATTGAGGCCTTTCAAAAACATTGGCGCGATATCCACGGTCCGCTTGGTGCGGCGATTCCTGTGGTCCAACGCTATGTGCAAAGTCATACTCGGCTGTCTGTATACAAAGCTGGAAAAACTCCGGTCTACGACGGTGTTGCCATTACCTGGTTTGACGACACGCAGGCTATGCGCACTTCAGCCACTTTAGCGGAATACGAGACGACACGTGCAGATGAAGTGAATTTTATCGATGGTACGCAACTCCCATTTATTATCACCACAGAACATGTCATTGTGGATTAGAGAGCGGCGGGTGCTTTTGACCGAAGCGAGGGGCTAATAAGACCCCATCTTGTCTCGTAGGCCTGGATACCTGCTTGCGGAAGTATAACGTAAAAAGGAATGTCATTCCCGTGGAAACGGGAATCCAGAAGGAGGGGTCGGGGTGCTTATCGTGCTCCAAATAGTTTTGTTATGTGTGCTTACGGTGTTGCCAATTCTCTGTTCTGAAGCGTCACAAGACTCGCCAGCTTCTTAACCGGTGGGACACCCCGGATCAGACGACCGTTGACGATCAGAGTTGGTGTGGCTTTGATCTCAATGCGGCGGGCCTCTTGTATGTCGTTCTGGACAAGGCTTTCATGCCGTCGTTCATCCAAACATGTGGAGAACGGCTCGAAATCCAGCCCAGCGGTTCTGGCATGCTCTTCAAAATCTTCTCGTTTGTACTTCGTTTGGTGGGTGAATAATAAATCCGCATACTCCCAGAATTTTCCTTGTTCTCCAGCGCATTCCGCCGCAAGAGCGGCCGTACACGCGCCGGGATGGACCTGGACTTTCATCGCAGTATTACACTGCTGATCTAACGGATAATGACGAAACACAATACGGACGTCGTTGGGGTTGGCATGCTGCAATCGTGAGAGGACTGTGCGCGCTTGGGCACACTGAGGACAGCGGAAGTCCACGAACTCGTGAATGGTAAGCCCGGCGTCAGATGGCCCTTTAACATGGCGCTCGGCACCTCGTAGGACGACGGCGGGTTGTTCATGGTAATAGCGAACGAAATCCATGTCCATTTCGGCGGGTGCAGGAGCTATAAATTCCTGGGGCGTCGGGACGGTTGCCGCAATCTTCGTTTGCGTCAGTCCAATCCCAAGAAGGACGACGGCGAACCCGGTTAAGGCATAGGCAAGACGCGGCGTGGTGAGCACCCCGTTTGTACGTCCGAGAACAAACGCACTTATCAAGAGCCCAATATTAATGAGATACAGGCTCGTGCATAGTGGGCAGATCGCCCCGATTTTGATGAACGAAAGTCCGGCCATATACACTGAGAAGACGAACATCCAGCCGCACACAAAGAGGCTCAGCCCGGTCGAGGAGAGCAACGTAGCAGCGAGCAGGGCGGCGTAGGCTGCGGTTGCCCACAGTGCTACCGGGAACCCAAACAACTGGGCATACGCACTACTCAAGACAAGACTACAGTTGACCGTTGTCCCCGTACCGCAAAAAGCCGAATCAATGCTTCCATCTGCCCCGGCCTGATAGTGGAGCACCGAGAGATACACGCCGATGCCGAGCCCCAGCGCCCCAAGAATGCGAATCGTAAGTAAGGGCCAGCTTGGGATTTGCGGTGGTAGTGCCTGGTGGGCGTCGCCTTGTTGGGCTACCCTTCGACGTTCTGCTTTTGCCTTTTTTGCTGACATGGATTGAAGCATTACCATACCCTTTTCTGTATCGCCAATAGGGGCAGATAAAAGGGTAAAAAAACGGACGAGTAGAGAAACTACCTTGCACTGTTTCAAGAAAGCGGGTAGGGCGAAAATATAGGTATGCCGACAGTATTCTGAAAGGTGACGTCTATGGAGACAGATGGTCTGGACTGGATTCCCCGCCCTGTCCGCGACAAGCTCGATCAGGTTGGAATCAAATTGCACTTGAAAGAATGGCAAGCGTTTAGGCTTGCGGAACGCCAGGAGTTGTGTGCCTTGTCCTGCCGGACCCCGGCTGAAAAAGAAGCATTCCAAGAACGGCTTGAGGCCTTAGCCGTCCAACGCTGTGGAGCGCTGCCACGACGTATGCCCCTGAAAATGGGAGAGAAAGGATAGGGGCGACCGGGTGATCGTCCCTATAAAACAAGATCACTGCGCTGCTAGCGCTTCGTCTATCAATTCGGCAAAAGCCGAATAGGGGTGCGCTCCGGATAGAAAACGCCCGTTCACAAAAAAGGCTGGCGTGCCGGTCACCCCGAGTCGGGTGCCCAGCGCCAAATCTTTGCTGACCGCTCCGGTATAGGCATTGTTTTCTAAGCAAGCGTCAAACTGGGCGGTATCGAGTTTGAGGTCTGCAGCGTACTGCTTGAGGTTATCGGGTTGTAGCGCGGGTGTATTGGCAAACAGGATATCGTGATATTCCCAATATTTTTTCTGATCGCCGGCGCATCGGGCCGCCTCTGCGGCTTTATGCGCCTGCGCGTGAATGCGCGTTAATGGAAAATCCCTGAAAACGATCTTGACCTGATCTTTGTAGTTCTCTTGAATTTGGGTGAGTGCCGACTGCACTCGGGCGCAGTACGGTCATTGAAAGTCGGAAAACTCGACGAGCGTAATCGGCGCGTTCTCCGGACCTTTGGCCGGTGCGCCAGCAATCGGTACATCAACAACCGGCGGTTTGATCTTTATGTCGATTGTGGCCGTCTTACGCAGTGCCGCAGTGAATGCTTGCTGCTGTTGCTGCTGCTTTTGGTTTTTGAGGGTCTGTTCAATCTGGTCCTGGACTTCTTCCTGTTTCTTTCCGCGTAGCCGGGCTTTGTTCTTATTGTAATAGGCAGTGACCTCCGCGTCTGTCGCGGCTACGATCTTGTCCGTCACTTCCTGTTTAGTGAGTTGTTGGCGTGTGATACCGCGCTTCTTTGCCTCCTCAGCCATGAGGTGGTTATTGATAATGGTATAGATGGCTTTCTTTTTCAGCGAATAGACTTGGTTGTCTAGCCGCATCATCTGAGCTTTGATCTGATTAGCGATGTCAGCTTCGCTGATACTTTTCTCGCCTACCGTTGCCAGTATGTTGCTCGTGGCCTCTGCCTGGAGGATGCTGGGCGCGAACGAAATCCCGGCCAGAAAGGCGAAAACGAGACCGACACTTTTCGTATAGGCTGATCGGTGCACTATGTTTCCTTTCATCTTCTGTATTTCCCTCTCTTCCTGTTTTGCCAGGCTCGCCTATCCTACCCCGTAAATGTGAGGACAAGAAAGAAAAGCAGCAGCGGTACGAGCATCCATACGAGAAAAACAATCCAGGCTGGTCCTTGTCCTTGATTTTCCATTTACATTCCTCCGACTATCTATGCAGTGTACTGTTGATTTCTCACCATACGGAAAACTTGGTTTCGACTCAATGCGGCTAGGTCAAACCTCTCTCGGGCTTCTTGGCGCGCGTTTACAAGAGTTTTTGGTTCTGCTCGCCAAGGGATTGACGCATGATACAGAACCGAATGGTGCTCCACACAATGATCGTCACCAAAAGAATAATTCAGGCCGCGTTACGGAAGCGCTGCACCGATAAGAGTGCGGCATCAATTTCTGTCGCAAAGGAATAGGCAAAGATAAAAATCATCGGAACATAGACGGTGACGGCAGAGAGGGTAATGCGGATATAGGTTTCAATAGGCATGCTGCGTGCTCCCACAACAATATGGGCCGGTAGCCATACTCTCAGTAGGAATCGTGTCCAGAATAAGGCTTGCCTACTATGTCGGTCGAGCCAGGTTTTGAAGCGTAGGATTAACTTGCTGCGACCCAAGAGCGGAAACGGCGAGTGTGGTCTTGTCTTAATCCGGCGCCGTCCCAGCCCAAAGGCGGCAAAGTCGCCGAAAAAGACGCCAAGCCCGACGACGATGAGAATGGTGACCAGTTGCACTTGGTCTGAGTAGTAGAGATAGCCGGCCGTCACAAGAGTCCATTTTTCCGCTAACGGGATAAAACAAATGCCAGCGGTAAGCAAAAGAAAAACCGTAGTGTATGGAGAATACGTGAGGTAAGAAACCGAATGATCGGTATGCAATGCCGTAAACAGTTCGGCCACTACAACAACTTCTTTCTATGCAGATGTTTTGGCTGACTCGTAATCAGAAAATCGACGCGAACAGTTTCGAAAGAATGTATGCGTTATTATACAAGGATCAAGCCCAAGGAGGAAATTATCGAGAATGTCGAGAATTATGACAGACATCCTTGTCTCTGAGACATGATCCTTGATAGACTGACCGCTTGACTCAGTAACACTCGGAGGATGAAGGATGTTTTGGTGGATGGTGTTTCTGAGCGGTCTGCTTTGGGGCCAGTCGGTCTGGGCTGCAGCGAAAATCTCCCCTGCGCTCTTAGGCATGTACCGCAAGACAATTGAGGTTGACGGCGAACTCTTCACCTATGCGGCTCGCTATGGGGTCGATCATCGCCTGGCACGGGCTGTTATTCTGCAGGAATCAGGTGGTAACGCCGGTTGGGTCTCTTCTGATGGCGATGTTGGTTATTTTCAGCTCTCACCCGGCCTGCATCGGCTTCTGGGCGTTGAGGCCAATGTTGATGCCGGAATGAAATATATTGCGCAGTTGCAAAATCAGTTTGTGCGTGAGGATTATGTACTGGCGGCCTACTCGGTGGGGCCGGACCGGGTTGAGGAAGATCAGCCACTCCGATTCAGAACACTACGGTATATCGTTGGTGTAGGACATTATAGATCTGTTTTGCGCGAGTACGAACCTGAGGTGCGTAGACAGGCCGAACAGTTGAAACTCCGCACAGTCCAGGATAAAGAGTCGTGGGAATCGCTGGCACGTGTGGTAGAACTGTCGCCTGTTGCGCTGCGCTTGTACAATCCTATGCTGGCAAAACGATCACTGCGGGCGGGCATGCTGGTCGCCTTTCCCGCCACAAGGCCGCAATATCTTACGAAACTGGGTGCAAACAATCTTGTTTACACGACTCGCATTGGAGACGCGCCTGACGTGCTGGCTAGCGTCTTTCGGATCGATCCCCAGATCTTCCACCAAAATAACGATCTGTGGCATTTACATCCCCTGCCCGTCGGAAAGAAGGTCTCGGTCTCAACCATACTTGTAGCAACGCCGGGTACGCGAGCAGTGTCTAACAAGGCAACGACAGTCCGTACTCGGTCTACTTCTGGGGGAAAGACGACATGGCGAGAAAGCGCTCGAAAATACCGTAAATATACTGTGCGCAGGGGAGATTCGCTTGGAAAAATTGCGCGTCGTCATCACACGACCGTTGCCGCTCTAAGGATTGCGAACGGGTTACGCAATACGCGCATTAATACCGGCACAACTTTACGCATTCCAGCTTCAGGCCGGGGAGGAACCACACGGTATCGCGTTCGATGGGGGGATACGTTAGGCGGTATCGCGCGTCGGTATCACACAAAGATTTCTACGTTGATGCGGGTCAACAAGCTCCGCAGCCGTCGCATCCAGGCCGGGAAAGTATTACGCATCCCAACGTCATAATAGTCCGGAGCGAATTTCACCGATCCCAGAGCTTTTTTCGCAACGTGTCGAGATTCAGGAGAAAGAGGTCACGCGCGAGCTAGCGGAGTTCCTCTGACCCATCGCCTAAGACAAACGTACGGCCTTCCGCTAAATGCGCCCACGCTTTCGGCAGGGCGTGCATATGCGTGACCATCCCTCCCCATTCATCCGGGGCGAGATATTTGACGGTTTGCACCCCGGCAATGAGCAGCCGGGACAGGCA
>CAZXFE010000158.1:0-9306 GCA_964639795.1 uncultured Enterobacteriaceae bacterium | reverse complement strand
GGGCATGCATGGCCGCCTTCTCCAGGCTCCAGGCTTCCGCGTAATGCTTCACGTCCCGCGTCGTCAAGGCTTTTGTACCAGCTTAGCCATCCGGTCCTGAGCACAAGAATATCACCGGGTTGGTGCTCAACCTTTTGCTCTTGAGCGACCTGTTCGAGAAACCCACCATCCATCTCAAACTTTTTTGTCATATCGAGCGGAGTGCTGTGCTGTTCCATATACCGCGCCGCGTCCAGCAACACCCCGCGCCCGACTATTCCGTGCTGCGCCCAGTGTTCAATGCCCAGCTCGCCCTTTTCATCCAGGTCTGCATCTTGACGCCCGCCGTAATAACCAAACTCACGAAACCGAATATGAGGTAGGCTATCCCACTGGCTGGAGCCCTGCATGGCAAAATTATCCACATAGTCGTCGCGACCACCGCGACCGACTTCAATATGATGTCGGTAACCTTCACCACGAAACCCACCGTACAACGTAAACGGGAAATTTAGAGGTAGGCTCAAGTTAAATACCATCCCAGTACGAACAAGCGTCACGGCTTGCTTGACCCGCTGGCGTGAGCAAGTTTACGGACCCGAGTTGGTTGTCCGGACCAAGCACCCCCCATGTATGCCGTTCTTCAGTCTGGCCTACCTTTGGAAGGTCTGAAAATTTCGGCAATTTTGAGATATCCGACATAGCCGCCTCCTTTGGCTACTGATGGCTACTGAACCGGCCCTCCTCCTAACAGAAGCGCTAGACCGGGACAAACCTCCGTATTCTTTGGCACAAATGTCAAACCCCGACATTTTTTGAGCCGCCCACAATTCAACTTCTTGGCCTGATCGATTGAGACGAAACCAAAACTGAGGATATCACTAGGTTTTTTTCTTTTTTGCTTGTCAAGCAGAAAATTAGACTCGCGTCAAAAGAGCCATGAATCTTGTTTAGTTCTTATACCCATCTAGTCGAGACAAGAAGAGAAAGAGAACAGCCAACACGCACCCCCGTCCTATACGAAGTTCCGCTATCCTACTCCGGATCCGTGTCCACGCTGCGCGGATCACGACCAAAAATCGTAATGCCATGTCTCGGCGCAATCTGCAGTAACCTTGAAAGCCCGACATTACTCGTGCGGTCGCTCTAGCGTTGCTCAGGCAACAAATCGAGTGCGGTCACAGCGAGTAGTAGGCCAGCCCGATCACCAAAGAAATAGTCGTCTACGACACTGGCCATAGGACCAAGTTCGAGGTTGACAACGACCTCGTTCTCACCTGGATACCAACGCAGGCGGAATCCAATCGCCTCGGGTGGGACCGCATGTGAGGTTTCCTGGCCACCAGGGCCGTCGTAGAAATAATCGGCTTCTTCTCCATCCCGCGAGACCAGCCATGCCCCAAGCCAGCGTTTACGATCTGCCGGAGCTTTGTCGGCTTCGCCCCAGTCCATGCGCAGTGTTTCAATGCCTGCAACACTCACGCCTACATTCCCCCGGCGTTACGTTTGTCAACGGGGATATCGAAACCGTACAACTTAGCCGCATTAAGCCCCAGAACTTGACGTCGTTCTGCTTTGGTGAGATCACCCATGGTCCGATCTATCGCCTCCTGAGATCGTGGCCAGGTGCCTTCATGATGAGGATAGTCATCGCCCCACAGCAAGCGATCCGTACCAATCCATTTACGCGTTTCCAGCCCAATCGGATCATCCTGAAAGGTTGCATAGCCTTGACGTCTGAAATATTCGCTCGGCAGCATCGGCAGCTTGGGAGAGATCCAGAAGTGATGTTTTTTGAAGCCTTCGTCCATGACCCACAGCGTCCAGGCGAGCCAGCCTATGCCGGCCTCGACCGTCACAAATTTGAGCTCCGGAAAGCGTTCCAAGACGCCGGACGCACACAGGTGAACAACCGGATCGATAGCCGTAGACAATGCGTGCACAACGTAGTTGATGATTGCGCCACCATTCCCGGTTGCCGTGCGTGGGTCTTTGCCCGTCCCGACATGGAAACTAATCGGCATGCCGGTCTCCTGTATGGCTGCCCACAAGGGGTCGTATAGCGTCAGATTATACGGCTGCTCCGGGACAGTAACCGGTAAGAAGACGGTCTTATAACCTTTTTTGGCCACACGTTGCACTTCTTGCACCGCAGCATTAACGTCCTGTGGGGCGATTGCCGCGGTCGGCACCGAGTGTTGTTGGGACGGCCCAAAGACTTCAATCGCCCAGTCGTTCCAAACCCTACACATGGCGGTTTGCATGACCGTATCAGGCGACGTCCACATCAGAAGACCACGGTTTGGGTAGATGACTTCCGCATCAATGCCATCTCGATCCAGATCCAGACAGCGCTTGGCAAGATCAAAGCTTCCACCTTTTGCACGTTCTAAATCTTCTCCGTCCAGAGTGAAGTCACGGATGCCCTTTTTCCCCTGACCTTCAACCACCAGCCATTTCCGGCCGTTCGCATCAACCTCCAGTCGCGGAATCCGGTGACGAAACTTCGCCTCAATCCGCTTCTCCCACAGATCTGGCGGCTCAAGCACATGGCAGTCTGCTGAGACAACAAAGTAGTCGTGCATCGGTAATGATGATGAAGCAGCATCTGGTGCGGACATAATAAGATTTCTCCCTGAGACGTATGAAGCGTCCCCATCCTTTAGGCAAGTTATTTTTCAGCGTCAAGTATGATCTCGGCCGGGACTTAGGAAAGGGAGTCAGTTATACTTGAATTAGTCGCACTGCAATCTGGCATGCTTACAAAATAGGCTATTGCCAGGTAGGCGGCTTTTCTCTATACAAGCAGGACTTCATACTCAACAGCATACATATTAGAAAAATAGCGTCCCCGCGGAGTCGTTCCTCGGCCAGGAGTTGGAAGGTGAGGAGCAGGACGCCATACGGGAAAGGTGGCAAACATTGACTCTTGAACTATTCCTCTGGGGACTGGTGAAAGGTACGGCCGGGTTTATTGGAATCGTTTTGTATGCCAGTTTTTTCGAATGGGCGTTGCATAAATATTTAATGCACACACTGACTTTGCCCTATTCCTTCCACGCGCATGCATTGGTCCATCACGGCCTCTTCCGCGCGGACCCAACCTACCATATCCAGCCTGGAGTTGACGTAAAAAAGGTCAAGTTTGCATGGTGGAATGCTCCGCTTCTCATCGGACTTCATTTGCCGATGTTACTGGGCCTAGGCTGGCTGTTTGGCTGGTCTGTCTTTGTTGGCGGTCTCCTTGGGCTAACGGGCGATTATATGCTGTATGAGTATATGCACTTTTGTATGCATGTACCAAGTAACCGCTGGATCGAACGCACCCGCGCCTTCAAATTCGTGAACACACATCATTACATTCACCACCGCTATCCCTACCAGAATCTCAATGTGGTGAACGTGCTGGCAGACTGGGTCATTGGGACAATGCGGACGGCTGAAGACATGGACCTTAGCGCCGATCCAATTGTTAATCCACACGTTGAGCAAGAGCTCGCCGCACCGATCGCGGCCTTGTAGTCCGTTCCAGACAACACCTCTCGACTACCGAAGAGCCCGATCTACTGCGCTTCTTTCTGACGATACGGCCCTAACTCACCCCCTGCACCTTTTTTGATCGTTCGCTGCTCAGGCGGGGTGGGCCGTAAGACGGCGGGCCATACGTCCGGTTGTGGATCCGCACCTTCTTGCGCAGTTACTGCGGGATCTTTGTCACCAAAGACAGGCCTCTTACGGATATCAATACCAGGCACATTATAGCTAAACTCAATGGGAATGCCGTTGGGGTCAAACGCATAAATCGAATGAATAAATCCATGATCAATAGGACCGGAGACTTCATACCCAGCTGCCAGCAGCTTATCCCTGAGTTCCCATAGTTCGTTTGCTGATTCTAGACCAAACGCCACATGGTCAAACGCAATCGGGCCACGGAAAGCCACTCCGTGGCGTTTCTCCGGCACAGGCTCCGCCCCGTCCCATTCAAAAAAGGCGACCGTGTCAGTCTCGGATAGCTCAAAGAAATAATGTCGAAAGCCTTGCTCTCCAATCGTGGCAACCAGCCGCATGCCAAGCAAGTCACGCCAAAAGCGGACAGTCGTGTCCATGTCGCCAGTCACGAATGCAAGATGATTAACTCCAGTAAAGCGTACCATCAGACCTCCTCACCAAATAGGCAAAAGCCTAGTATTCAATCGGTTCTAGCGCACCAATAATCTCTTGGCGACGGTCCTCATACCAGGACGGCAATTGAAAGTCTTTGCGAAGGTCCTGCTGGGGTTCATCGATAAAGAAGCCATCGGCCATAGAATTCGCGGCTTCAAATAATGTTCCACCCGGGGGTCCGAACATAGACTATGTAAAAATACTTGCGATCTTTCACATCGGAAATATCAGTATAGCCCATGCCCTCGACATAATCCCGATAGGAAGCCTCCTGGCTGCACCGACTACAAATGCGCCTTGCTCATCATCTCCTGTCCCCAGCTCAGCACCAGCCCCCAGAGGCGTTCGACTCACAACCCAGAGAACGATAGGCCGCATCCACCAGCCCTTGGCCACGTTCGTTCAGGCCGGTCCCCTGACCCATCATATTCATCGTATAGCCGAGAGACATTTCGTTTCTTGGGTCAGCAAAACCTAGCGAGCCTCCAAAGCCGGCATGGCCGAAAGCATCTTCGCCAATAATAACGCTATCCTGATAACCTTGCAGATGCTTTCGATTGTCCATCGTTTTCATAAACCCCAGCGAGAAACGACTCGGAATAAGCAGCACGACATCGCGTCCGGTTGCAGACGCGATAGCCCCCATCCGGGCTAAGGTATCGGCACTCACATATTCCTTTCCATTCAGACTGCCGCCACATGCAAGAGGTGCATACATGCCCGCCAAACCGCGGGCATTGGTAATGCCACCTGCCCCACCAATCTGAGCCGCATGAGCCGCCGGCGAGTCATAGTCCGGCTTGGTCATATAGCCACCAGTATTGAGGAACATGAGGGACTGAATGGAGCTTTGGTCGGCCATAGCCGCAACAAACGGATTGTTGGGGTCCATTTCGGGAGAAATCATACGTGCCACACGAGACTCATAGCCCTCGGGCAGGCCGATCCAAAAATCAATTCCCAACGGCCCGGCGATCTCCTCTTGGAAAAATGCACCGAGGGACTTCCCCGATGCTTGGCGAACTACCTCTCCGATCAGCCAGCCGAAGGTCAGGCCATGATAGCCATTGCGCGTGCCGGGCTCCCAAAAAGGTTCCTCTGCTGCTAACGCACTCACCATGGTGTTCCAATTATAAAAAGCACCATCAGGCAGTGGTTTACGAATCCCAGGCAAGCCGGCCTGATGGTTGAGCAACATTTTGACGGGGATGTGCCCTTTGCCGGCTTGGGCAAAATTGGGCCAGTATTCGGCTACCGGCGCGTCAAGATCGAGCTGGCCTCGGGAAGCCAATACATGGGCGCAAAAGGCGGTTGCACCTTTGGTCGACGAGAACACGATGCTGACGCTATCTTCATTCCACGCCGTTCCTGTGTCTTTGTTGGCAACCCCGCCCCACAGGTCTACAACCGTCTGCCCCTGTACAGTCACACTGACGGATGCTCCGACCTCGCCACGTTCCCGAAAGTTACGCTCAAATTCGTCACGAATAAGTTGAAATTTCGGATCACACGTTCCTTGAATATCCATAGGGTTCCTCCTTCAGTATGGTTACGTGCGCTATAGCCACGAAGCTCTCATGGGTTTGCCCGATAGGTCCCCGTGGTTCACGGCGTTTGCCACTAAACATTTCCTATGGCTATATCAGAGGACCCATAGGACTGAGAACCGCTTGAAAACTCTGGATATATCTATGTCAGACACTCATCAATTCAACCATCGCCAGTTCCTCATCTTTGTCGTCATCGGTTTCCTGTCTCTGGTATTCTGGCACACGCCTTTTCTATATCCGATCAAGATATTTGTCGTCTTTATCCACGAAGCCAGCCACGCCCTGACGACAATCTTTACCGGCGGTCGGGTTGTGTCTATGGTCGTAACACCGTGGCAGTCCGGCTATGTCCAGCACGCCGGCGGGAATTCGCTCTTCATTGCTGCAGCGGGCTATATCGGCAGCGCGCTCTTCGGCGGATTTCTCTTATTGCTCTCAACGCGGGAGGAATGGGCTTCGGCCGTTTTCTTTGGGCTAGCAATCTTTTTTGGCCTGATCACGATCTTCTTTGTTCGTAACGGATTTGGGCTAGCTTTTGGCCTGTGCACAGCAGCGGCATTCGCTTTTCTGTCACGCCGACCTTTTCCTGGCACCCATTACATTATCGATATCCTTGCGGTGACCAGTTCGCTGTATGCCGTGTATGACTTGACCGACTTCTTATTTATCGGCGCACGCACGGATGCGGTCATTCTGGCTGAGATGACCGCCATTCCCGCATTTATCTGGGCTGGAATATGGACCGTAATTTCTTTGGGGATTGTGTGGGGAGCGGGAAAGCGAGCCGTGCGCCAGTCTCCGCAGACTTTTGAAAGCTACGAGTAATCAATCGCGTAGCCTAGAAGGGGCAGAGCAGAGTTCAGAAACGCGCCCGCCCAACTATTTTTTATTCATATTACTATAACTGACACCCAGTCCCGCGCGGGCGTCGCTCTGTATGCCATATTGAGGAATGGGGTAATACAATCCGTTCTTGGCTAAGCGGGCGAGGCCTTCCAGTGCATTTGGGAGATACCGAGGCGGCAGAGCCATCAACAATTCGTCCTCCAGAACTCCGCCGTAACGACGCTCGGCATAACATGGGATCGACAGACTGGGTTCACCCGTAATTTTCGCCCTACCCCAGGAGTCCGCGCAGGCGGACTCACCCACACTGCCCCACTGCATTTTTTTATAGCCACTCCACTGCAGACCATTAACCAAGAGAATCATCTGAGCAGGCGTGGCGTAGATCAGACAGATATCGGGTGGATTCAGACGGCCGGACACGAGCGGCGAGACAGCGATCGCCTGATAGTGCCCATAAGGCACAACGTCCATGGCTTGCTGATGTGCAGCTGAGTCCTCTTGCGTGGAAAACCAAACCCCAGCCATGTTTTTGCCGCAGCGCCACTCCTCATCCTGTTGCCCCAAACCAAGCACAGCAGCACACTGTGTCCCGACCAGATCATTAACAGTGAGGCCGACTGTCCAATTAAGCCGCGCCGCCTGCCCCACGATCTGGTCAGCCGTATGAATATCTTTGGGGCGCCGGATTCTTGGGATCGCCTCCATTTCCTCCACCGTACGAAACCATTTCATACCAATCGGCGTCGCACGCAATTTTAAACGGCGGTTCAGCTCCTCTATCAGTTGTGGCCAGTCATAAGATTCCTGTGACTCTTGTTCGAATTGTGTTTCCGTTGTATCGCTCGTTTGCTTGTCCATCCCTTTTCCCTTTTCCTTTGAGTCAAAAAAGAGAGGCGGGTTTGAAACCTGCCCTATCCTAAGACTCAGAATGACGATGACATGATTGCTTGATTTACAACGGCGTTGCCAACAGTGACGAAATACGACTCGTGTCAACGACAACGATCTTCTCTTTCAGCTTGGCCACGCCATCGCTGAAAATGATTTTATCTCGATATTCTCCAGCGGTATACACTTCAGTGCTGCCGTAGTCGATCGGATCAAGATGCGTCTGCAGTACGACGTAGTTTGCCTGGGCGGAGACCACACCCTTGTCTTCACTGAGAACCCGCACCCCGCTGACGATGTGTCGATATAAATGCGGTGCATAATAGTTCGCTTTGCGATGAGCCGTCACGCGATCATGCAGCATACCGCGACTGTCGCAATAGATGAGCGAGATCGGTAAATCCTGAGATGCATTCTCATGCGGGATGATCTGGTAGAGACAGTCTTCGACAAAAAAATCCGGCCATTCCTCAAGACGGTTATGGTCCAGGCAATCGACATAGGCATGCAGCAGGTCTTCGACCGCAAAGCGTGTTTCAATGGCGTTCATCCCGCTAATGACTCCTCCGTTTATGCTTTGGACTGAAAGCCCATTGCATCACGGTAATAGCCCCAAAAACCGCGAATGGCAGTTTCTGTTACCAGGCTCTCTTCGCTCGCGATGTCGGTTCCACCCATTTCAACAAACGAGGCTGCACTGCAGTCACCAGTGACCGACTGCTGCACGAGCTCAGCGGCGTATCCGTCTTCCATAGAAATCAGTCCGGCTGGGCCGACCAAGTTAGCCTGTTTCAAACGAATCTCACGCATTTCTTCGTCGTCATCCTCATAACCGAAATACGTAAAGATCAACTCGAACCGATCCGGCGCTTTGGGCAGGACCTGCCGGACCGCCAATGTGTTCGAGATCTGCTGAACAATAAGGCAAGGAAAGATGGTCTGGATAAACAGGCCCTCAAATTCGGGACGACCTTTGAGCACAGAGGGATCTGCCAGCTTATACCCCTCCTGATAGCTATGCAGCCCGGATTCATACGCAGACATATCCTCTTGCGCCCTGGGCTCGGCGTGCAGCACGTCGTGTCGAGAGTGCTCGTCCATAATCACGCCACCAGCTTGAGACGAACGATACAGCCCAAACGTGGCATGGAACACATGTAGCAGACTGGCGTGGTAGGGGTCTTTAACGTTTTCGAAGTATAGCTTCCAGTTGGCGTTCACAGATTGACGCGTGTATCCCAGCACCTGCACAGGCCGGTCAAAGAGCCGATCTAGCCACTCACACATAACAGGACTCAAATAGTCTTCAATCAGCTCAACTTCCTGGCTGAAAGTTGCAAAGACGAGTCCGCGGTAGGCAGTGACCCGGAGCTTCTGGAGGGTATGCTGGGATAGATCAAAATCTGGGCCATAGCCACCCACCCCGCCAATGCCTTTCTTAAAGGGCACCCCAATCAGATTACCCTTGAGATCATAACTCCACTGGTGGTAAATGCAGGTGTGAGTGGGACGATTGCCGGACAGCTCGCGACAGACCATCGCGCCCCGGTGGGCACAGCGGTTCACAAACGCCTGCAGCCCGCCTTCTTTATCGCGCGTGACAACAATGGGCGTGTCGCCGATAAAAGTCGATTTGAAATCCCCGGGTTTGGCAACCTCAGCTTCGAGCGCGACATAATTCCACGTCTGGCCCCTGAAGAGTTTTGCCTGCTCTCGGGCGTAAATATCCGGATCAAAAAAAACCTGATACGGAACCCGCGTTGCGCCCTCGCTAGGCCAGGAAAAGTGTGCTCCGTTACTACCGTCGCTGGTGTGTTGGGTATGCATCAGTGTCCCTCAAAAAAGATTGTATGCCGAATGCAGCAGCCCTGTC
>CAZXFE010000157.1:0-9484 GCA_964639795.1 uncultured Enterobacteriaceae bacterium | reverse complement strand
GCGAGACCACCTCTTTCTCAAACAGCAACTCGGCTTGCTGTTCGCTACCCGGCGTCTGAAACCCGAAGCCCTCCACGCTCCAGAGCTGGAATGTTCGCCTGCGTGGCACAAGGTAGCCGATAATGGTCAGCGGGGTCCCGGGCATAGCCTGGGCCACTTCAGACAACAAGTGATCGGGCCCGATGATATCGAAATTGACCTGCCACTTTTGCACGATTTTCAATAGCCGGCGGGCAGTTATTCGGGGCAAATCTACGGCTTCAATTGCGACGAGTGCAAACGGGAGGGTCTCGCCATACTTTGCAATTTGCAGGGTGACCTGATCGAGCTCGGGCCGTTGACTAGCAGCCGGCATGAAATGTAGAAAGCCTTCGAGTTTTACCTGTATCGGCCAGCGGGAGTTTTCGGCCCCCGCGCTGGACCCGCCCGTCCCGACGCCTCCCACTCCGGCGCCAACGCCACCGAAGGGATAGGCGGCAGCAGGAAACAGGCAGCCGATGGCTACAACGGTGACAAACACAAGTGTCGAGGTCAGCGCTACGGCGCGTATTTGCATCGTCGGGTCTCCTGTGTGTTTTTTAGGGCTGATTCACTTAAAGGCAGCCAAAGCATAGTATGCGACTTTGACAAGACATACCATACTGAGTGAGCTGCCAGTTCATACAGACATTGACGAGGCAGGCAATTATACTCTAGATATTTTCAGGTGGAATGTATCGGAGATGGGCGTGTAACCATATCCTGAGACACGGATGTTTAGAAAAATCGGGAAACACCTATGCCGGTATACGGACAATCAGCCCGGGACTGTCCTGAGAATATATGACGGGACTGATTTTGTTAGCGGGGCGCGAGCGCTCAAACTATACGTCCGTCGGGAGCCGTACGTAAAAACGATAACAGACATCGGACGTAAAAAAGGCGTTGCGGGGGAATGGGGGCTACCCATAGGTCGCGATTGAAAATCTGTGACCGCGTATGAGATCACAAAATGACTGGTCTACTCCAAGGAACACCAGTACAATTTGCATCGGTATGAACACACTCCTCCTTGTCTTCGTCCTGGCCGTTATTGCGCTCTCTTTTGCCACAGCCCGCTTGCCGCAAGATGCCCCGGCGCCCGGCGGAGAACAGGGTAGTCTGGCGTGGCATCGGCAAGTAGAGCACCAGCACGGACAGGAACGCTATTTCCAGGAGCTGCAGGAACGGGCCATTCAACGGTTTGAAGAACCGCAGCGTCTGAATGACGATCTAGCCCCGCCCCTACACGAATAATACTATCTCCAAGGATACCGCCTCTAGCCTTTGGGCTTTGTCATATCGGCTGGCCGGACCCACTCATCAAATTGCTCGGGGCTGAGATGCCCAAGGGACAGGGCCGCCTCGCGCAGACCGCTGCCGTCTTTATGCGCTTTCTTAGCGATCTCGGCCGCCTTCTCATAGCCGATGTGTGGGTTGAGCGCGGTTACGATCATCAGCGAATCGCGCAGATGCTCCTCAATCCGAGGCGTGTTGGGTTCGATGCCCACCGCGCAGTGATCGTTAAATGCGCCGCAGGCGTCTGCAATTAGCTGGACAGACTCAAGGAGATTATGCACCATCACCGGCTTAAAGACGTTGAGCTGAAAGTTGCCCTGGGAGCCGCCAAAGGCTACGGCTGCATCATTGCCAAACACCTGTACCGCTACCATGGTCATGGCCTCAGACTGAGTTGGGTTCACCTTGCCGGGCATGATGGATGAGCCTGGCTCATTCTCCGGGATCAGAATCTCACCTATCCCGGCCCGCGGTCCGGAAGCCAACCAACGCACGTCATTGGCAATCTTCATCAGCGCTCCGGCCAGGGTACGTAATGAGGCACTCGCCGTGACCATCGCGTCATGGGCAGACAGAGACGCAAATTTATTAGCCGCTGACATAAACGGACGGCCCGTCTCTGCCGCCATCTTGGCAGCGGCCAAATCCCCGAATTGAGCATGCGCGTTTAAGCCAGTCCCCACGGCGGTACCGCCTATTGCCAACTCATACAAGCTAGGGATGGTGCGCCGGACGTCGGCAAGCGTCCCGTCCAGTTGGGCCACCCAGCCGCTGATCTCTTGGCCTAAGGTAATCGGCGTGGCGTCCTGCAGATGCGTGCGTCCGACTTTGACCACGTCGCGAAACTGCTCCGCCTTCGTATGGAGTGTATCACGTAGCCGGCTTACGGCAGGAAGCAGCACGTCTTCGAACTGCTCGACGGCGGCGATGTGCATAGCGGTGGGAAAGGTGTCGTTAGAGCTTTGGCCTCGATTGACGTCGTCATTGGGATGAATCGGCTTCTTTGACCCCATCTCGCCTCCGGCCAGCTCTATGGCTCGGTTAGAGATAACTTCGTTAGAGTTCATATTGGTCTGTGTGCCTGAGCCGGTCTGAAAGACGACTAAGGGAAAGTGGTCGTCGAGCTGTCCGGAGATGACCTCGTCTGCAGCCTGAACGATGAGATCGACTTTTTCTTGGGGCAGCTGACCGAGTTCACCATTGGCCAGCGCCGCGCCTTTTTTGAGCACGCCCAGGGCGCGGATGATTGGCCGGGTAAAACGAAAGCGTTCTATTCCAATCGGAAAATTGTTGCGCGAGCGTTCGGTTTGCGCTCCCCAATAGCGGTCGGCCGCTACCTCTATGGCCCCCATGCTGTCAGTTTCCGTTCGGGTTCGTGGTTGGTCGCTCATCAGCTCCTCCTGTGCAATATCTGTGTTTTTCGTTGGGTGTCTATTTTCTATCTGGATTCAATTTGGCCGCGCGGGCCGCTTATTGAACTGCCGCTGCAGGCAAGCTCCTTACCACGCTTGGAATCTTCCGCCAAGATGGTGTGATTCTCGGGACCAGCCTGGCCTAGACAGATTTAGTGGATTTCGGCAAATTATCTCGCATACACTCCCTTTGCACCTTTATTATGAAAGGTGATGCAAACGTGGATTATATCTCGTGAACTCTTATCTTGCGGAAAGGGGCTGAAGGCAGATATCTTTCGATATCTAAGGCGAGAAGCTGCCCTCTCAGAGTTATGCGAACGATTGAAGCCCAACAGATTACCGACACGATTTCCCAGCTGTGCATGGAAGCAAACTATACGCTGGGTCCGGATATGCTCGCCGCATTTGACCGGGCACTGGACACCGAACGCTCGCCGGCCGGTCGCCAAGTCCTCAACATGTTCAAAGAGAATGCCCGGATTGCCCGGACTGAGCGCATTCCGTATTGCCAAGACACCGGGTTTGTCATTTGTTTTGCCGATGTCGGCCAGGACGTCCACATTAACGGTGGGTTGTTGGAGGATGCGATAAACGCGGGGGTTAGTCGGGGCTATACTGAAGGCTATTTGCGTGCATCTATTGTTGAAGGCCCTTTTCATCGAAAGAATACGGGCGATAATACTCCGGCCGTTGTTCACACTCAGCTTGTGCCTGGCGATCAGCTGTCGTTGATGCTGATGGCAAAAGGCGGCGGATGTGAAAACCGGAGCAAGTACAAAATGTGCACGCCTGCTGAGGGCGTCGAAGGCGCCAAGGCGTTTATTCTTGACTGTATCAGGACCGCTGGTCCTGATGCTTGCCCGCCCCTGATTGCTGGGGTTGGGATCGGAGGAACGTTCGAGAAGGCAGCTTTGCTGTCCAAGCGAGCTTTGTTTCGTGCAGTCGGCAAGCCAAATCCAGTTCCGGAACTCGGCGCTCTTGAGCAAGAACTCCTCGCCGCGGCGAATGCGCTTGGCATAGGACCGCAAGGTTATGGTGGCGATACCACAGCGTTTGCCATCCACATTCAGACCTACCCGTGTCATATCGCCAGCATACCCGTGGCGGTGACCCTTGAGTGTCACGCCCACCGGCACCAGGCCGCCGTGCTTTAGACGAGGAGGATGTGCGGATGGCGACACAAGAAGTTCGGTCCTTGATCACGCCGCTGTCGAATAGGGATATTGAAGGTCTACACGTCGGTGACCAGGTGCGTCTGTCCGGTATTGTGCTGACCGCGCGTGATGCCGCTCACAAACGGTTAGTTGAACTCATGGACGCCGACCAGCCGCTCCCAATTGATCTGCACGGACAGGTCCTATATTACGTGGGTCCAACGCCGCCACGGCCAGGTATGGTGATCGGTTCGGCTGGACCAACGACGGGTGGACGCATGGACACGTATGCACCTAAGCTTATGGCTTCGGGCCTCAAGGGCATGATTGGTAAAGGCGCGCGCTCGCAGGCAGTGCGGGAGGCTATGTGCGCGCATACCTGTGTCTACTTCGGTGCGGTCGGAGGCGCCGGGGCACTCTTGTCCAAATATATTCGTAGTGCAGAGGTAGTGGCCTACGAGGATTTGGGAACGGAAGCCATCCGGCGTCTAGTGGTCGAAGATTTTCCCAGCATTGTTATCAATGATGTGTATGGAAATGACTTGTATGAAGAGGGGCGCAGAAAGTATGCGCGTGTCGACGCGTAGACTATGTTTATGCGTCGGTGGAATAATCTAAACGGTAATATGAGGGATTGTGGTTATGAGTGAGCAAGCCGTTGCTGTGAATAGAGGTGGGCCGACCGACAGAACACTGCGCATAGATGCGTGGTGGATCGAGCCGGCGATAACAGTTGGGATGCTGTCAACATTTATTATCTACACCACCTGGGCGGCGCTGGTGAATGACCACTACTATGTCGCGCCATATCTGTCGCCGTTTTATTCGCCATGTTTAAGCACCTCTTGTGCGCATGTGACGCTGGGCCTATTCGACTGGCCCCTCTCCCCTGCCATTCTTATTTTGTGGGCGCCTGCCGGATTTCGACTCACCTGTTACTACTACCGCAAAGCCTATTATCGTTCGTTCTGGATGTCGCCACCCGCCTGTGCCGTTCGCGACGGGCATGCCCAGTACACCGGCGAAACGCGTTTTCCTCTGATCGTGCAGAACCTGCATCGCTATTTTTTCTACGCTGCCACGCTGGTCGTTCTTTTTCTGTGGTGGGACGCTCTCCTCGCCTTCCGTTTTCCAACCGAGGCTGGAAGCAGCGAATTTGGTATGGGCGTGGGCACGCTGGTACTGATTGCCAACGCCACATTTCTGTCGCTCTACTCTTTCTCCTGTCATTCCTGCCGTCATCTGTGTGGAGGTGGACTCGACGTGCTGTCCCGATCGCCGCTCCGACTTCAGCTCTGGCGTCAGGTCAGCCGCCTGAATGAAAACCATATGCTGTTTGCCTGGATCAGCCTGGTTGGCGTCATGCTGACTGATGTCTATGTGCGCTGTATATCTATGGGATATATTTCAGACGTGAGGTTCTTCTAAGATGGCTAACGAGAAGTACGAGACACACGAATACGATGTCATTGTGATTGGTGCCGGTGGTGCAGGACTACGGGCCGCCATTGAAGCCTCAGCGGCTGGTGTCAAGACTGCCCTCATCTGTAAATCTCTGCTGGGTAAGGCGCACACGGTCATGGCCGAAGGCGGTATCGCGGCGGCACTGCGCAATGTCTACCAAGAGGACAACTGGAAGGTCCACTTCCGGGACACGATGCGCGGCGGTAAAATGCTCAACAACTGGCGCATGGCCCAGATCCACGCCCAGGAGGCGCCGGACCGGGTGCTGGAACTCGAAGAGTGGGGCGCACTTTTTGATCGGACCAAAGACGGCCGCATCCTGCAGCGCGACTTTGGCGGACATCGCTACGCTCGGCTCGCCCATGTGGGCGATCGCACCGGCCTGGAAATGATTCGTACTCTTCAGCAGCACGCCGTTCACAATGGTATCGACGTCTATATGGAGTGTAATATCCAACGTCTGCTTAAAGACGGAGATCGCGTCTGTGGTGCGTTTGGGTATTGGCGTGAGAGCGGCAAGTTTGTCACGTTCAAATCAAAAGCGACTATCCTTGCCACCGGCGGGGTGGGCAAAGCCTGGAAGTTTACCTCAAATTCGTGGGAATACACCGGTGACGGGACAACGCTTGCGGCGAATGCAGGCGCCGACTTGATCGATATGGAAATGATCCAGTTTCATCCCACCGGCATGGTCTGGCCGAACAGCGTCCGTGGCATCCTTGTCACCGAAGGTGTCCGCGGTGACGGCGGCACCCTCAGGAACTCGGAGGGCAAACGCTTCATGTTCGACTATATTACAGACTATTTTCGGGCGGAGACGGCGGAGACGGAAGAAGAGGCCGACGCTTGGTACGAAGATAAGAGCAATCGACGTACGCCGGATTTACTGCCGCGCGACGAAGTCGCCCGTGCCATCAATGCTGAAGTCAAGGCAGGGCGGGGTAGCCCGCATGGCGGGGTCTTCCTCGATATCGCTTCGCGGCGCGGTGCCGAATATATTGCTCGCCGTTTGCCCTCAATGCACCATCAGTTCAAAGAGCTGGCCGATGTCGATATCACCAAGGAGCCTATGGAAGTCGGCCCGACTTGTCACTACATCATGGGTGGCGTTCGGGTTGAAGCCGAGACGACCGCCACAACCGTGCCGGGACTGTATGCAGCCGGTGAAGTCGCCGCCGGCTTGCACGGTGCCAACCGTTTAGGTGGTAACTCGCTGTCCGACCTCATCGTGTTCGGCAGACGAGCCGGGCTGTCCGCCGCCCAATACGTACAGAGTCTTAGCGGCCATGTCAGCCCAGATGACGGCGAGATCGAACAGCACGCCCAAGAGTTGCTCGCCCCATTTAATAACGATGGCGGCGAAAATCCGTATACCATCCACATGGCACTCCAGGAATGCATGCAGAATCTGGTCGGTATTATCCGCACCGAGAGTGAACTCAAGCAGGCGCAGACTGAGATTGCGAGTTTGAAAGAGCGTTTGACTAAGGTTACAGTCGAAGGCCACCGCCAGTATAATCCAGGCTGGAATTTAGCTCTGGATTTGCAGTCGCTACTGACTGTGGCTGAGGCGACAACCATGGGGGCTCTTGAACGGAAAGAGAGCCGGGGCGGTCACACCCGAGAAGACCATCCGGGTCCTGATCCAGACAAGTTTGGCAAGATCAATCTTGTGTTGCGTCGCAAAGATGGAGAGTTCAGCCTGTCCGAAGAGCCTCTGGCTGACATGCCCGACGATCTCAAAGAACTATTTGAGGAGAGTAAATAATGGCGAGTGAATTCACGATGCGAGTCTGGCGCGGCGACGCCTCAGAAGGCGAATTTAAGGAATACCGGGTAGCGTCTCAGGAAGGGATGGTCGTTTTGGATGTGTTGCACACCATCCAGGCCACGCAGGCGCCTGACCTTGCGGTGCGCTGGAACTGCAAAGCTGGAAAGTGCGGCTCGTGCAGTGCTGAGATCAACGGCAAACCTCGGTTGCTGTGCATGACCCGGATGAATCTCTTTGAGCCGGGCGAAACGATTACGCTCTCACCGCTTAAAGCCTTTCCTCTACTCCGGGATCTGGTGACGGACGTATCGTTCAATTATGAAAAGGCGAAGAAGATCCCGGCCCTCAAGCTGAAAGCAAAAGACGCCGATGGCACGCGACGCATGTATCAAGAAGACGTGGACCGAGTGCAGGAATTTCACAAATGTATTGAATGTTTCCTGTGCCAGGATGTGTGCCACGTTATCCGTGACCACGAAGATAATAAACCCAATTTTGCCGGCCCACGTTCGTTTATCCGCATGGCCTCCTTAGAAATGCACCCGCTAGATGAAGAAGATCGCAAGCAGCTGTTGAAAGAAGACGCAGGACTCGGTTATTGCAACATCACCAAATGCTGTACGGAAGTCTGTCCGGAGGGGATCCACATCACAGACAACGCCATCATTCCTCTCAAAGAACGGGTGGTTGACGAATACTACGACCCCGTCATGTGGATTGTGAATAAGATGAAGGGCAAGTAGAGAACAAAATACGTAGGGGCGGTTTATGAATCACCCCTACGTATTTAATAGCCCACCAATAGCGCCTTTACCTATACCGGCAGTTTCGACATTACCTGCAAGGTTTCATCTTCGATACATTCTTCAACTACAGGTATCCATTTCTGAAACTCGGGGTCCTGAGACGCGATTTCTAGAGTGGTCTGAACTGAGTTGGCGTCAGGAATCTCCCACACGTCAATAACCGTGTTCAAACGACCAATGGTGTTGAAATAACTCCCATGGAGCTTCCAGCCACCGTTCTTTTCCAGAAGCGGGGCAAGTGAACCAATCATCTCTGTGAACTTCTGTACCTTGCCCGGCCGCAGTTTGATGTGTGCAAACATATACGCCATAGTACTGCCCTCCTCAACTAAATAGATTCTCAGACCGGAGAAACGTAGCGCAAGAGGCCGAGCGCGGTCAAGGTTCATTTGGCCAAATCAGGATTATTCTAGGCGTGCGTTGTGCGAAGTGCTTTGTGTGTTGCGCATGAAGAGGACTCTAGGGTGACTACTCGAGTGGTCATGTAATCATAGTCAGGGTATGGGAGGAGAGCAAAAAATAGCATCCAGAAAGGGAGAGCAGTATGGATTTAGGTCTCACTGGAAAAAGAGCGATTGTCACGGGCGGTAGTCGAGGTATTGGCCGAGCTATCGCCGACCGTTTAGCGGATGAAGGTGTATCCCTTGCGGTCTGTGCTCGTAAAGCTGAAGGACTGCTGGAGGCAGAAAACGAGCTCAAAGCCAAGGGTGTTTCTGTCTTCTCAAAAGCCGTGGATGTCAGCAAAGCAGATGAATATAAGTCCTTTATTACTGAGGCGGCTGAAACGCTGGGTGGTTTGGATATCTTTGTCCACAACGTTAGTGCCATGGTCGGCCTGGACGAGAAAGGTTGGGAGCGTAGCTTTCAGATTGACATGATGGGCGCGGTGCGCGGGGTTGAGGCCGCTCAGCCGTTTTTAGAAAAATCCGTGGCTGGTAGCGTTATTTTTATTGGTACGACAGCCGCACTCGAAAACTTCGGTTCTCCCAATTCGTATAGTGCGCTCAAAGCTGCATTACTTGCCTATACCAACGACCTTGGCCAGGCCCTTGCCCGCGTAGGTGTTCGCGTCAATACGGTCTCACCCGGTTCCATTTATTTTGAAGGCGGCGCCTGGGATCGGGTGGAAAAGAATTTGCCCGACTATTTTGAGCAGGTACGCAAATCCATTCCGTTTGGTCGTTTTGGGAAGCCGGACGAAGTGGCCCGTGTAGTGGCCTTCATAGCTAGCCCGGCTGCTGGTTGGGTGACGGGGACCAACATTATCGTTGACGGTGGCCAGCACAAAGGGGTGGACTGAGAAATTCGATTGCAGTGAAAGAACACCTTTTTTCAGAGTGCCGTGGCTATATCGAATTGTGCACGTCTACGCGGTAATGCTTCGACGGGCTCAGCACGAACGGGTCTTGGTCGGCGACTCTCTTTCCGTTCGCCCTGGGCTTGTCGAAGGGGAGCGGTGATAACACAATGCACAATTTCAGAGTAGACACGGCAGGAGGGTACTCCTTGCACATGGTGCACTGTAGGTCAGGCTACGCTCCGCTAACCCGACCTATA